>JAPPHC010000064.1 GCA_028821145.1 Gammaproteobacteria bacterium | reverse complement strand
AAGCGATGCGGACATGCCACAAGGTCGTACAGCATGGACCCCGTTATGGAAACTCCCTTCGCCTGAATCTCACTCACGGCGGGCGATGATAAAGGAATTGGCGCGGACCTTCGGCGTTTCCCCGGAAACGCATCACGGGAGTTCTGGCTGAAGGGCACCGCAACCAAGTGACAGTTCGCTTCCCGCGCACTCCCTGCCTGGCTTTACATCCGAGCCGTCCCGCGCCGAAGAGAGGAGAGTCTCGGCCGGAAGCGGGGCGGCGGACGGCGCTCAGGGAGAGGGGCGCTTCCGCCGTTCCTGTCCCACTTCACGAAGGAGCACGGCACGATGCAGGCGGCACTCGCACCGCGCGGCGACGCGCGCACCTATCTCATCCACTTCGTCGGCGGCGGCCTCGATGACGAGCGCTATGTCGTCGAGACCTTCCGGTCGCTCGCGTGCGGGGACATTGTTTCCGTTGAGGCCGACGGCAATCGGCCCAAGGGCCGGCGCAAGGCGCGCGCCCGGATCCTGCCGCTGAAGGCGGTCGAGGAACTCCGCCCGGCGCGCGACGAAATCATCATCGCGACGGGGATCAAGCGGCGCGACTGTGGCTTACAAAAATGGGGGTGGCGCAGCCTCTCCATTTTCGTCGAGCGCCGCCAGAAGGGCTGACCGGCGCGCACCCACGCCTTCCCGCGGACGTCCCGCCGGCCCGCCGCCGAACGGGCGCCCTTCTCCCTGTGCCGACCTGGAGCCGCCAATGGCCTATCGTGATCCTGACCAGGGCCGCGCCGCGGACCGCGAGCGCTTCCGCAAGCGGACCGAACAGCGCCGGGCGGCAGGCCTTTGCCCCCGGTGTGGAGCCCGAGCACCCGAGAACGGCCTCGCCTTGTGCGGCGTTTGTGCCGAGAAACGCCGGGCCTGGGACCGCGACCGCGACGCCCGCCGGCAGACAGCAGGCATCCAGCGCCGTCGTAATCGGGCCGGCGAACGCGCGCGCAGCCGGCAGCGGACCGCCGAGCGGATCGCGCGGGGGGCCTGTACCAAGTGCGGCGTCAATCCACCGGAATCCGGCCGCCGGCTCTGCGCCGGATGCGGCGAGAAGCGCCGCGCCGCCGAGCGCGCCCGGTACGCGCGGGCCCGAAACCAGGGCAAACTCTATGGCGGCCGGAATCCGCAAGGCCGGCGCAAAGCCGGCAGGGCGGCCAGCGCCCGGCGGCGGCAGGCCCGCCTCGACGGAGGGACGTGCGTGCGGTGCGGCCGCCGGCCTCCCGTTGAAGGCGGCGCGACCTGCGATCCCTGCCGGGAGACCCGGCAGGCGGCGGAGCGCGAACTATACGCTTTCCGGAGGGCCAACCGCCTTTGCACCCGATGCGGGGGGCCGACGACCGACCGCGGTTCTCAGTGTACGCCTTGCGCCGTCCTGGAGGCCGAGCGCGGTCGGCCCGAGCGCAAGAACGCGCGAAGCCGGCAACGGTACTGGGAGCGGCGCGCAGCGGGCCGTTGTACGGACTGCGGCGTACCCAGTCACGGGGCGTCACGTTGTGAAGCGTGTGCAAGACGATCGTACGAGCGCTCCGACTTCTTCCGCGGCATCCCCGTGTGGGATCCCAGTTTCACGGTGATCGAACTCGCCACGGGCGAGACGCACGGCCCGTTCGATACCGAAGCCGACGCCATCGCCGAACTGGCCTTCGCCGGCCTGTCGTTCGACGAGGTGGAGATCCTGAACGATGCGCCCATCACCGCGCGCTTGGCGGCGTGGATTTGACTATTCCCCGTCCTTCGGCGGGGGGCATTCCGTAGAGAACGAGGACAGCGTGTGCCGGGCGAACGCCCGGGAGAGGAGAGGGAGAGCGGCTCCCCCGGCCCGAACGCGATCACCGAAGGAGATGCACATGTTCTTACCGGACATCGACTACGACCCGATCCCCGCGGCCACTGGCCGTTTGCTCGCTGAAATCGGCCTTGACGCCGACGCCGTCCGGGAGACGGTCGCTGACGACCAGGCCCGGCGCTGTCCCGACCGCGAGGTCGCCGAGTGCCCGAGTTGGAGGGAAGCCAGAGAAGGATGAACGAAAGGGGTCTGGAGAGATTCCGGTTCCCGATCGTTCGCCATCCCATCGTCATCATCAAGCAGAAGGAGAACGAACATGAGTTTCGGATTGAACAGGGCAGAAGTCATCGGCCGCCTCGGCGCCGACGTCACGGTCAACCACCTGGCTTCGGGGGGCCGCGTGGCCAACCTGAGCATCGCCACCGACGAGTCGTACATCGACAAGACGAGCGGCGAGCGCGTCGACAAGACCGAGTGGCACCGGGCCGTCACGTTCCAGCCCGGGCTGGTCGACATGCTGGTCAAGAACGCACGGAAGGGCCGCCTGGTCTACGTCGCGGGCAAGCTGCAAACGCGGCGCTGGCGCAAGGAGGGCGAGGACTCCGACCGGTTCTCGACCGAGATCCTGCTGGCGCCCGGCTCGCGGGTGCAGTTCCTGGATCGGCCGAACGGCAACGGCGCGGCGGCCGAAGCCGGCGAACCGGCCAACGGTTCGGCGATGCCTGCGGACGCCTCACAGGCTGAAGGGCAGGGCGATCAGATTCCGTTTTGAGTCTGCGCCTCTTCCGTCCCCGAATAGGGCGGGTGCTTCCGCACTCGCCCTATTCGTTTGCAGCCGATCTCGAGTCCTTCCAGCCAGACACGCACATCATCCAAGTACGGGTGTGAGAGGGAATTCCGGTGCAAGCGAACAGACGAGGGTGTGCCCAGTCCCATGAGTAGCTCTTTCCGTCTCGTTCCCATCGTCCCACACGTGCTCAGGCCGTCAACCCCTTCGGGGTCCTCCACTCCGTTGCGGCCGCTTCGCGGTGACACCCCTGCGCGCGCGTGAACCAATAGGCACAAGCCGGCCAGAGCTTCCGGCGATGCAAGCCCACCGGCTTCACTCTCAATGTCATTAGGAGACACCCCAATGTTCGATATCGACACCATGAACACTCAACAATCACAATCCACTACCGCACTCGTCTGCGAGAACGCCGCGCTGTATGGCGCAGCCCCCGAACGCGGCGAGTTCGATTCCCGAGAGGTCTTCGATCGCGATGGCGCGATGATCGCCGTCAGCGAAGCATTCCGCACTCTCTCAGAGGATGTAACACCCGACGGCTTCCAGCTCGCCGACGAACGCGAACACCTGCTGTGGGGCATCGTCAACGCCTTCGACGCCCAGGTCCGGCGACTCGACCGGTGCGTCGACAAGCTCATCCCCGAACTGCGCGACCTCGAACGCGCTCAGGACGGCACTGAGATCAACGCCCGCGAACTCGAACTCAAGACCGAGCGCGTCCGCCACCTCGGCGACCGGCGCGACGCCTTCGAGGCGATGCGCGACGCACTGGCTGATCAATACCGTGACGCCACAGGTAAAACTTGGCGCCCGCGGCGCGGCAGCCACGTCTCGCACACCGGCAAGCTCACCTCCGCGGCGATCGACGCGCGCGACTTCCGCCGCGCGAAGAAGGACCGCGAGATCAAGGCACACCTGCCCGACGGCACCCTGGTCGCCATCACCGGCGGCAAGCACGTCACGGACTGCGACGCCATCTTCCGCAGCCTCGACAAAGTCCGCGCCAAGTACCGGGACATGGTGCTGGTGCACGGCGGCGGCCCCGGCGTGGAGAAAATCGCCGCCCAGTGGGCCGAACGCCACGGCGTGCACCAGGTCGTGTGCAAGCCCGACTGGAACGCGCACGGACGGGCCGCACCGTTCCGGCGCAACGACGAACTGCTCAACCTCCTGCCCAAAGGCGTCATCGCCTTCCCCGGCAGCGGCATCACCGACAACCTCGTCGACAAGGCGGCCCAGCTCGGGATCCCGGTGCAGAAGATCGCGACGTAGTCCGCGACGCGACAACGGGCCGCGCCAATCCAACCGGCGCGGCCCGTTCTACGCACCCGTCAGAATCCGGTGCACCTTCTAGGTGCATCAACCCGCTTCACTTGTCCCCGCAGTGCGGACATCGCCGGTGACGGCTTCGCCGATCACCGGTGCTTGCACCACCTTCCGCACGTTTGCCGCAATCAGTGCCGCACGTCCTGCAGACGATGCCGATGCCGATGCCGCCCGCGTGCTTCGCACCGCGGCGCGCGGCTTCGTCGGCGCTACCGACCTCGGCCTGTGCAAACGCAACCGCACCCCCACGGCTGACGCCGCGGTAACGTGTGAGACACCAACTCCTGCTTCGCGGTAACAATTGAAATGAGTACGCCTCGCCAGTAGTACCAGCGCTGCTCGCGTCCTTCGTTGCGCTGCGGGAACATGTGTAACGGACCGCTTGGGTTCCTGGAACATGTGAGACGAATCGTCTGCGTTGCGGGAACAGTTCCAGCGCCCGGTGCGCAATGTGTGATGCACGGCCGCGCGCGCTTCCGTCGCGCGCCCTTTTCTGTTACCTTGGATCGCGACAGACAAGGCGTCTCGCGCTCGTGGATCGCGGGCTGGTCGCCTCGCTCAATCGCCGCTGCGGCTCCAAGTCCTTGAGACTTCGGCGTTTTCAGTGGCAGGGGTGTGCAAGGCAGCGTTGCTCAAATTCGACTCCATTCGGAGTTTTACGCACACACCCCACGCATCTCCGATGCCCTCAACACCCAGCGCGCGCCTGTCCTGTATCCCTCGCGATATCAACGACATAAAACGCCTGGTGGTTTCCGGGCAGAGTGAATGCTCTGGAGCATACGCCCGGATTTCCAGTGATTCCAAGCACTTGCGAAAGGCTGTATGCTCCGAGCATTCACCAATTGCCATGATCGTTCCTACATGAATGCTCAGAGCACGCGCGAGGCTCCCAGTTCTGAATGATCAATGGAAGTCAGCATGCGGCGGTGATTGAGGCCGTTTCCAAGGCTGAAATGCAATGATTCGGAGAAAAAACATGATCGAAAACGAACCTGCCCAGACGAAAACCGGCGCAAATTCCCCTGACAAACCCACCGCGCCGCGCGCGTCGCGATCAATCCGGTTCTCGGATTCCGAATGGTGGGCGATCGAGAACGCGGCCCAGGCGCGCGAAATGACGGCCGCTGAATTCGTCCGCCATGCCGCGGTGAGCCTCGCAACGCGCAAGCTAGGATCGGATTCTCCGCCCATTCCGCCCGAAATATTGGCCCAGCTCGAGCGCATCTATCGCGGCGTATACCTCCTCTCCACGCTAAAGCGTGACGAAATGATCCGCGACGGACGGCAGGACGAGTTTGATCGAGTCAGACAAGACGCTCAAGACTCGCAGATTTCGATCCATGAAACGGCTTCCAGAACAGCCGGATGAGCGTTTTCGCCGCATGATTCAGTCGCCAATCTATGCCTGTCTACCAGCCCTCCTGCTAGCTGGAGTTGATCCATTTTCGTTAGCATCTGATCATTGGGAAACCTGAAGGAGAGACCGGGATCACCGCTGTAACGAAAGTGCGAAACTTTCTTGGCACTACCTAGATCGCACATGTTGGTGAACTAAGCTACTCACCGTAGCACGGCGGTAACGCGGATAGGATGCAGCGCGAACCTGACTCCGCTGGAAGCGCACAACCTAGTAGTTCGACTGAGTGAAATAATCCTCGTCTATTCGATTGATCTTGTATTGATACTGGATACGCACACCGACATTATTCTCGACCATCAGGCGGGCTAGTTCTTCTCCATCAATCAGGACTATCCGTTTGGGACTCTTTTGCACATACTTTCTAGCGGCTTTGGTGAATACCGAGGTGGTTACGAATACACCCTTACTAGTGCCTGCCGCATCGATTGCGCCGGCAAAATTGCGCAGATCACCCTCGCCTACGGTATTCTTTTCAAACTTCTTCGCCTGAACATACACCTCATCTAGTCCAAGCGCGTCCTCCCGGATTGCAGCGTCAATTCCACCGTCGCCCGGACCGCCAGTCACGCGTCCCATTGAAGGATCTCCGCCTCCATAGCCCATAGAGCGCAATAGATCCAAGACTACTCTTTCCAGAAACTCGGGTGGCGCTTGTCGAATTCTCTCTAGTACATCAGTCTGCAAGTCTCCGCGCAATTGCCGGTGGGCATGATCCATCAATTCTTCCGGCGTATCCGTAATCTGATGATCTGTATCGGTTTCATCCTTGGATGTCCTCGATGACTCGTTTGCGCGTTTACGCCATTCGACAAACGATGGGTAATCGCGTAGCAGTCTATTGTTGATGACCTTTGGCCCGCGCTTCAAGAGTTTTCTGCCTTCGTCTGCGAGCTTGTAGATGCCACGGTTACTCCTTTCAAGCAGACCCGCTCGCTCCATGAAGATCACTGCCCAGCTAACCCGGTTTGCAAATACAGTCTGACGGCCGCTCGGAAGCATTTCGGCCAAATCGGATTGCGAAAGGCCTTCCGATTGAGCGACCCGAGCACGGACTTTCGATACAGGAGTTTCCTGTCCATCGGAGAGTGCCGTAAGCGCTGGCAACATTAGCAATTGAAAGCCTGGTACAGGCATTGGCGAATAATCGTTACTTGCCGCTGATTACTATTGTAGGCCAGTTCTTCGATACGTCGGTTGTAAAATCTTCTACACCGACCCCCCTATCGCTGACAACGGGCATCCTTCGGGTGCTCGGTAGATACGACTGATTACGCCGAAAAAATGCGCGCGCTCACTTCTCTGGTGTATCGCCTTTCATGTCGCGTTTTCGATCGAGCATGGGTATCCGCATACGGTTTTGGCTATTCAGTTGCGTTTTCTTCAATGAGTTCTTCCATGATCTCGCCAAAGTCATCCCCGAACATGAGGGGCAAATGCCATTTGGCCCAATCGACAAATTTATCCATGGGCACCTCTTCTTCCCCCACGGCCGTGCAGGAATATATGTCGCTTGGCGATACGCTTTCGCCCGCGTTCACGTCGGAGAAATCATAGAAGCTCCCCGTCCCGTCCAGTTCTATTACAAAGGACTGTTCCCAACGACTCTCTTCGTTCAAATCCCAGTTCCAGCGCAGAAACATTCCGTCTAGGCTGAATGCGGCCGGAAAAGACACGCCTGCATACTGCAGGCGCCCGTATCCAGTCTCCCTAGGCTTAGTACCAGCAGACCGCCAAAGCGTTATAAGCACCCTTTCATTGTTTTGCATAAACTCCCGACATTCCCATTTCTCGGTCACAGGCGGCTCGCCTTCGTTCTCTACAGGGTCAGTGCTTTGGGTAGTGGCAATCAATGGCGGGCATGCCAGCAGAACACAAACGAGTAGTTTTCTCATGGGTTCTCTGCCTATTTCCAGTTTAGTATTGAGGTCAATCATATTTGTTCTTTGCTCACACCTTGGAAAACCGTAACGACCCACTGATATTGCCAGTCTGTAGCACCGTCAACAGGAGGCATAGATACGGCAAGTTTGTAACCAGGACCCAGATCTTCATTTTCCAAGAATTGCATCGTCTCGTCTGTCCGGCCTTCTTTGATCAAACGGCTTGCCATTGCGTCAATGGCCGTTTCTAGTTTTCGCGGCTGTTTATCGTGTCGGCAGTGATCAAATATCTCTTCTGCCTTACCAAACGTTGAAGCGGACTTAATTAGCGTCGCTGCCAGATCACCGCGTCCTCTGTCTTCTTCCCACACTTCGAAACCCGCAGGAGTGTTTTTCCTTCCAAACCAACCAAGAACATCAGGTTTGAATTCGTGGTAAAAGACGACGGCCAAAGCTCCCCATGCGGCCGCGAGTACGTGTGTTGGAACAATGAAGTTCTCCATGTCTACGCCCAACAGAGGCAGGGATGCTCCAACCAAGGCCACCAAGACGGCCCACAAGATTTTTCTTTTCCATTCCATCCGCGAATCCTACTCGCGGTCAATTGGGGTGTGCGACCATCCTTATAATTCCCCAATGATTAGTAAACGGCTAGATTCATGATTCGCGTAGCTACGTATAACGTGGAAAATCTATTTTCACGGCCTAACGCGTTCCATACGCCAAATTGGACACTTGGTAATCCGATTCTCGATGCCTATACCGAGGTGAATAGCCTATTCCAGAAGGCGAAATACAGCCGCACCAATCTCGCAAGGATTCGCGAACTACTCCTTAAGCTTGAAATTTACTCCCGCAACAGCCACGGTGCGATCCGCCGCAAGCGGACTCCCAAGCCGCGCTGGGCGTGGCTCAGGAAGAACCGAGGTAAGTTCGACCGTGAACCAAGGGACAAAACCAAGCATGTCGAGATTACAGCAGGCGGCCGCAGCGACTGGATTGGATGGGTTGAACTCGCCAAGCAACCCACGAACGAGACCGGCACTCGCCTAACCGGCCGAGTAATTCGTGATATTGACGCGCACATCATCGGTGTGGTCGAAGCGGAAGATCGCCCGTCACTTGTTCGATTTAACGAGGACATGCTGGGCAATCAGTACAAGCACATAATGCTGATAGATGGCAACGACGAACGTGGCATTGATGTGGGCATCATGACCAAAAAGCGATTCCCCATCAAAAGCATTCGCTCAAACGTTGCACGCCGGGACGACATCGGCGAGGTATTCAGTCGCGACTGCCCTCAATATGAGGTACGAACGAACTCGGGAAACTGTGTCCATATACTGGTCAATCACTTCAAGTCCCAGCTGGGAGGCGGAGGTCGCATGCGGAAGCGGCAAGCAACGGAGGTGCGCAAAATCGCGGACGAACTCGTAGCCGCCAAGCAACATGTTGTTGTAATGGGCGATCTCAACGAGGGGCCAAAAAAAGAAGGCGCCCATGTGTGCGTAAACCGCTGAAGGTTGCCGCCTGTTCCATTTGAAGGCTGCCACCCGGACCGGAGCAAAGCTGCCACCTCTGGGCGCATAGCGGCGCGGGTGTTGCATTATGGCCCGGAGGGGGTGTGATTCGTCAACTTCGATTGTCGTTTTCGCATGGATTCTCCTTTCATGTTGATCGGGTAGGCGTTGTGGATCAGCCGGTCGAGTATGGCGTCGGCCAGTGTGGGATCGCCGATCGCGGTGTGCCATTGGTCGATGGGCAGTTGGCTGGCGGCGATGGTGGCGCGGCGGCCGTGTCGGTCTTCGAGCACTTCGAGCAGGTCGCGGCGGTTTTCGGCGTTCGGTTTGGCCAGTCCCAGATCATCGAGTACGAGGACGTCGGTTCGAGCGAGGCGGCCAGCAGTTTGGTGTAGCGACCGTCGCCCTTGGCGATGGTCAACTCGCGCAACAGGTGGGCGAGGCGGAAGTACAGGGCGGTATGTCCTTCGCGGCAGGCTTTGTGGGCCAGCGCGCAGGCCAGCCAGGTTTTGCCGACGCCGGTGGGTCCGGCGATCAGGACATTGAGGTGTTCCTTCACCCACTGGCAGGCGGCCAGCGACTGGATCAGTCGCCGATCCAGTCCGCGGGGACTCCGCCAGTCGATGTCTTCCAACGCGGCGTTGTGTCGTAGCCGGGCCCGGCGCAGCCGGCTGGTCAGGCGCCGGCTTTCGCGTTCGGCGGCTTCGCGGTCCACCAGCAGTCCGAGGCGTTCTTCGAAGCTCAGTTCCCGGCTGTTCGCCATGGCCATCTGGTCGGCCAGCGCGGCGGCCATGCCGGTGAACTTCAGGGCGATGAGTTTGTCGAGGGTGGGATGGGTCAACATGAGGTTCTCCTTCAGTGGTAGTAGTCCGGCCCGCGGATGTTGGCGTGTGCATCCGGCAGGGCCAGTTCCGGCTGCTCGGTCAGCGGCTGTTCGTCGAGCCGGTTTTTGAGGATCGATTCGATGCTTTGGTAGCGGCAGCTGCCCAGGGCCAGCGCCCGCCGGCAGGCGGCCTCCAGGCGATCGCCGCCATAGGCTTTGCCCAGCCTCAGGATGCCCAGGCAGGCACGGTAGGCCTGCTGCGGGTGTTTTCGAGAGCGCAGCACCCGGCGGATCAGCGCGCCGGTGGACGGGCCGTTCTCCGCCGCCCACCGGATCAACCTCCGCGGCGACCACTCGCCGGCGGCGCGGTGCGCTTCGGGCATGTGCGCCGCCACCGTGGTATGACCGCCTTTGTGATACGAGCGCCGGTGGCTGGCCACGCGCCGACCGCGGTAGAAGCACTCGACGGTGTGGCGCGTGAAGCGCACCTCGACGGACTTTTTGATCAGCGCATAGGGGACCGAGTAGTAATGCCCGTCGATCGCCACGTGGTAATCGATATGCACCCGGGCCTTCTTCCATTCGGCGAAGACATAGGGTTGCGCCGGCAACGGCCCAAGCGCGGGGCGGTCCAGTTCCTCATGACGGCTGCGGCGGCAACCCGGCAACTTCCTAAAGGGGCGCGTGTTGAGCTGCTTTAGCAGCGCATGGATCGCGTCATTGAGTTCCGCCAGGGAGAAGAACGAACGGCGCCGGAGCGCGGCCAGGATCCAGCGCTCCACCACCAGCACGCCGGTCTCGACCTTGGCCTTGTCGCGAGGCTTGCGGACCCGCGCCGGCAGAACCGCCACGCCGTAGTGCGAAGCCATGTCCTGGTAGGTGGGATTGATGTCCGGCTCGTAGCGGTGGGCCTTGACAACGCCCGAACGCAGGTTGTCCGGCACCACCAGCTCCGGCGCGCCGCCGAAGAACGCAAAGGCGCGCGTGTGGGCGCCGATGAAGTCCGCCAGGCCCTGGGTCCAGGTGGCCTCGGCATAGGTGTAGTTGGACGCGCCCAGAACCGCCACAAAGACCTGCGCCTGGCGAAGCTCGCCGGTGGACCGGTCGACGACGCCGACGGTCTGCCCCGCATAGTCCACGAACAGCTTCTCGCCGGCCCGGTGATCCTGGCGCATGACCACGTCGAGCTGGCCTTGCCAGGCGCGATACCGCTCGCAGAACCAACTGTATTGATACCCGTCCGGACAGGCCGCCCGATACTCCTGCCACAGCAAGAACAGCGTCACGCCTTTGCGCTGGAGTTGCCGGTGCACCTCAACCCAGTCCGGAACGCCCCGCGCCGCGGCCGGCAGATCCGGCGGCGGCGGAAACAGCCGCCGCTCCAATCGATCATCGCTCATGTCCGAAGGCAGGGGCCAGCCCAGGCCCGCCGACTCGGCTCGCCGCAGATACTCGCTCACCGTCGGACGGCTGACGCCGCAACTCGCCGCGATCCGGCGGTTGCTCATCCCCACGGCCCACTTGAGCCGCAACACCTCTCTGATCTTGCGCATCGATAACCTCTTCGCCGGCATCTGCCTCTCCCAAAAAAGGAGGCAGAGTAGCGGCTTGTTATCCCGCGCCGATACGCTCCCGAGAACCCCTCAAAACAGGCCGCCAGGGTGGCAGCCTTGCTCTGGAATCAGTGGCAGGCTTCGCCTGGAATGGGTGGCAGCTTTCGAATGGAATCAGTGGCAGACTTCATCTGGAATACGCACATGTGACGAACTTCGCGCCACTGTATGACAGCGAAAGTCCATTGCTCGACTGCTACAACTTGAAAGGTTTTGACACAGGACCGCGACCAGGCACGTTTGGTTCGTGCGGTATTACCAACCGGTATGACTACATTTTTATCTCGAAGAGCCTCGAGAAAAGGTTCGTTACGGGAGGTGTATACAGAAAGGGATTGTGGGGTACAACGAAGAATCGTCCAACGAAATGGCCGACCTATACGGAGATGACCCGCTCAGCGGAGCAGGCATCCGACCACGCTGCTTTGTTCATCGATCTGAACCTATGAGGCGAGCAACCCTTGCAAAATGAAGATGGATTCCCGCCCTTGGAATTTCCTCACATTCGGCCCGAATGGTACGACCTATGGTGGGAAAATCAGAAATGCCCTAACAATCAGTTGTTCATCTGGGTTCGTCCAAATCGTATTGGTCCCGAATTTTCCGTAACTTCTCTTCCACGGCAGAAAGCCGATCCAATTGTGCTTTCTTTAACTCGTATGTTGGATATTCTGTCGATTCGTATGCCAACCTGGTATGTTTAAGGCACCAAAGAATGTATTGGCAATCTTCTCTTGTAAGTTTGTCAGTCATCGTAGCGGTCCCTAATAGCCTCGTAATACTGCTGTGTGCTAGATATGTTGTTTGCGTTTTTTCTCGGCATACACCTCAGGTCCTCTCATTACTGCTCATACGCGGAGCCTTCGCAACAGTAGTCGTACAGCGGTTCACGGCGACTAGCGGAGTCCATCATTGCTACAGCTTGGCTAAAGAAGTCCCTTACCCATAGTTTTTCAGAGTCCATCACGAGATCGCGCCATGCTTTGTCGCTTACGAGTTCATCCAGTCCAGCGGGAAACTGCCGTAAAAACATATCCAAAACGATAGGCAGGTCAACTATCGTCCATGGAAATCGCGGATAGTCCAATTGATCGAAGATCTCATACCGGAAAGGATTACCTTCTGGAATGGAGAGAAACTGCTGATTTAGCTGCCCACCAATTTGCATATGAGCAAGCGGTTTACCATGATCAGCAACACTGCTATCGAAATCAAAGTGGAATCGTCGCACTACATGGTTTTCGTCCTCAATCAGGCTTGGGCGACCCTCTCGCGCCTCGGCAGACTCATTGGCCCTCAACAAGATCACAACCGTAAGTACCTGGCGCTCCAAACACTGATCGCGGAATACCATTTCGCCACCAAAATGCAATTCCGTTTGCCCGGCAGCTCCACAAATGTCTTCCCCGTACAGAACCAATTTCCAATTGGGTTCGAGTGCCAGTCGAAAACTTCTCCGACTTCCCTGATTCACTCTTAAGGCATCAAGCAATTGATTAGCACCGGCAACGAATCCAGGCGCACTCTTGCGTACAACCCGGCTACCGACGATCTTTCGACACATCTGCGCAAGCTGAACTTGATAAGCCGCGCTTTTTTCCCGCAGGGGCATTGCGTCTATTCGCCAAAACTGCGGGGGATATCGAATCCAATCACGCTATCTATTTCTGTCGCTTCTTTGCTGCACCGCCAATGAACCGGCGCTTCGACACGTGGGTCGTCCTCGTCAAATGCAATTGCTTCGGGCCATGGTTTCCTGCATACGCGACAAATCGATCGATCCTTCTCCGGAACCTTGAAATGCTCTGCTGCTGTTCGTGCCAAGGATGCTGGCGATGAAAATTCAATGGTTTCAGCTTGTCTCAGCAAAGACTGCATCAGTGCCAGCCGCCAAAACGTCATTCGGGCCGTGGCGCAGAATATCCCAGAGTACTTCACTGCCACAAGGTCAAGTTTCGGTTCAATTTGAGTCCGAAAATAGTCGACAGTAGTGCCAAACATGGTTGCGGCCCGCAAATTATCTATCAACGGCCCACTCAGTCGCTGCAGTGCCGTACGCACCCAACGAGCAATAGCACGTGGTCTGCTCGGAGCGAGCCTTATTTCGTCCGAATCAAGATTTAATTCGCTACGAAGTAGAGTCTGTATCTTCTGACTGACAAGAGACTGTACGGACCCAAGACTAGTTTTTGGGACTCTAAGAATTTCACAAATGGCGTCGACAAGAACTTGCTGAATCTCGTCGGGATCGTTGGATCTAGAAGCGGCTATGTCTCGTTCCCGCAATTCCCTATAGTCTGCTGCGTCGGCCAACAAGAGCATGCCTCCATCGTCGTCAATAAGTTGGTCGTGCGATAGCACCCAGTCGAAGTATTCGTCCGAACTGCCGATTTGCGCTTCTCTGGTCACCCGGCTAACCAGGTACGCGGGCACGTCCTTCAATATTCTGTCGCCCAACGTAGTACCGCGCAGTGTTACACCATCACGGGCAAAAAAAGGAGTCTTTTTCTCTGGATCTTGATGCGGATAGTGGTGAAGGCGAAAGTCAATTAGCAGTAAATCTGGCCTTGACTCTTTTGACAAACCTAACAAGTATTCCCCGAAATCCGCAGGATGAATGGGTACTAGATTGAGGGCTTGGTTTGTTTGGCTCTCCAGCGCGTCTCGCTCGGCTTCCCTCCGTCCTTTTACATTCGCGTGGTCGTCGTCAATCCACCAGACCTTTATTTTTTGTTCAGCATCTGTCATAGCTATTTTTTCTTGAGAGGCAATTTAACGCTGACAGCCAAGGACCAGGCGTCCGGCTTCGAAATTGAGGCAGCACCTCCGTAGTCATCACAAATGCCCTTCACAATAGAGAGTCCAAGCCCAGAACCACGTCCAAGGGCTGAGACTTTAGTTGTTCCAATACGCGCTTCCAATTTGGAATAAATTTGATCTGCGGGGTCGGAACAAAACGGTTCAAATGCCTCGCTCCAATACTCCTTCGGTAGGCCAACCCCCTGGTCACGAATTTCCAACACAAAATCAGCCCCCCTTTCTTGGGCCGAGATTTGAATTTTGATATTGCGCTGCTGCGCGGCCAAGCATGATTTGATTGCGTTGGAATACAAGTTCACGATTATCGAGAGCACTTCCGCTTCAAACATTCGGGGTGACTTGAGTTCGGGGCTGCAACATACCTGAACTTTGATTCCGGCTTCTATCGTGGAGAATCGTGCGCCGGCGACGACTTTCTCCAAGAGTTTGTGTACATAGAGACGACGCGGTTTCGACTGTCGCGCGCTGGTGACGATACCAAATAGCTCGGACATCTGGATGAAGTTCTTGGCGGTCTCTCTCATTGACTCTACGATCGTTAGGGCTTCTCGTTTTTGCTTGCCTGGCAAGTGTTTCGCCATAGCATTGATGCGCAGTGCATCGCTGCTCAAACGTCCAATTAATGCGCTGACCTCATGTGCAAATGTAAACAGCAGAGGTGCCGTAGAGGCTAGAGTTCTTAGGATGCCCAACTCCGAATCCAGTTCCTGAATGCGCGTCTCGATAACCTGCTCAGCACGTTGCACCGCGCGTTTGTCGGGTTCCTGCATTGGTTTCCTAGAAAGTGCATCCGACGTACGGCCGGCCAGGAAATCAAGGGCAGTTACGACGACGGCAGAACTCGACTGATTCTTGAGAACGATCTTGCTATTGTCTAGAGCTCTTAGTTCTTCTAAAAATTCACGTTCTGCCACCTTTGCCTTGTTCCGCTCGTAGCGATTTCGTGCCTGAGCGTAATAAATCGTCATCCATTCAATTGCCAGGCGAACAAACCGGACCAACTCGTGCAGGCTTTCTGTTTCGACGAAGCCTTCGCGATTCATTTTGATTTGCAGTGCGCGGCCCGCAGCACCGTCAATATGGACCTTGCCCAGCAGGTTCTCGTTCCTTGGTCTCAACTGTGCAGTTTTATGATCGAGCCCCAGGCGTGACGCGATTTCGTTTAGTCTCGTATTTGAAAAAGAACCGCGTCGTGCAGCAGCGTCACGATCAAGACCGAGCCAATCATCACCTCGCTCACCCATGGGAAATACCCGAAAAGCCTCGTAGTAGACACGTACGCCGGCTTCTTCGCGTAAGTTAGCTAGCACGGACTTGGTCAGAATCCGCTTATTCCGAATAAGTGGATAACTTTCACCGCTTGTGAAGTAGCTTATGTCGCAGGAGACTCCGGCAAGGCTCGGGAACTGGGCGTCCGAAATCCAAGTCTTTGTGCCGCTAAGGTAGTTGCCGCTTAACTTCAAAGACGCACGACCATCAGATAGCACTTCACCCAGCAACCGCCCCCAACCGGCGTCAACCAACTGATCAAGTATCAGGCCTTCACCCTCTTCGAATTCCACAGCGCGCAACTCAATGGCAAATCCGGGGTCGATTTCAAAGCCCTTCCGCCGCACCTCGCGGGCCATGGTCAACCAACTGATGCTGCGCCTGAGCGTATTGAAGTCGCGCTGCAGCCATTCGTCCTTGAGACCGATCAATTCCAGTGTTGTACCTGGCGTATCAGATGCGACTGTCTCGGTTTTGTATTTACATGGAATATTGGTTAACGTCGTCCCTGTGGTGAAATCCGCCCATTGAAAAAAGACCTTCGTGCGCTCATAGTTTTTCCCAACCTTCGCCACAGTAGTTAAGACCAGCTCGCTTGCCAGGCGCTGGCAGGCGAAACGACCAATACCCTTATTGCCTGTCTTGGGTCGACCGTACGTCAAGGTGACCGGATGTCGCACTTTGTTTGCAGTTGCAATGCGCATCCAATGTGCATCAACGTCGGTAAAGCGCATACCGTGCCCGTTGTCGTGCAACACAATACTGGGAAATAACTCTTCCTCGCCTTCTTCCTGGTAATCACAAAACTCAATCGTAATTTTCGAGGCGTCGGCGTCGTAGGCGTTCTTCACGAGCTCCGCTAAGGCCACGTGGTTGCGCGTTACAAGTCGCTCGCCAAGCTCCCCCATGAGTTGGCTGTCGACGCTGAAGCGTAATACGTCGGCATGGGGTTGTGTCTCTTGTTTAGCCACCGTAATTCTCCGCCCCATTCGCGAGCCCCGGTGTCTCCCGGCGAATCGCTGCGAAGTCTAACGCACCCCGGTCAGCATGCCATCAGCGTGGTCGTAGAAATCTGGATTGCGCTCGGCGATAAGTGCAATAATGTCATCAAACGCAGCTTCCAGATTCACTTCTTTTTGAGGATTACCTGCTTCGAATACGCGAGCACTCGGATTGAAAGGGTTCGCGTCATGTAGCACCAGATACAAACGCTCAAATTGTTCTTCCGGCCGATCGACACCGTGACGTCCCGTAAATGGTTTCAGACGGTGATGTGCATTCTCAAATGTGGAGCGCCGTGCCTTGGTGGCATCATCTGCCGCTTCCTTATCCAAGAAGAAGAATCCTATCAAGACCGCATACGGGAAACGTCTATGTAATGTCACAGCCTCAAAAAGCATGTCTCCGCGACGATTGGTCAAATTCTTTTGAAAGTTCTTGCTCCGTAAATCGCGAAAGTTGATGGTCTTGATCGACACTCCTAGCAATAGACCTGATTCTTCAGTTGTCCACGTCACATCAACCCTCTTCGCACCAATACCGCCAGCTACCCGTCGCTCGGCGCCAGAACCAGCGACCTCACCGGGAGGAGCGGGGCGCGTCTCCTCGAGACCTCTGCGCCGAAGCTCAGCCGCAAAAGCTAGCGCAATCTTTTCGGATACCAACTGCGAATAATTTTTCTTCTTGGCTTGCGGTGCGTCGTCGGCCGGCTTGGACGGCAAAATCCGCAATGCGGCGGCAAGGAAGTTGTCAATTTCGCTCATCGTTCTTTGCCTGAGCGCGCTAATCGTCGCTGGAACATGATCCGGCGACCTTGACGAAGTGTCTCGATCTGGGTTTGGCGCAGTCGCAAGCCTTGGCGAAGGATAATCCGATCAACGTGTTTTACGACTTCGTCGAGATCATTGTGCCGCAGCGCCCGTGCGAGTTGCGGTCGTAGAGCTCGCAACTGCGCTGCGCAAGATTGAATGCAAACATCTGTTGGTATTGGCAAACAGTCGGCCTCACGCGGCTCCAGTTTAAGAACTCCGCCTCCGTAAGAGCGACCAACCAGTTCAGCGCCTAACAACGTCAAACTGTTCAAGGCAGCCATTGGCAAAAGGTCCGTACCAAGCCGTTTTAGTCCAACCGACAAGGTGACACCATGAATCGAATTCAAATGACCGAGATGTGCACGATTGCTGATTAACCGTGGAGCCGCATGATTCATATAGGTGAGGAACAGATCCGGGATTCTTACCAAGGGCACTCGCCACCAGGGTGTGCGAACACGGCATTTATAAGCCTCTTGGACTCCCAAGCTCTCTCCATACTCGATGTAGCGACTAGCCCCGTTAGACAGTGGATCCTCCGTGGGACGAAACAAATACACTGCGGCACGATCGCGCCTCATCTGATCCCAGCTACGCTCGCCGAACATTAGTCCTCGGAGGTGCCGCGAACTAGGAGGAGAAATTCGCATCAACTCGCGTTCGGGCACGTTCCATTTCCGTGCGGACTCGATCGACATCGTGAAGTATCGATTGTTACCCGTGACCATGCCGAGGTCGGTTTCACCCCAGTCATTCAGCGTGCCGAATCTATCATTGCTGACCAATTGGCGATATAGCTTGGCTGTCTTTGAGGGCAATAGTGCGGCCATCCACTTGCCTCTATTCGATGTGGGCGTCCAACGCCCTGGTTGCAAGTCATCCAGGTCACTAGCATCTTTGGCCTGATACAACTCACAGTGATCTGTGGGACCCTCTCCTTCCGCCAATACAATCACCACTTCCTCGAGAACCCCGGGAAACACTCGTTCGTGAAATACAACTAACGCGACCTTGCTAAACCTATTCATTAGGAATTGCCGCGCAGGTGCAGCGTAGTTGACTGACAACAGTTCTGCCGGCAATACCAGCGCCAATCGTCCACCTGGCCGCAAAAATCCCGCGGCATGCACCAAGAATGGAGCCCAAGAATTAGTCAATCCATCAAAACGTACCCCTTGCGCCAGTGCTGCCTGGTTAGCCTTCGAACGTTCAGAACCTGAAAGTGCCTGGTACCGGATATAGGGGGGATTTCCTATGACTGCGTCGTATTCTGGATTCGCCGGAATATCAAAAAAGTTACCAACTCTAATCGCTGCATCAGCACCATGCTCCGCTAAGCGTTCATTCGCCGCAACTGCCGAATCGCCGTGGATTTCCACACCTGTCAATTGATTCTTCAATCGGCCTTGAACGCCCATGGCACGAAGTTGATCAACCGCCGCCGTAAGAAACGCCGCCTCTCCGCAGGACGGCTCAAAGACCCGCTCCTCTGCATCACGAAGGCACCACTTCGCCATGAACTGTGATAATGATGGCGGTGTAAAAAACGCACCGCGTGCTTTTCGAGCTGCTGCGCTATCGCGTTCCATTAGACCAATCTTTAATCAAGATGTTTCGCGGCGTTCAAACAATGAGGGTTGAATTGCAGTCGAGTGGCGCTGTACATAGGCGCGCATAAACTCGCGTAAAACCTGTGCAGCAGGCCGATCCTGCGTACGACAGATTTGCTGGAATTCATTCCGTAGCTCTCTTTCTACGCGGATTCGCATGCCTACGTCTTTTGTGGCCACTTTGGAATAGTATCATTTGGCTACACAAATGTGTAGCCAAATGATGCACAACCGACTGCAAGCACATCAATCCTAAAGCGACACCGATCCAGTCGAGATCGATAGGTTGTTTTCCAGTACTTTAGTAATCTCTCTCGACTTTACTATAAATTTCAAACTTTATTTCTCTTGAGAACAAATGAACTTGGGCACTAGCAACGGTGTCACTGGATTGGCGCGGACTTAAATGAGAAGCCGCTCATTTTGCCTTCTAGGCACCCGCAGCATCCTCCTGTAGCTTTGCTAATCATCGTGCCAGTTTCAGTTTTTAGTGCGCGTTCCACTCCATGATGTGTACCTTATCCGCCGACGAATTGACGCACGTCAAACGTGCCGGCATCGCTTCCTTCCTGTTCCAGGCCTTACACCCTTGGAGCGCCCAGGCCGCAACGGTTTTCGCAGAGTACGTGACGTGTCGTTTTACATTCAAAAGCTGCCAAATTCCCCTGGGTGATGTGAAGGCGGTCAATATTCGACAGGGTTTCCGTTATGCCACCTTAACCCTTCGACACGGCGCGGGTACATCCGAGATATCCGGCCTGTTTCGGCATGACGCCCAAGTTTTTACAGAAACACTGGAAAGCGCGCGGGCCGACTGGTGGCGCCGGACTCTCGCTTCTCAAATCGCATTGCTCCGCTCCATACACGACCGTGTGAGCGAGCTCGGAGACCCGCCGAAGTATGTGCACGTAGAGGCGATTCGCAATCTCGCGAACGATGCTCAATCGGCTGCAGGAGGATTGGTTGGCAGGTGGCCCGATTCGCTCGCCGACGAGCCGGAAATCCGCATGCTGATGGACATACTGCGGTTCCTTGAGTCCCCGGACGAGGCTCGCACCAATGCCAATGAGGCGTATGTCGCGAATGAACTTGCACGCTCCCAAGCTCTGTTCGATACGATCGAAGCTCAGCCACTTACTGACGAGCAGAGACGTGCGGTCGCCTCCGACGACCGGCGCAATCTCGTCGTCGCCGCCGCGGGTAGCGGCAAAACCTCGGTCATTGTTGCCAAGGCCGGGTGGCTGATCCGAAAAGGCTATCGCCGCCCGTCGGAGCTATTGCTCCTGACATTCGCACGCGATGCCCGCAATGAGATGGATGGGCGCATCCGTAAGCGCCTTGGAGTCGCAGCTGCGCGTAGCGTTACGGTTCGTACGTTTCACAGTTTGGGCATGTACATCATCGGTCAAGCCGGAGGCCGCAGACCCGCACTTGCGCGCGTCGCGGAGAGCGACCGGGTGTTGTTCGATCTGATCAGACAGATCGTGGCCGACCTGCTCGTTGACGGAGAAGTTTCCGGAAAATTGCTGGAGTGGTTCCGGGATCAGTTCGCTCCGTACAAGAGCAAACATGAATTTGCCAACTGGGGCGAGTACTGGGACTACATCCGCAGCTTCGACATCCGCTCCCTGAAGGGTGAGCAAGTCAAGAGCTACGAGGAATGCGAGATCGCAAATTTCCTCTATCTCAATGGCGTCGCCTACAAATACGAAGCCGCGTATGAGCACGACACCGCCACATCGCAGAAACGCCAATATCAACCTGACTTTTACCTACCAAAACATGGAATTTATATCGAGCACTTCGGACTTGACGCCGATGGCAGGACCGCCCCATTTATCGATGCCGAAGAGTATCGGCGGGAAATGGACTGGAAGCGACAGCTGCACGCGGAGCGCGGCACGACCCTGATCGAGACTTTTAGCCATGAGCACGCAACCGGCAAGCTGTTCAGCAATTTGGAGAAGAAGCTCGTCGCTTACGGCGTGACCTTCTCTCCCATGACACAGGAAGACCTATTTGCCGTTCTGGAAACGCAGGGCAAGGTGGATCCGTTCACGCGACTGCTCGCGACGTTTCTGCAACATTTCAAAGGCGCACGGCTGTCATTCGATGAGATCGCCCAGCGCGCTGAGTACGTTGAAGACCCGCGCCGTGCGAGAGCCTTCCTGGAAGTGTTTCGGCCGGTCTACGAGCGCTACCAGGCAACGCTGGCGCAATCCGAAGCCATCGACTTCCACGACATGATCAACCGAGCCACGGACCTGGTTGAATCTGGGCGCTACCGCAGTCCATTTGGCTACATACTGGTGGACGAATTTCAGGATATCTCTCCGTCGAGAGCAAGGTTGCTCAAGGCACTGCTTGACGCCAAACCGGATACACAGCTCTTTGCAGTCGGAGACGATTGGCAGGCTATCTACCGGTTCGGTGGCTCGGACATCGCGATAATGCGCGAGTTCGACTCTCGTTTCGGGAATTACCAGCGCATTGATCTTGAGACCATGTTCCGGACTTGCGACCATATCGCCTCGGTCGCAACCGACTTCGTATTGCGCAACCCCTCGCAGATCGAAAAAAAAGTCCGCCCTATACACAAAGCCGACGGCCCGGTGGTGCATCTCGGCCTGCCGGCACAGGATGTCCATTCCTTGCTTGGAGAGGCGCTGGACAGGATTGCCGAGCATGCCGAAGGGCAAGAAGGTACGTCCACTGTGCTGCTGTTGGGTCGGTACCGCCACCTGAAGCCGCGCAATATGGGCCATCTCGCCCGACGCTACCCGCGGCTTCGGTTTACCTACATGACTGTTCACCGCTCGAAGGGATTAGAGGCTGACTACGTTGTGATCCTCGGTCTCCGCGCCGGAAAATACGGGTTTCCTGCTGAGATCGCCGACGATCCTTTGCTCGACTTGGTCCTTTCAGCACCGGAAAGTCATCCGAACGCAGAGGAACGGCGACTGTTGTATGTCGCCATCACCCGAGCACGCCGACAATCCTACTTGTTAGCGGATGGGGGGCCGCCGTCAGCTTTCGCCCAGGAATTGATCCGAGGGGATTACGACATCAAGGTCTTTGGCCGCCTACCGGAAAGCGATGTCCCCTGCCCACAATGCAAAGGGGGACGCCTTGAACGGCGGGAAAACCGTAGCGGTACCGGCATCTTTTTCGGTTGCTCCAACTTTCCTTACTGCAAGCACACGATGCGTCCCTGTCCCCTTTGCGGAACTGGACTGCTAATTAAGACAGGAAAACAACACCGTTGCCGCGATTGCCGTGAAGCACTGGAACCGTGCCCCGACTGCAGCGGCTGGCTTGAAATCAGAATGGGTCGCTACGGACGCTTCATGGGCTGCTCGAATTGGCCAGCCTGCGACTACACACGTAATTTGAAGCGGCCCCGATCCCCAGGCCGCTCCCATGGACATCCCGAAAACTAATGATAGGCCCCCATTTTCTGGGACGGATCGTCAGCGAATTTCTGAAATTAGCAATCTGGCAGGTCGTCTAGATTGTTTCTCGTTGTCGAGTCCTAATCCGTTCGCAAGTACTTGCCCGTTGGCCCGTTCACGACGCGTATCCATGTGCTTCGTCCGTCAGCCCAAGGTACGTAGTACCTATGCAGCCCGCTTTCAATGTCCTGGATTGCACCCCACTTACTTCGTGGCGACCAAAAGGATCCCACGTTACATAGTTTCGTTATATCTCCGTCCCGATCTTTTCCGCTTCGGGTAACCGCGCGATCAGCCATGATGACTATCTCCTTATCTGACGGGGGAAGAAGTAATTCCACCCCGATGATTTGCTATACTGATGGCAAGTTGAATTAGATAACGAGCCATCGCCATATCGAATTATACATGATATATCGATTTTCTTACCACGGGGGATACTAATGTCGGACGACATTCAAACTCGGCATGAGCTTGGTCTAAGAATCAGGCATGTGCGTTTGGCCAAGAACCTGACGATAAAAGAATTAGCACAGGAAGTTGGGATGAGTGCAGGCTATCTCTCCGAAGTTGAGCGTGGTGGATCGGCGCTTTCAGGAGAGAAACTTGCCGCGATCGCTAGCCGCCTTGCGCTCAGCATTGATTATTTTCTTACCGGCGTGCGAGTAGCAGATCAGGATCATGCGGAAACCATTATTCCGGCAGGATTGGCCCAAGCTGCAAAATCTCTTAATCTGACCTACGTTGAGACAAGTAAGTTGCTGGCAGGCAAACAATCCCTAGTAGCCAGACGCGGCCCTGAGGATGACGAATGGACCGTAGACGAGTGGTTACAGTTCTACAAGAAAGTGAAACGATATTTATAAGGGTTGTACAGGCATGAGTAGGGACAACAATAGAGTCCTCGAATCAAAAAGTCGTTTCGAGCGGATGCGAGAGCATTTGCAAATCCAACCGTCTCCCGATAATGCCGCATTTGAGGAGGCCGTGATTGGAGCATGCCGCGACAAGATCGATGAACTTCTTGCTGATGCTGCTGTTCGCTCTGGGGAGGATATTCTCGATCACGTTGCGGCATCTCTCCAAGTCCGCTTTGAAGAAGTACACGACGACGAAGACATCGCAGAATTGGAACAAAAGTACCTAAAGGACAAAGGTGAGATTGGTTTCGGCCAGCTAGAAATAGAACTAAATGCACCCGACGTTGACGCAATTCTCTTTCAACGCATGAGAGCCGACAGACTTGACCCGGATCGTTGGGTTGCTGTGCTCAATCTTCGGGAGAGCAGGTCGAGAGCATACTGGAACCGCGCGCACGAACTTATTCACCGAATTGCTGAACCACCACAGTATAGACTGCCCTTCTATAGGCACCGAAATGACAAGACGAACCCTCTTGAGTCACTGATAGATAAAGGCGCTGCGGAGTTAGCGTTCTATCCAAGAATCTTTCGCCCGATAGTTTCATCAGTAAGCCGGGAAATCATGAGTTGGGACTTGGTCAATCATGTACGCGAACACTTTGCTCCGTCCGCGAGCAGGCTAGCAACCGCGATAGCCATGCTGCGGCATTGGCCAAGCGAGACCTACATGCTAAAGGCCCGAATACAAGGCAGGAAAGGCTCCCCGAGAATTGATCGCGCTCTACGCATCAGTTTCCAAGGACATAGTCCGACGACTGACAAGCGTGTTTTCTTCTTTCCGAATATGCGCGTGCCCGCGACGAGTCCGATTTCGAAATCCTATCAGTGCGGTCATCCGATCTCTGATATTGACGACCTGGGCGAATGGGTAACTTCTAACGGCAGCAAGTTACCAGCCATTTCATCATTCACTTCTGTGGTCCCCTGGCGTGACAGTGTCTTTGCACTAGCGTCACCCATTTAGCATTTCTGGCAATTTAAGAAAAATACAGAAGTTCCCACTTGGTCTAAAGGAACGACTTGGTTGGCGTGCACCCAATCTATCACGCGTCCGCAAACTGTTCCACAGAGATTTTCTCTGCCCGATCCTGCACCCGCCAGAGATCGTAATTCATCTGCATTCCAAGCCAAGTCTCGGGCGTTGAGCCAAAAGCCTTGGACAGCCTGATCGCCATCTCCACGGAGATCCCCGTGCGCTCGTTGATCAACTCCGAGAGCGCCTGCCGCGTGACGCCCAGACCCCTAGCCGCACGAGTTACCGTGAGCCCCAGCGGTTCCAGGCACTGACGCTTCACGATGCCGCCGGGATGCGGCGGATTGTGCATGGTCATAAGCAGTCTCCTCAGTGATAGTCCACGTAATCTACATCGACCGCCGCGCCATCCTCGAACCGGAACGTTACGCGCCAATTTCCCGATACCGAGACCGCGTAATGTCCTTTCAGCTCTCCCTTCAGTGCATGCAGGTCGAAACCCGGAAGGTCCATGCCTTGCGGCCCGCGACTGCCGTCGAGCGCCGCCAGGATGTCCCGCAGTTTCTCGACATGCGCCGGAGCTACCCGCCGTGAAGTCCTTCCCTGGTAGAGCGCCTTCAGACCGCGATGACGGAACGATGCGATCACCGCGCTACTGTAACCTGTCGCCTGTCAGTTGACAAGTTGCACTCTCGCTGTGACCGATAGGGTGGAGTGTCTCCCGTAAGTTGCGGTGACAATTGAACGCCAGCGGGCACATCGGCTCCCTGCCCTTGCTTTCACAAGCCATCGCGCTATAACCCCAGTTCCATGGCGCCGGCTTTGCCGCGTTCCCGCGTTCTCTCGGGTACTTCGACCGGCGCTTCTCGGGACATTGCTCCTATCCCCTCCAGCGCCGAGATGCGCTCGCCGGTCACGGCCTCCAACTGCTCCTGCAGTGCGTTCGCGTCATCGGTGACGAGTTCGGCCCGGTCGCGCGCCCGGCTGATTTCCACGTAAAACGACTTCTGCGTCGTCAGGTGAGGGTGTTTTGCCTCCATGGCGGCAATCACGTTATCCACGGTCCGCCCCTGAAACGCATGCACGGTCGACGCCCAGGCGTGATCGAGATGGCGCAGTTGCCGATCGCCTGCTCCCAGGCTCAGCCTCCGGCCGTCCTCCAGACGGAAAGACACGCGGTGTCCCGTCACTTCCACGACCTCGGCCGTTCGGCTGTTGACGAGACCGAGCGCCTTGTCGTTGCGCGTCCAGCGGATGCGATCGCCCGTTCGTAGCTCGATCCCCTCGGCCTTGTACACCTCGCTGCCACCGCGGCGCCCCGCGATTTCGCCCGGTTTCCAGCGCACCGTCCTGCCCTCGCCGCCATCGAGCAGCACTTCACGCCGTTTGTGATCGACCCCGACGACCTGGCGCTCGTCGCCCTTCCCCACCCCGATCCGCTTGTACGGGCGATGGAAAGTGACGGTGTCGCCATGCGCATAATTTCCGCTCAGCGCCTTCTCCGCGTTGGTATAACCGCGGCTTACCAGGCGCTCGCCCACGTACGACGCCCCGTGAATGCGGCCCTCGCGGGCGAGCCGCTCGCGGATATGGCTGTTGATCGCCTGGCGCAGTTCGTGGCTCGGCGCCATTACGCCGGTTCTCTCCCTCTCCTCGGCAGAGAGTTTCAGCCAGCGGGCTGCAACCGCGCCCGCCACGTTGTCGGGCTTGACCTCGGCGACATTCGCGCCGAGCTTGGCGAACGCCTTGGCGATATCCCCCGCCAGACTCGCTTCGACCGCCGCCTTCAGTTCCGGGTCGCGCTGGCGCATGATCTGGTCCATGCGGGCAGTCTTCATTCCCGCCTGCTGCAGCTGCTCGAAAGGTTTTCCCGCGTCCACGGCGTCGAGTTGCTTGGAGTCGCCGACCAGCACCACCCGCGGAATGCGGAGCACGCCCGCAATCCTCAGCAGGTCGCGCGCCTGTACGGTCGATGCGAGCGATCCCTCGTCCACGACCAGCACGGTTCTCGCGAACGCGCCGCGCATTTCCCGCTCGCCCTTTTTCGTCAGGCGGCCCTGGGCCACGCCGGCGTTGCGCGCCAGGAAACGCTGAAGCGTTTCCGTCTCGATGCCGGCCTCCGCCGCGAGCGTACGGGCAGCGGAGGCCGATGGCGCGAGACCCATCATGCGGTGGCCGCTCTTCGACGCCAGCGCCCGTACTCGCCGCAGCATGGCGGTCTTGCCGGTGCCGGCATAGCCCTGCACGCCCACGACGCGGTCCTTCGTGCCCAGGATGAGCTTCACGGCCTCGCGCTGCCCTTCGGTGAGCGGCCCCCGATGCAGGCGCGCGCTGACCATCCAGCCGCGCATCACGCGCCGGCCTCGTCCCTGTCCCTCCCGCATCCGGGCGATTGTCTCTCGCTCGTCCGCGAGCGCCTTGTCCGTGGTCATGCCGTCGCCCGATTCCAGTGCGGGGGCTGCGTGCAGCGTGCCTGTTGTTGTCAGTTCGCTCACCGCCTTCTCGGCCGCCTGTATGGACACCGCGCCGGGCCGCCAGGCCAGCGCCGCGGCCAGCAGGTCGGTTCTGCGAAACACGGCGTCACGCTCGGCGAGATGGTGGACCGCCCATTGCACGGCTTCGGACCCGGGATTCTTGGTCCGCTCAGTGGCATTGACCGGCACGGCGGTGTCACGGGACGGGGCGGCCGGCCGCTGCGCCACATCCCCTTGCCTCTCGGCAGGCGATGACCGATCCTTTCCCCGCGCGATGGCCTCCGCGACCAAGGCACGGGCGTCTAATCCGAGTCCCGCCGCCTGCTCGCGCCAGCTTTCGCGCAGCGCCGACTTGTCTACGTCGCGCTTGTGCGCGCGCGTCATGAGCGCCGCCCGCTCGGCGAGCCGCGGATTGGCGGCCGTGGCTTCCGTTCCGCGCGCCTGCACCGCCGCCTCGATCTCCGCGCGCCGGGTCGAGAACGCCTCGACCACACTGCGGGCAACGCCCGCGATCTCGAACCGCCCGTCGGCGTGGCTTTTTTCGATTCCGTACCCGAGCCGCGCTAGCGATCGCGCGAGTTCGCTGCGATAGACCATGCCGATCAGCTTCTGCTTGCGGTACAAGGCCTCGTTGGACATCGTGCGCCACTTGCCGTCTTGTCCCTGGACCATGTTGGCGAGCACCGCGTGGGTGTGCAGCTGGGGGTCGAGGTTGCGGGACGTGTCGTGGCGGAACGTGGCGGCGACCATCTTCTGGTTCCCGGCGCGCACCATCTTCCCGGCTTGCCGGTCCCGCAGGCGGGTCTCGACCACATGGCCCTCGACCCACGCAAGCGAGTGCGCCACGGCCCGGTCATGGGCCTTGAGCACGCGCTTGTCGCCGCCGACCAGCGCCATCAGCGAGACGGACTTCGGGGCAGAGAACGTCAGGTCCCGGCCGGGACGGTGGATCCGGTTCCCGCTTTTGTCCATTCGGCCGAGGCGCTTCCCCGATCCGTCGGGCACTTCGCCTTCGAGGACCGTCTGGAACACGTCCGGATCGACCGCTCCGTCGAGGCCGAGTTCCGCCGCGCCCTTGCCGGTCCATGCGCTCAGGCTCCGGTGCTCGGGATCGTCCTTCGCGTAGTAGCCATCGCGCTCGTAGTACGAGACGCCCTGGGAGGGAGAAGAAACGGCTCCTACGGAGACGACCATCAGAGCCAGTCGGAAGACGCGCGCTGCCCGGGTTCCGGCGCTCCGCCTCCCTTCTTGTCCCTGGCCGGTACCGGAGACGGGCTCGCCCGGTGGGCCGGCGCGGTTGCGCGCTTCCTGGTCCCGGGATTGACCGCTTCGCCTGTGGCGCCCTCCCTGGATTCCGCGGCTCGCGCGCGCCTTTTCTGGTCGCGAATCGGGCCGGTCTTGCGCTTCTGCGGCTTCCGGCGCGAGGCCAGCGGTTTTCCTGCCGACCGTGCGGATCCTTCGTCCGGATCGAGTGGGGGGAGGAGCAATACGTCCTCGCGGTACAACGGCGCTTTTCTCTCGCCTTCGACGGAAGGCTTCTCTTCCGCGGCATCCGCGCTTGCGGGCGCTTTCGGGGCGTCTTCCGGCCGGGGCACGAACCGCTCGGCTGCCTTCGGCCGCTGCTCGTATTCCAGCCGGATCCGGGCGACCGGCAGCGGCCCCGGAAAGCGCAGCCAGCCGTGGAGATTTTCCAGCCGCATGATCTCGGAGCCGAGCGCCAGCGGGCGCAGCTCCCGTTTCGGCATCAGCGACACGCCGGCGCGGATCGTGCTGGCGCCGTAGCTGAAGCCCTCGGTCATCTCCTCGACCTCGGCGCGTCCCAGGCTCTCGGCCGACCACTCGGCGGTGTCGCGGTCCGGAGCGGCGAGCACCACGCGGGTGCCGCACAGCCCCGAGATGGTCTCCGCGCCGTTTCTCCCGTAAAGGTCTCTCAGCGCCGAAATCACCTGGATCCCCAGCACGAAACAACCCCCGAACTGACGGGACTCCGCCAGGCCCGGCTGCAGGCTCGGCACCTGGTTCAGCGTCGGCAGCTCGTCGAGCACCACCCAGATGCGGCGCTCGTCGTCCTGCTCCAGCGACAGCATGGCGTTGACCGCGATCTCCAGCCAGGTCGAGATCAGCCCGCGCAGGCTCGCGTGCTGGTCCCCGCGCGAGGTCAGGAACAGGCAGCCCTTGCGGGCGTGTGTCTCGTCGTTCGAGATCCAGTCCCGGATCGAGAACGGCTCGCCGGAGTCGCGAAGGTATTCGAGCGCGCCGATGTTGGCGGTCAGCATGGCCCGCACGCTGAGCGCGGTCTTCGGGTTTTCTGGATCGACGATGGACTGCGCCACCGTGCCTTCCATGGCCTCGGCCAGCCTGGTGAGGTCGGTCTTGAGCAGGTGCTCGACCAGGACCCGGTTCTCGGTGACGCCGCGCTCGCGGAGCACGCCGGCGCCATTGGCGAACAGCTGCCGGGCGGCCGTCACCCAGAACGGATCGACGGTGTCCTTCTGCTGCGGGATCAGCGCCGCGGCCATCGTGTCGAAATCGCCCGGCCCGCGGGCCTCGTAGAACGGCGACCAGCGCGGGCTGCGGGCATCCAGGGGATTGAGCAACACGTCGCGGGCCGGGTCGAAAAACGCCCGCGTATAGCTGCCCATCTTGTCGTAGACGACGCAACGCTCGCCGCGCTCCCGCACCTGTGAGACGAGGTCGGAGATCAGCACGGTCTTGCCAGCTCCGGTTGTGCCCGAGACGATGGTGTGGCGGGTCTCGGCGCGGTGGGGGTACGGCACCCCGGCGATGCGGTAGGGCGCGCGTTCCGGGCGCCGCCAATCGACCCACCTCTGCGGCAAGGACCGCACCCGCCTTCGCAATTCGCCGACCGTTGCCCGTTCGGCGCCACGGATGCGGCGGTTTCTCCCGAGCTGCCGGCCCCGCAGCCAGAACGAAGCGAGCAGCAGGGCGACCGCGCCCGCGGAGAGTTTCGCGCCCTGCGCGGCTCCCGCGAACAACTCGTCTTTGACTTTCTCCCGCATCGCGAGCGCCTGCGGCGAGCCGGCGATCTCCGGCAGCGTAAGCACGGCTTCAGTCCCATCGGGCCGGCGCACCCTCTGGAGCGTGTCCGGCTCGTATCCGAGGCCGAGCTTGGCCTCGGCGAACGTCACGATCGCGGACGCGTACCACTCGTAGCCGGTCGTGCGGTCCCAGACGCGCCAGGCCGCCGTACCGATCGTCCCGAGCACGGCCAGCAGCAGCGCCGCGCGCATCAGCTGGCTCCACATGTGGATGCCGTGGAACACGGTCTGCCCGCCCCGGAGCGTACTGCCGCCCAGGATTCTCACGTGCGTCCCTCCCGGGCGCGACGCGCCGCGGCGAGGCGGAGCCGGACGCGTAGCGGGTCGAAGTCCGGCGGCCCCGAGAAACTGGCGCCGCCATCGTCCACCCCACGGAGAGCCCGCCCATGACCCGCGATTCGCATTCCCTTCCCGGTCCGGAACATCCGCACCGGCTCAGTCGGCCGCACCGGCTCAGCCGGCCTAAACCGCGCTCGACCGAGCGCACGGCCGTGCTCGCGCCCCTCTCCCTCGCCGCCACAGCCACCCAGTTCGGAATGGACGGCACTCTTATCGCGCTGCTGTGGGCCGCGTCTATCGCCTGGGCGGTGCTCGCCAGCTTCGCACTGGCGCTGCACGCGGGACTGCGCCGCGGCGACTGGTCGGCGTTCCGCCGATACCGCTACGAGGAAGACCGGGAGGACGAAATGGATCTCGACACACGCATGGGCGGCTTCGCGTTCCTGCGCCGGCTCGACGAGGTCCTGGCGGACGACGACCAGCGGGACGGGGAGGACGCCAACTACCACGCTCATTGATCCGCCCGTTCGGAACCTGACCGCTGCGAGGCGTCCGGCGCCGCGTTCGCGGCCGTGCCGAACAGCTTGCCGGCGAGCCGCTCGCCGACCCCCGGCACGCTCTCGATCACGTGGCGCGAGAGCGGCTGTGTGGCTTTCTCTTCCACGCCCGCCTGTCCCGCCCCGACATACGTCCGGGCCGCGCCGCCGCGCGCGGCGCGTTCCGCCTCCCCGCCCGCCATCCGCGCCCGCGTGGCTACGCGCGCTTCTCCAGCTTGTACATCCACGGTCCCCGCCGCCGGCGCTCCCGCCTGCTCCGCCCGCTTATTCACGCGCTGCGTCCACCCGCCGTAGAGCGCCTCGGTTTCCCGCGCCTGCAGCTCGTCAAGCGCCGCCCGCTCCGCTTCGTAGTCGGCCCAGTCGCCAACGGCCCCGGAGGCCGGGTCGGCCGGCTCGGGAAACCGCTCTTCGACGAACGCCGCGGCGTACTGGCGCAGCGTCTCGGCTTCCTCGGGCGTCTGCGGCGAGGCCAGACGGATCGCGCCGGCCGTCCCCAGCGGCCGCCCGCCCGCGTCCTCGCGTTCCGACAGCCAGACGAAGAACGGCTGGCCGAGATCGCGGTCGATCGCCTGGGCGTCGGTGCGCACCCGCGCCGCCTGCTCGGACCAGGATTCGGATTCTTGGCGGGCGAGCGAGGCGCGCTCCTCGAACCGGCGCATGTCCGTCAAGTTCGCGGCCAGGCTCTCCTCCAGTCCCGCGTGCTGGCTGTCGCCCGTCTGCGTCGCGTAGCGGCGCGAAGCGTCCGAGACGCGCGACCAGAGATCCAGCACCTGGTGGCGGTCGGCGTACTCGCGCATCCGGTTGAACCCCTCGGACTTCATCGTCTGTCCCCGCCATCTCGCCGAGCCCTCGGCGCCGACCTTCACCACGAAATCCCAGCCCCCGCCAATGCGCGCCTCGGCCGCGAGCACCGCCATCTGGTCCTTCGTCAGCCCCGCGGTCTCGGCCATGCGCTCATAGTGGCTTTCCAGTTCCTGCACCTGCGCGCTTTCGCTCTCGGTCACGCCGCGGGCGTGGACTTCGCCTGCGGAGACGTCATGGGCGTAGCGTTCGGCCAGCCGAGCCGCGTCGGTGACCGCGGCATTGCGCGCCGCGCCGGCCTCCGCCGAGAACCGCCACGACAGGCCGCGGGCCTCCGAGGCCCGCTGTTCGTGACTCGCCGCAAGCGATTCCGAAAGGCGCACGCCGGCAGCGGGGACGCGACTGGTGGCGGATGCAGCGTCGGCGACAACCGTGCCGTCGCCGGTGACGGTGAACGCCGCCCCCGAAGGCGCATAGGCCGTGTGGCGGTGGTCGTCGACGTGCGCCGAGGTGCGGACCTGGCGGCCCTCCAGCGTCCCGTAGCGGTGGGTATCGAGTTGCGTGGAGGCAAGCGAGATATTGCCGGTCGCGCCTTCCCGGGCCGCGGCGCCGGCCGCCTCCTGGCCGACGTGCAGCACCGACGTCGCGAGCGATGTCATCCTCGAAACGCCGAACGCGAGCGCCGCGGCAAGAAACGGCACCGACATCGACAGGTACCCGGACATCACCGCCACGTCGGCGGCGACGGCACGGATGCCGGCCTGGGCGACGAGCGATACGCCGACGTCGCCGCCCGGCATGAGAGCGACGGCGCCCATGCGCTCGGCCGCTTCGCCCATGGCGATGCGGTGGAGGATCGCGTACAGCGGCCCCCAGGATTGCAGCCAGACCAACCCGGAGAGGTACGACTTGAAGATCGCCGCCCCCGCCGGGGTGAGCATCAGCAGCACGGCGAGGGGGAACGCGCCGACGTACAGGCACTCGAATACGATCTTGAGCATCGGCACCCAGGTCTCGGCCTGCCGGCCGATGGCCCGGTAGGCGGCCACCGTCTGGGCCTCGGCGCGGGCCTCGGTGTAGGCGGCGAGCGCCGGGGCGTTGCCGGCCTCCGACGCCCACTGCTCGCCTGCGGCGTGCAGCGCGTTGAGCAGCATCTGCTGGCGGATCACCTCCGCCGCCGAGCGCGACGCGCCGATCAGAAAATCGTGCGCGGCCGGCAGCGCGGCCATGAGCTCGGCGCGGGCCAGCGCGTCGGTCGCCGCCCCCGGGAACAGCCGCCGCCCGAACACGCCGCCGGCGCGCTGCACTTCCGCCGTCCACAGTGCGTTCAGGCGCCCGGCCGCGTCCGCGCAGGTCACGACTGCGCGGTCCACCCCGCCTGACGAATTTCTCGTCGCGAACTCGACCATGCGCGCGGGCGAGGCGCCTGCGGATGGCGACCGGCTCGTCGAGGTGACCAGCGCCCAAAGGTCCGTGGATTCGCGGAGATCGTCGGCGGACACGTGCCCGAGCAGCAGCGCATAGAACACGCACTGGCGCGCGTAGTCCCTCAGATTCCGGGCGAACACCGCGTCGGTGACCTCGAGCCGGGTCGCCTCCGCCGCTAGGCGCGCGCCGAAAATCATCCCGTGGCGCCGGTAGGCCAGGTCGTTGGGCAGCGAGAACGCCTGCTCGGTCAGCTGCGTGAGGCCATCGCCGATCTCCGACGTGACCGAGGCGAACAGCGCCAGCCCGATCGGCACGTCCGCGACGACGGACGGGGCCAGCGCCGGATCGAGCCGGTCGACGACCCGCACCGTCGCCTTGGGCACGATCATCGCGCCCCACACGGCGACGAACATCAGGATCCACTTGCCGTTGTCCTTCCACGAGCCGCCGAAGGCGGTGCGGAACAGCACCCAGGCCAGCCCCGCCGCGCCGGCGAGCTGCGCGAGCGTCACGTAGGCGCCGCCGGAGGTGATCGCCGCAACCGCGTTCAGCAGGTCGACGAGATACGTCCCACCGCCCAGCGTGAAGATCTCGTGCATGCGCTAACTCACACCGGATCGCGCTCGGCCGGGGACCGCCGTGCGCAGCACCTAGCGACCCCGGGCGTAGGCGAGTGCGGCGCGCAGGTCGGCTGAAAGGGCCCCGGCGAGTTCGGTCTCGATGAGCCGGAGTTTTTCGACCACCGCAAGCGCCGTGTTGAACCGGGCCAGCCCCTCATTTCGGTGCTGCGCCAGCGCCGCGCGGTTCGCTCTGAGTCCCTCGCGCCAGCGTTCGAGTTGCTCGCCATCGGCGATGTCGAGCGTCCCGGCCTGCGCCTCCACGGCGCGGTGCAGGTCCGCGATCCACACGCCCAGCAGGTCGAGCGCGACGGCCTCGGCGAGCGCGTCGATCTCGCTGTCGATGACCGCGCCGCGGTAGGCCGCCGCCGCGTTGACGACCCGGTAGACCGGGATCGCGGTGAGGTTGACGAGCCCCAGCGCCTCCGGCGGCGCGGCGGTGTCCCTGCGCACCGCCTCGGCGAGGCGCCGCAGCAGGCCGGCGACCCGCGCCCGAAACCCACGGCCGGCGGGCACGGACACCCGGCCCAGAGTGGGATTGAGGCAGTCGGAGTCCGAGCCGCAGCGGTACACGGGCAGATCGCCGCCGCCCTCCATCAGCACCTCCGTGACCTGCCGGTCCAGCGCCAGCGGCTGAAGCACGCGCACCCGCGGGCCGGCGCTGTCGCCGTCGGTCGTCGGCGCGGTCACGATGATCGTGCCGGACACCGACATCGCGAACTCGGCCAACTCGGTGTCGGCCGAGAGCAGCGCCGATGCCTGCACCGCCCGCCAGGCGTAGTTGACGTTCACCGGCACCTGGTCGGCCATCGCCCCGGTCGCGGCCGCGAGCGTCGAGTTGCGCCGCCCGCCCGCGCCGCAGCCGTGCCGCGCGGCGGCGTAGTCGGAAAAAATCCCCTGGGACGTGCCGATCGCGGCGCAGACCGCCTCGCTCGCGCGGTCGTTCTTCGCCCACACGGCCCCGACCAGCGCCTGGGCGGTCTCGCAGGAGTTCAGATTCTGGTTGTTGACCCACTGCGAGAGCGCCCGCAGTTTCGACATCGTCTCGGCGATCACCGGCGAGACGATCTCCAGCGCCAGTTCGAACGCGAACCCGGCGGCGTTCTGCGCCACCGCGCGCCCGAAGGCGATCAACTGGTCGGAGTTGATGAAGGAAAACGCCCCGGCGAAGGCGTCGATGCCGCCGCAGCCGGCGCGGAACGACGGCAGGCTCACCGTCGCGATCTGTTCGGTTCGCACCGGGGCTCGCAGGTACAGGTTGCCGAGCGTCCAGTGGCCCGAGGCCTGGCCCTGGAACGCCGTCGGCCCCGTGGTGTTGACCGCCGCGCCCTGCCAGAACGACTCCATCTCCGTGAGGACGTCCGCGGCAGCCGGCGACGCGGCCGCCAGCGCGACGGCAAGAACTGCGGGGCCACACAGGGCTCCCCACCGCAAGCCCGCCGTCCGCAAGTCTGCTGCCCGCCAGGGTCTAGTAGTCATGGCCGGGCTCCCGTTGGGTGAGGACGAAGATGCGCTCGGCGAGCTGGTCCTCGGCGAGCACGCCGAAACCGACCGGCACGACCTCGCGGGCCGCGGCGTCGAACAGCGCGACGGCCGGCAGCGGCGCGCCGTCGAGGCCGAGCGCCGCGGCGCGCCCGTTGTCGGCGACGGCCTCCGGCCAGCCTTCGAGCGGCTCCCCGGTCATGGACACCGCCAGCACGTCCAGGCCGTGGCGCAGCGAGAATGCGCGCAGCAGCGGCCCGAACACCTCGCACTCGGCGCAGTCCGAGCGGCCGAGGTAGATCAGCCCGTAGCTCTCGCCCAGGCCCGCGAGCGCTGCTTGTATCTCCTCGCGCCGGGCGTCGGACCAGAGCTGCTTGGCGAGCGCGCCCACCGGGCGCGTCAGCGAGTAGTCGAGATCGGGCGTCGCCCACACCGTGCGCCGGAACGCGTCGGAGAACGCCGCGGCGCGCTGAAGCGTCTCCCGCTGCAGCCGGAGATAGGCAGCGACCCGCGCCGGGGTCGGATCAAGGATCGCCGCCGCGCGGGACTCCTCCAACTCCCGTCGGATCGCCGCGATGCGCGCCGTCGCGGGCGGCGCCGCGGGCGCTATCGACGCCCATTCGTCCCCGGTATCCTCCTCCGCCCGGTCGCAGTAGAAATGCCACCCCAGCGGCGTGTCCTCACCGATTGATTCGCACCAGTCCCGCCACTCCTGGGCCGCCGCGGGCGCCGCAACCCCCGCCAGCGCCAGGCACGCGGCCGTGGAAAGGCACACGAGTGTGCCGCGCGGCGCCGTCACGGAGACCCTCCGGTCAATTCTCGGACCCGATCGCGCATGTCGTCTTCGGTGTCGTCGCGATCGGGCAGTTCGACCGCGGGTTCCCGCGACCCGTCCATGAGATTGTCGGTGAACTCAGACAGGTCCAGCCGGTCGAAGTCGATCCGCCGGATCTCCGCGACCGTGAACCCCCGGCAGCTCCCCCAGCCGAGCCCGAGCTGCGGTCGCGCCTGCTGGTGCAGGATGCGCCCGAGCATCGAGCCGAACACGCACCAGGACCGCTCGCGCTTGACGCACACGCCCAGCACCCGCTTCGCGCAGCGCCGGCCGAGATAGTGCGTGTTGCCGGCGTTGCGCTCTTTGGCGAGTTCCTTCTCTTCTGACGAGCAGTTGGCAAGCCCGACCAGCAGTCCCGAGTTCTTGCAGCAGTTGGCGAGCCCGGCAAACTTGATCTCGCAGGAACGCTTGTCCCCCTGGAAGAACCTTAAGTTGTTGCGGTCGAATTCGTCCCCGCCCATCTCCACGACCATTTTCAACATAGCCGCCGAGCGCGCGAACCCCGTGTTGCCCTCAGCATTCACCGACTCGCAACCGCCGCCCACGCAGTACGACACGCTCCCACACTCGCCGCCCCGATCGGCGCCGTCGACCTCAGCGTCGCAGTCGTCCGCGCTACCCGAAGCCAGCCCGCGTGCCCCGTGCGCGACGCTGTTTGGCGATGCCTCGATCGACCGCGCCCGACGCACGCCTGGATCGCTCGTAGCGACCGGCCGGTCAGGCCGCGTGTTTCGTCCGGCGATGACCGCGCGCCCGGCCCCGCCGCCGGGATCGTCGGGATCGGCGAGGCGCTGGCGCGCCGCGGACTCCAGCCGGGCGCCGTCAAGCCGCCGTTCGGGCAGGTCCGTTCCGGCGAACCCGGGGACCGTCACCGCGCTCGGTGTGGTGCGGGCGATGGCGCCGGCCTGTGCAGTCCCCGCCCGGCCGATCGCCCGCGCCTCGTTCTTCGGATCGTCGGCGAGGGCGATCGTGCCGGAGAGCGCGAGCAGCGTGAGCCCGTAACCGCCCACCATGACTGCCCAGGCGACCAGCATGAGGATGCGGACCGTGCAGTCCGCCGCCGCCTCGAACCACCCGATGTGCGAGGCTGGCGCTTGCGTTCTCACCGTCACGGCCGCCTCCGGAGCCGTTCGAGATGCCGGCGGGCCGCTTCCTGCCCCGCTTCCCCGTCGGCAGCCACCGCCTCCAGCGCGGCGGCAAGGCCGATGTTGCCCCGCACCGCGTCGAACGGCGGCGGCGCGTCGTCCGCGCAGCCCCGGGTTTCGCACGGTGGGACGCCGCCCGGCACCACCGCCACGGCCGGCACCCGCTCGACGCGGAACAGCGTAAACAACCTGGGATCGACGGCCACGCCGGCCTCGTGTCCGGCGAGCCGGCGGCGGACCTCCGCGGCGGTCGCCCGCAGTCCTTCGCGCGACACGCCCCGCAGCACCAGAGGCGCCCCGGCGCGAGCCGCCTCGGCGGCCCATTGCGCCCAGCTCGCCTCCGGCACCGCCAGGCTCAGAAACACCAGCACCTCCGACGCGCCCTTGCGGGGCCGCGGTCCCTCCGCGATGCGCCCCGCGTGGCGTTCGGCCGGGAGCGGAGCGGTGGCGTCGGCGTCATTTTCCGGCGCCGCGCCTGTTGCGGTCCCTGTAGAGGCGGACCCCATCGGGGTGGTCGCCCGCGCAGCCGCTCCGGACCGATCGAGCGCACCGTCGATGACCGACCGGGCCCACGCGTCCAGGTCTCCGGCGTTAGCTTCCGCTTCGGCAGAGGTCGCCATGTCCTCCACCTTGTCCGGCGGCTCGTGCGCAAATGCCGTGGCGTACCCGACCAGCGCCAGCCAGACGGCCAACGCCATACGGGCGAGCCCCACGGGAGCGAACCAATCTCGGGCGAAAGCCCCGGCCTGCTGTCCGAGGCTGTTCGTTACAGGATGCAGCATGTGCGTTTCCTCCACAGCAAGTAGCCGAAGCTCTCGCCCGAGACAGGCACTTCGCGTAGCGGCTCCCACAAGACCGAGGAGCGTCCCGTCGGGTTGCAGCCCACGCGCGGAGAGGTCGCCGGCACCGGTTGCGTCATCTGCCAGCGGTACTGGCTCTTCTGCATGACCGGCATCGGGTAGCGCCCGCACAGCGCGCGCGAGCCCGACGTGCCCCAGGCCAGCCCCGCGCGGTGCAGCCGGTACACGAGCCGCTGCGCAGCCAGCAGCGATGCCTGCACGCCGCCCACGTGCGCCGTGACGTTGCCGGTCAGCGGGTACATCCCGCCCTGGCAGCCGGCGCACCAGAACAGCCCATCGAGCGGCAGGCCCACCGAGGCCGCCGCGCAATCGGCGGCGCAGGCCGCCTGCGCCGGCAGGCCGGCGAACAAGGCCGCCTCGGGATTCAGCAGGAACGACAGCTCGTCGTCGAGCCAAGTCGGATCGAGCTCCGAGATCCACGCAATGTCCAGCCCCCCGCCCTCCAGGCAGCCCAGGTCGATGAGCGCACCGATCCACGACAACAGCGGATAGACGTAGTAGTGCGCGTGCCAGACCGAGCCGGCCGCGCCGTCGCCGAGCGACGAGCCGGTGCGCCCGCGCGCCGCCGGCAGGCCGGGATCGAGGCTCAGCCCGCCGAGGTTCGGAAAACACCAGGGCGTGCGCGTGACGTCCACCAGCCGGGCCGGCTCCCAGACCCCGAGCGACAGCCCGATGCGCGGAATCGGCGAACCGCAGAAGCAGATCGGCGACGACGGATTATTCGTGTCGGGCGCGCCCGAGGCGCTACCGATGGAGACCGGCCCGATCGAGATCGGAAACAGGCACTCCCAGCACACATCGGCGATCGGGTTGACGAAGCGCCCCGTGCAGACCTGCGTCGCGGCGTGCGCCGACCACAGCCCGACCCCCACGGCCAGGCCGAGCGCGGCCAGCCACGGCACGCGCCTCACGTCCGGGCCTTCCCAGACTGATCTGCCCCAGACTCGTCTCCCCCGGACGATTGCTCCGGCAGGGTAGTCTGCTCAGGCGCAGCCTGTTGTTCCGAATCTGCATGTTGCTCCGGCGCAGCCGGCGCGCGCCCGCCGGAAAGCACGTTGACAACGCCCTGCGGGCCGGCGATGACGACCTCCGTCACGCTCTTTTCATGGCCATCGCGGTCGCGGTACCCGCGCGTGGCGAGCCGCCCCTCGACGAGGACCGCCGCGCCCTTGCGCACGAATCGCTCGACCGGCTCCACCGTAGGGCCGTAGACGACCACACGGTGCCATTCGGTGTGTTCCGCGTTCCGGCCCTCGCGGTCCTTCCACCGCTCGTTCGTGGCCAGCGCGAACGAAGCGGCCCGGCCGCCATTCGCGAGTGTCCGGATTTCGGGATCGCGGCCGGCTCGGCCGAGCAGCGTGACCCGGTTCATGTTCAGCATCAGGGATTCCTCCTGTCGTTGGTTGAGTGAAAAAGGTCCGCGGCCGTCTTCTCCGACCGCGCGTCCCCGAGGGGAATTTCGGTAAGCCATAGCCCGCCGGCGCCCATAGCGATCCCGTCTCGCCCCGGCACGCTGCCGGGCGCCGGCGCTTGGCCGAAGGCCGGCGCGTGGCCGTGCGCCAGCACCGCCGGCGTGGCGCGAATGGCGAACCGCCCGGCGAGCCGCGCGCCGAGGTCGTAGTAAAAGGGCCGGCCGTGCCGGCGCATCAGCTCCAGCGGACGCCCCGCCAGCAGCACGATCTTCGCGGGCCGCGCGTAATCGAGCGCCCAGGCGACCTCCGCTTGTCGCCGCCCGTCGACGAACAGCACGTCGCGCGTGAGCGGCACGTGTTCGAAGGGGTCGATCCGCGTCCCCGCCGCGGCGACGACCTCGCCGCCGGGGCCGAGAATGTCCTCGGACACCACGATCGACGGATCGATCCGGCGCGTTCGCCATCCCGTCGCCGGGGCGATGCCGGGCGCGGCCTCCGGCGCCTCGATCCAGCGCCGCGCGCGCTCCTGCGCATCCGCCTCGATGCGCGCCATCTCGCCCGAGCGCTCCATCTCGGCGAGCCGAGAATCGATCTCCGCCAGCAGGTCCGGCTCGGCCACCGGCCAAGTCTCTCCGAGCGTGCCCAGGTCCTTCGTCCAGGCGGGCGAACCGCCCAACGCCAGCATGACGGCGATTGCCCATGCAGCGAGCACATGATGTACGGCCAGCACCCGGTTCATCGCCGTGCCTCCGCGGGCGCCATCATTCGGATGTCTTCCGGGCCGGTCAGCGGGCCTTTGAGCCCCAACCACGGGAGGTCCGGCAGCGCGAAGGCGCGCCCGAGGATCCGCTCGCCGGGCACCAGCCCGATCTCGGCGTAGCGGCTGTCGTGACTGTCGGGGTGGTCGGCGTGCAGGTAGTACTGCCCGTCCGGGATCGTCCCCGGCGCGATCGGCGCGAGCTCTCGCCCGTCGAGCGCGCGGGCCTTGGCCCGGCCCGCGGCGATCCCGTCGATCCGGACCGTGCGATCGGCGCCCACCGAGACGGCCGCGCCCGCCATCCCCCGCACGGTCTTCACGTACGGCACCGGAGAACCCACCGCCTCCGGCGGCTCGAACAGCACCTTCTCTCCCAACTTCGGGTCGCGGCCCAGCGGCAGGACGACATAGCCCCAGGCGTCGTCCGAGAAGCTCGCGTTCACGTGGACGAACGAAAGCGCCAGTAGCCAAAGCCCCGAAAACAACGTCATCAGCGCAAACACGGTCCGTGCGTCCGGGCCCATCACGTGCCCCCTTGGGCGGCGGCCAGCGACCGGTTCATCTCCGCGCGCACTTCGGCCGTGAGGTCGGGGGCGCCGGCCGCCACGCTGCGTATCGGCAGCAACACCGCGCCGTGGCGCTGCGCGACCGTGCCCAGCGCATCTTCCAGCGCGATCGCCCAGGCCCGGGCATCCGCCGCCGCCTCGTCCGCGTCCGTATTCGCGCGAGCCGCGTCTTCAGCGTGCTCGGCCACCAGTTCGGTCAGCCGCACGCTGGCGATCGCCGGGACCTCCTTGTGAACGTGCCGCGCGATCCCGGCGCCGATCACCGCGGCGACCCCGGCGTTGAGCAGCATGGCGCAGACCAGAAGCCGCAGCTCGTTCACGTCGCACGCTCCCCGGGGGCGTGCCCCCCGGCGGCAGAACCCTCCAGGCCGCAGCCGCCGCGCCGGGCGGACATCAGGACGTACGCGAAAGCGCCTCGGCGCTTGAACCAGGCCGTCCCGCGCTCGTCGTGAAACAGGTAGCGGTAGCGTCCGGCCCAGCGGGTGTCGCCGCGCTCGACGGAGAACACCCCGGCCGAGATGGCGGCGCGGAACGCATCCTCGGCGTCGCGCACTTCCGGGCGGCGCACCGCGCGCCGGCGGTAGCCCCTGCGCCCCGGCGCGAACCGCGCGCTCTTGGAGCGCCGCCCCCGCACGGCCGTCCCTGCCGGGTTTCTATTCATGGCCGGGCTGCTCCCGTTGGGCGGCCCGGGTCGCGCCGTTGGAATCGGATCCTGATGCCGGTGACGCGAGCGCCCGGTAGCGCGCCAGCCACAGCTTCGCCGCGCGGCCGGGATCGACCGGGCGAATGCGCCGCTTCAACGGCGGGAACGCCACGCCCGCACTCCCGGCGATGCCGGCGTCCGGCAGATCGCGCCGTTCCGCGGCGTCGGTCATGCGGGCGACGAATCGCAACAGCTCGGCGTCGTCGCCCGACAACTCCCCGCTCAATCCGGCGGCCTTACGCACCGCGCGGTCGATCGCGGCCCCGTCGCGCTTCATTCGCTCCGCGGCCCGCGCCGAGGCCGTGTCGCGGCCCCCGGCGTCGCCCAGCCACGCGATGCGGGCGTCCGCGATCAGCGCGCGCAGCGCCAGCCGCCGCCCCGCCTCGCCTTCGAGCCCGTTCAGCGCCTCGACCGCCTCGCTCGCGACGACCGCGTGCTGCGCGAGCGAATAGAACCGGCGCGTGCGCCCGCCCCAGCGGCAGGTGTTGGCCAGCACAAAAGCCAGCGCCTCGATGTCGACGCCGTCCCTGGCCAGCGCCGCCGGATCGCCCGGCCACGCAGTCGCGGTACCCGGAGAGCGCCCCGAGCGCGCGAGTTCCGGACGCGATGCGTTCATTCGCGCGCTCCTTCGTTGTCCGTTCGTTCGGCGTCCGTCACCCGGTCGATGGCCTCGACGGTGGAGAGCCCCCCGGCCTTGAGGCGCTCGACTTCGGCGAACGCCGGGCCGCGCGACGAGAACAGCGCCACCGACCAGGCATCGAGCACCAGCCGCGCCACGCGCCAGCCGTCGGGGCCGTGCAGCACCAGTTCGGCGAACCGACCGTCCGCCGTGGTCAGGCTTTTCAGCGCCTGCTCCATGCCCGGATCGCAATGGATGCGCTTTTCGGACTTGAGCAGCTCGACGGACTCGTCCTTCTGCGCCAGGAAAATCACCCAGTCGGAGTTCTCCCAGGCAGCCCGCGCCGCCGGGTTCGCGTAGTAGTCGTTGACCGACTGCGTGCCGGTCACCAGCGCACCGCGGTACTTGCGCGCCCGCCGCGCGGCGCCCTCGATGAACGCCCGGCTGTCCTCGCCCGACAGCAGGTCCCAGGCCTCGTCGATGACGATGGCCTTGGCGCGCGTGCGCTCGCCGTGGTACATGCGCTGCGTGGCCAGGAACACCACCAGCATCAGCACCACCGCCTGCAGATCGCCCCGGCCCTTCAGTTCCGCCAGCTCGAACACCGTGATCGGACTGCTCAAATCCGGCGGCTCGGCGCCCGCGAACAGCCGGCCCATCGCCCCACCCGGACACCAGGGTCCGAGCGCGGTAGCCATGTCCGTCGCTCGCCGGTCGCCGCGGGCCGCCAGATGGCGGCGGACGGTCCCGAGATCGGCCTCGTTGCCGGCCTCGTCCCAGGCCTGGGCGATCGCCTCGTTCACCAGCGCCGCCTCGATGTCATCGATGGCCCCGCGACTCCGGCACATGCGCGACAGCACGCCGGCGAGCATCGCAAAGCACTCCTCGCGATAGTCGCCGTCGCGCGCCGCTGTCTCCGCGTCGATCATCGCGAAGGGATTGAGCCGGGCGGCGTCCTTTCCGAACGCGATGAACGACCCGTCGAGCGCCTCGGCGGCGTGCTGGAACGAGCGCCCGTCGTCGATCACGACCGCCTCGCCGCCCGCGCCGACGATGCCGGCGACGAGCTCCTGCATCAGCACCGATTTGCCCGAACCGGACTTGCCGGTCACGGCCACGTTGTAGTTGCCCGCATCGTTGGCGAACGGAGACCACCCCGCGGGCTGGCCCCGCCGGCCGATGAGCAGCAGCGCCGGCGGGTTGTCGGCCTTAAGGCCCTGGCCGCGCCACTCGCCGTGCACCGGCGCCAGGTTCACCGCCGAGGCGGTGAGCAGGGTCTTCATGCGGCCCATGCGTTCCAGGTCCTCGGCTAGACCGCCCGCCGCGACCATCGGCAGGCCGGCGAGCCAGGCCGGAAGCTGCACGTAGCGCTCGGCAGCCACCCGCCAGCCCTGGCCCTGATAGATCGCGCGCACCGCCTGCTCGGCTTCGTCGATGGCGCCAAGCGGCGCATACACCGCCGCCGTGTAGCAGGCGCGCACCAGGCGCTCGCCGTCCTTCAGCCGTTCGGTCACGCTTTGCCAGTCGCGCGCCTTCTCCGGCAGCCCCGGCAGGTAGCGAGCCAGCCCCGTGCCGGCCTGCTGAGTGGCGCGCGCGGCCTTCAGATACGCCCGCTCGCCCGCCGCCTCGTCGCCGGTCACGAGAGTCAGGCAGGTGAGCACCGGGCAGCCCGGCTGCAGGAACTCGCGATGAAAGTCGCCGATCAGCGCGTTGCCCCGCCAACCCGGCCAGACCTCCGGGAACGCGGCCGCGGTCAGCACCCGCACCGCCACGTCCGCGCCGCCGGGACCGGAGAACACCAGCCCCTTCGGCCCAACCGCGAGCGCGCGGCCCGGCGCCGCGCACTGCCCATGCAGCGGATCGCGCGGCGACCAGCGCCGCCGCGGCCGGCCCAGGCCGCCCTCTCGCTCTCCCGACAGATCCGGCGAGGTCAACTCCGCCGCGAGCGACAGCAGATCGTCCGGATGCAGCCGGCGCGACGCGGCGCCGGCCGAGGCCAGCGTGCCTTCGAGCGCGCGGCGAAACGCCCCCAGCGCCGTCTCGGGCGCCGGGCCGGGGGGACCGTCAAGCGCCGCGCAGACGAACACCCGGTAGTCGGACAGGGTGAACGGGGGACCGCCCGGGTGCAGCGGCCGCCAGCCGCCGCCGGCGAGCAGCCGCGTGCGG
>JAPPHC010000067.1 GCA_028821145.1 Gammaproteobacteria bacterium | reverse complement strand
AGGCTGCGCCTGAACCACCCGTCACGCTTCCACCGCCGGGCCGACACGCCCAGGGCCGCCGGCACGGGCGCGAACCGGCCCGATTTCCGTAGAAGCTTTACGAGCGGAGGCTCTTCGAACAGCGCTCGAGGGGGAAAGCCCCCGGCCAACCGGTAGGCATCGCGGCGCATGAACAGTCCCTGATCGCCATAGGGCGTACCGACTCGCGCACGCAGGTTGATCAGAAAGGCCAAAAGACGCGCCTGCCAGCAGCGCTCGCTTTCGAAAATGAACCGGAACCAGCCGCCCACGGTCCCCGGGGCCATGTGTGTGCGAATGACGGCTATGGACTCGGGCCGCGGCGTGTTGTCGGCATGCAGAAACCACAACAGCTCGCTTCCCGCCGCTCGGGCGCCGCGATCCATCTGTTCGCCCCGGCATGCGCGAGATGCCAGGTAGCGGCAGCCCGCCCCGGCGCACAACGCCTCGATCTCCCGATCGCTTCCGCCATCCACGACGATGACCTCCGACGGCCGCGGATCGAGCGCCGCAAGGGCCTCAAGCATGCGCCCCAGCGCCTGCCGGTCGCGGTATACGGGGATCACGACGGAAACGTCCATCACGCCAGCCGGTTCAGCACGAGCCAGCGATGCAATTCGCGTCGTGCCGGCCTCGAATCTCCGCGCAACGCCCGGGCCAGGGGCGCCAGGTCCGAGAGGCGATCGACGTCGGATCCGCCGGGAATCCTCAGCGCCGCCTGGCCGGCCTTGCGGCAGGTGGCCCTCAAAGCATGGGCCAGTCCAGGCGTGCCCCAGGGGAGACCCGCCAGTCGAGGCCAGCCTCGACGCGTGGCCATCATCGTTACGCCGCCATCACGGGCGGTCGCCAGCACTGCGTCATGCGTGGCAAGGCCGGCGATCACGCGCCGGTAGTGCCGCGGCTTCAGCACCGGCGCATCGCTGCCGATATAGATCCGGCGCTTCAATTGCATGGCGCCAAGCGCCCGGTCCAGTCTTTCCAGCCGCCTGCCCAGGTTGCCGGCGCCCTGCGCAAGGACCCTGACCGGCGCACTACCGGACGATCCCGTCGCCGTCAACGAGCGCGCCCAGTCCATGTCGTCGACGTCTTCCGGGACCAGCACGACCGGTCCGCGCCAGGCCCGAAGGTCCTCCAGCGCGCAGTCCAGCATCAGCCGGCAGAGTTCCACCACGGTCCGCTCGTCCAGGGACGCCGCCATACGGCGTTTGCCGTGATGCTCGCGCGGCCTGCGAAACACCAGGACGAGCGCGCAATCAAGCCGCTGTGCTATGCTGGAATTCAGCCTGAATAGACCCATATACGTTAGTAGATCAGTAACTCCGTAGTAGATAATCCACCCGCCAACGCACCGGCCAGGATGATGTGATGCAGTACTCCAATTTTGTCAGGACCTTCAACGCCCACAGCGGCGCGAAGGAATTGATGGAAGACATGTCGTGCCCGATTCCGGGAGTCGACAAGGTGTATCGGCTTGGAGGCGGCAACCCGGCCATTATTCCCGAAGTCAGGGAAATTTTCCGCGCCGAACTGGCGAAAATCGCCGCGGACCCGGGCCGCTTCGACAACATGGCGTCGATCTATTCCGAACCGCTGGGAGATACCCGATTCCGCGAGGCGCTGGCCGATATGCTGCGCGAGGAATACGGCTGGCCACTGACCGCCAAAAATATTTCCCTGGCGCCCGGAAGCCAACTTTGCTTCTACTATCTCTTCAACCTCTTCGGCGGCGTGGGCCCCGGCGGCAAACGGCGCCGGATCATCATTCCGCTGTGCCCGGAATACATCGGCTACAAGGGGCTGCTTTCCGACGACGCGGACGTAGCCTCCCGCCGCTCGGTCATCCGCAAGCTCCCCAACCGACAGTTCAAGTACGGCCTGCGCATGGAAGGGTTGGATGAAGTCGCGGACGTCGGTGCGATCATCGTGTCCAGGCCCACCAATCCCACCGGCAACGTGATTCGCCAGTCGGAACTTGCGCGGCTCGATGAGGTGGCGCGGGAACGACAGGTCCCGTTGATCGTCGACAACGCCTACGGCTTCCCCTTCCCCGGCATGATCTATGTCAATGAGCGCCCCGAGTGGAACGACAACACCATACTGACGATGAGCCTGTCCAAGATCGGGCTTCCGGCGCTGCGCACGGGGATTGTCGTGGCCAACGAGGAGGTCACGGAAATCATGGGGCGCGTGAACGCGCTTACGCAGTTGGCGGTGGGGGCCGCGGGCGCCGCATTGGTCGCGCCGCTGCTGGAGAACCGCGAACTGCTGCGGATCAGCCGCGACCTAATCATGCCGTTCTACCAGCGCAAGGTCCACGACGCGGTGGGCTTCTGCCATGAAACGCTGACGAACTGCGACTACTACATCCACAAGCCGGAAGGCTCGATGTTCCTGTGGCTGTGGTTCCCGGGGCTCAACGACAACCAGACCCTTTACCGGCGCCTGAGGTCCCGCGGCGTGATGATCCTGTCCGGGCACGAATTCTTCCCCGGCCTGCAAAAGCCGTGGACCCACGAGCGCGAATGCATCCGCGTCAATGTTTGCGGCGACGCGGACTCGGTATTCGAAGGACTGAGAATCATCGGCGAAGAAGCCTCCCGCCTGCAAGCAAAGGCAGCCTGAGACTCACCCATGAATACTGGAATGCTGGTATTTCCCGGCCAGGGCGCCCAGTACGCCGGCATGGGGAGCGATCTCTACGAGGCCTTCGACGCGGCCCGCAGGGTCTATGACGAGGCCGGCGAGGCGCTCGGCTACGACATGCGGGAACTCAGCTTCAGCGACCCGGAAGGCCGGATCGGGCTCACGCGCTACACGCAGCCCGCGCTGCTGACCCACTCGATCGCCTGCCTGCGGGTGACGGAAGCGCAGTCGGGCGGCGCATTGACGCCGCTGGCGGCCGCCGGACACAGCCTGGGCGAATACAGTGCGCTGGTTGCCGCCGGGGCGCTGGCATTCGACGACGCGCTGCGCCTGGTCGGCGAGCGCGGCCGGCTGATGGGCGAATATGGCGAAGGCGGCATGCTGGCGCTTGCCATGGACGCCGAAGAGGCGCGGCAGCTCGCCGATCGGCACTGCTGCCAGGTCGCCGGCCTGAACCTGCCAACCCAGACGGTCGTGGGCGGCACGCACGCCGATCTGGAGCAACTGGCCGCCGACCTGGCGGAGAACTATCCGCGCAAGCGGGGGACGCCCCTGGCCACGGAGGGCGCGTTCCACACCTATCTGATGGTGACGGCGGCGCGGGAGTTCCGCGACGTGCTCAGGACCACGGAGTTCCATGCTCCGCGCTTCCCGGTGCTGTCCAACTACACGGCGCGGCCGCACGATCCCGCGCCGGAAGCCATTCGGACCCGGCTTTTCTTTCAGCTCATCAACCCGGTGAACTGGGTCGGGTGCATGCAGTGGGCTGTGGAGAACGGCGTGTCGTCATTCCTGGAACTGGGCGGCGGCATCGGACGCGGCGAAACCCCCGCGGAGAAGCGGCCGAACCTGCAGGGCATCCTGAAGAAATACTGCCGCGGCGCCGGCCACGACGCCGAAATCGGCGCCGTCATCAACGCCGACGACGCCCTCTCACTGAAACCAGGTTAGCGGAGGTCGCGCCAGACGCCGACGGCGGCGCTGAGCCAGGCGATCGCCAGCGTCGTGCCGCCGTAGGGCGTCAGCTGGCCGAAGTCCGGACCGCCCAGCAATTTCATGTAGACGGTGCCCGAGAATACGACCACGCCCACGATCAGAAGCCATCCCGCTACCTTGTAGAACAGGACGTCCGGGCTGCGGCGCAGCATCAGTCCCACGGCCAGCAGTCCGAGCGAGTGCGCTACCTGAATCTGGTTCGCCCAGTCCCAGGCACGCACCTCCGAGGCGGCGGCGCCGGCCTCGAAAAGACCGTGCGTTCCGTAGGCTGCAAGAAAAACGGATGACGCCAGCAGCAGCGTCGCCAACAGCACAAATATCCGCGGCATCAGGACCTCCTCGTTCTCGCCGGTCCCGGCTTATTCCCCGGAGCCAACACTAGCACGTTCCTCGAGCTCGATAAGCACCCCGAAACAGTCCTTGGGATGCAGAAACAGGACCGGCAGGCCATGCGCGCCGATGCTCGGTTCGCCGTCGCCCAGTATGCGCACGCCTTGCTCGCGCACCCGGTCACGCGCCGCCAGGATGTCATCGACCTCGCAGCAGATGTGGTGCATCCCGCCGGATGTCGCACGCTTGAGAAACCCGCTGATCGGCGACTCTTCGCCCAGCGGTTCCAGCAGCTCCAGCGCGGTGTTGGGCAACCGGACAAAGACGGTCGTGACGCCATGCTCGGGCAGCGGCTTCGGTTCCGAAACCTCCGCGCCCAGGACATCGCGATAAAAGGCGGCGGCTTGTTCCACGTCCGCCGTGGCCAGAGCCACGTGGTTCAGCCGTCCGATCGCGCCGGATGCATCGCGATCCGGCGCCTGCTCCCCCGCCTGCCTTGCCGGCGCCGAGTCAGCCAGATCGGCGATCCGGCGAGCGAGTTCGTCCAGGCCGGTCCCCTCCAGCGCCGAGCAACTGACCACCGCGTCGCGCCCCGCCGCCGGTAGGGAACGCGCGTAATCGGACGCCGTGGACCGGGCCAGTTGACGCGTTTCGCCGTCGGCCTTGTTCACTACGATCAGGTCGGCAAGCTCTCTTATCCCGCGCTTCATGCCCTGCAACTCGTCTCCGCCGCCGGGCGCCAGCACCAGGACGAGCACGTCCACCAGGTTCGCAACTTCCGTGTCCGCCTGTCCAGAGCCGGCCGTTTCGAGCAAGAGGTAATCGAACGGACCGCTGCCGAGCACCGTAAGGGCTTCGCGCGTTCGGCCGCTCAAGGCGCCGCTGCCGTCGCCGGTCGGCGAGGGCCGGATGAACACTCCGGCCTTGCGCGCCAGTTCGGTCATCCGCGTCTTGTCCCCGAGGATCGAGCCGCCGGTGCGTGACGAGGTAGGATCGACGGCCAGCACGCACACGCGCTTCCCGGCCTCCACGAAGCGCAGGCCCAGTTGCTCGATCAGCGTGGACTTGCCGGCCCCGGGCGGACCCGTGATCCCGATTCTCGTGGCCGGGCCGGATCCCTCCCGAAGCCGCTCGATAAGCGCGCGCGCCGCATCGCGGTCAACGCCCCGCTCGGACTCCACCAGGGTCAGCGCGCGCGCCAGGCTGCGGCGATCGCCGGCCAGCACGCCTTCGGCCAGGATTTCGATCTGCCCGCTCATTCGTAACGCAGGATGAGCTGGTTGGTCTCCAGGTTGTCGCCGGGGCTTACGGCGATTTCCCGGATGTGGCCGTCCCGTGGCGACCGCAGGCTGTTTTCCATCTTCATCGCCTCGATGACCCCTATTTCCTGCCCGGTCTTCACTTCCTCGCCTTCCTCGACCCGCAGTTGGGTGAGCACGCCGGGCATCGGCGCGTTGAGTGCGGTGACTCCCAGGTGTGCCGGCCGGGCCGCCATGCGGCCCTTCAGCCGGGCGGAGCGTGGCGGCAGGTACACGAATTCGCGCTTGGCGCCCGCATGCGAGACGGTGACGCCGAGTCCATCCCGCTGAACAACGAAGAACATTTCGCCCCCGGCGAGCCCGGCGCCACGGGGAACGCGGACCTTGCAGCGGGCAATCGGCTCGAACGGGCGCCAGCCGCTCTCCAGCCTGTAGATTCTTCTTCCGAATCGCACGCTCACGCACCCGTTTTCCCACTTTCTCTTCAGCCTTACCTCCTCGCCGTCGGCGAGAAGCACCGACTCCGTCCAGCCCGACGGCGTCATGCGGGCCGCACGGTCCTGGGCCATGACCGTCACTGCACCCAGCAGTTGCGTGAGCGCAGCGTTGCCGTCATCGTCCGGCCGAAAGCCCTCCGGATACTCCTCGCCGATGAAAGCCGTGGTGAGTTCGCCCGCGACGAATCGCGGATGGCGCGCGAGAGAAGCCAGGAACAGCACATTGGTGGCCGGTCCTTCAACCGCGAAATTATCCAGCGCGGCGGCCAGGCGGGCGGCAGCCTGGTTCCGGTCCTGCCCGTACACCACCAGCTTCGCGATCAGCGAATCGTAGTAAACGGACGCCTCGTCGCCCTCCTCCACTCCGGCGTCCAGCCGCAGCGCCGGGCCGGCCGAGGGCGGCAGCCAGCGAACCAGCCGGCCGGCCGCGGGCAGAAAGTCCCGCTCCGGGTCTTCGGCGCAGATCCTGGCTTCCATGGACCAGCCCTTGAGTTCGACATCCTCCTGGGTGAAATCCAGCGCTTCCCCCGCGGCAATCCGCAGCATCCACTGCACCAGGTCGATGCCGGCAACCCACTCGGTGATCGGATGCTCCACCTGCAGCCGGGTGTTCATTTCCAGCAGGTGAAAGCTGCCCGACGCGTCAACCACAAACTCGACGGTGCCGGCGGAGCGGTAGCCGATCGCCTTCGCCAGTGAAACGGCGGCCTCGCCCATCTCCGAGCGCATTTCCGGCGTCACGAACGGCGAAGGCGCCTCCTCGATGACTTTCTGATAGCGGCGCTGGATCGAGCACTCGCGCTCTCCAAGATGCACCACCGAACCGTGGCCGTCGGCCAGAACCTGAACTTCGATATGGCGCGGGCGCTCCAGGTATTTCTCCACGAATACGCGCCCGTCGGCGAACGCCGCCTCGGCTTCCCGAACGGCCTGCTCGTATCCCGCCCGGCACTCGGCTTCGTCGCGCGCGATCCGCATGCCGCGCCCGCCGCCACCGGCCTGGGCCTTCAGCAATACCGGGTAGCCGATATCGGCGGCCGCCTCGGCCGCGGCATCGGCGCTTTCCATGGCCTCGGGGCGGCCGGGAATTACGGGAACGCCGGCTGCGGCGGCGATGCGCTTGGCCTCCAGCTTGTCCCCCATTAGCCGGATCGCTTCCGCCGGGGGTCCGACGAAGGCAATGCCGGCTTCCTCCACCGCCGCGGCGAAACGGGCATTCTCGGAAAGAAACCCGTAGCCGGGGTGCAGGGCGTCCGCGCCCGACTGTTTGCAGGCCGCAATGATTTTTTCCACGTCGAGATAGCTGTCGGCCGCGGTCAGGCCCCCTATGCGGACGGCCTCGTCGGCCGTGCGCGTGTGGAGGGCCTCGGAATCGGCGTCGGAACAGACGGCCACGGTTCGGATGCCGAGTGCCTGCGCGCCCCGCATGATGCGGCAGGCGATCTCACCGCGGTTAGCGATCAGCAGCTTCTTCAAAGGGGGATGTTGCCGTGTTTGCGCCAGGGGTCCCTGATGCGCTTGTTGCGCAGCATGGCAAAGGAACGGCACAGGTGCGCGCGGGTCACGCGCGGCTCGATCACGTCGTCGATGTAGCCGCGTCCCGCGGCGACGTACGGGTGGGCGAACTTGCGCCGGTATTCCTCGGTTCGGGCGGCGATCTTCTCCGCATCGCCGATATCCCGGCGGAAGATGATCTCCACCGCGCCCTGCGGTCCCATCACGGCGATCTCGGCGCTGGGCCAGGCGAAATTCACGTCGCCGCGCAGGTGCTTGGACGACATCACGTCGTAGGCGCCGCCATAGGCCTTGCGGGTGATCACCGTGACCTTGGGCACGGTGGCCTCGGCGTAGGCGTAGAGCAGCTTGGCGCCGTGGCGGATGATTCCCCCGTATTCCTGCTGCGATCCCGGCATGAAGCCCGGCACGTCCACCAGAGTCAGCAGCGGAATCGAAAAAGCGTCGCAGAAGCGAACGAATCGCGCCCCCTTGACGGAGGCTTCGATGTCAAGACAGCCGGCCAGGACAGCGGGCTGGTTGGCCACCACGCCCACCGTTTCTCCGGCGATGCGAACGAAGCCAGTCACGATGTTGCGCGCGAAATCGGGCTGCAGCTCGAAAAACTCGCTCTCGTCCGCCACCTTGTAGATCAGCTCCTTGATGTCGTACGGCTTGGCCGGGTCGGTGGGCACGAGACTGTTGAGTGAATGCTCGGCCCGGTCCTCGGGGTCGTCGGTCGGTCGTGCCGGTGCGCGTTCGCGGTTGCTGGACGGCAGGTAACCCATCAGCAGGCGCGCCATGCGCAGCGTCTCCACGTCGTCGTCGAAGGCGCGGTCGGCAACGCCGGAGCGGGAATTGTGCGTGTCCGCCCCGCCCAGTTCCTCGGCGGTGATTTCCTCGGCCGTGACCGTCTTCACCACGTCCGGACCGGTCACGAACATGTACGAAGTCCCGCGCACCATGAAGATGAAATCGGTGATCGCCGGCGAATACACAGCGCCGCCGGCGCAGGGGCCCATCACCAGCGAGACTTGCGGAACCACGCCGGACGCCAGCACGTTGCGCTGGAAGACGTCGGCATAGCCGCCCAGCGAGGCCACGCCTTCCTGTATCCGCGCGCCGCCGGAGTCGTTCAGGCCGATGATGGGCGCTCCCACCTTGATGGCCTGTTCCATCACCTTGCAGATCTTTCGGGCATTGGTCTCCGACAGCGAGCCGCCGAACACGGTGAAGTCCTGGCTGAACACGAACACCAGGCGGCCGTTGATGCGCCCGTGCCCGGATATCACGCCGTCTCCGGGTATGCGCTGCTCTTCCATGCCGAAATCGCTGCTGCGGTGCTCCACGAAGGCATCCCACTCCTCGAAGCTGTCGGCATCGAGCAGCACCTCCAGGCGTTCGCGCGCGGTCAGCTTGCCGCGTTCGTGCTGCCGTTTGACCCGCGCCTCGCCGCCGCCGGCGCGCGAGGCCGCGCGCATCTCCTCCAGCCGCTTGAGCCTTCGGGCACGCTCGCTCATTCTTCATCTCCCTCCAGCAGCGCCAGCATGTCCGTGGCGGCGGCCGTGATGTTGGCGCCGGGCTCGAATATCAGCGCCACTCCCGCATCCTCCAGCAGCTTGCGGTCCTGCCTGGGAATGATTCCGCCGATCACCACGCGCACGTCCCCCGCTCCCTCGGCGCGCAGCGCCTCGATCATGCGCGGCGCCAATTCCCGGTGCCCCGCCGCCTGAGAGGAAATGCCCACCAGGTGCACGTCGTTCTCGACCGCTTGCCTCGCGACCTCCTCGGGAGTCTGGAACAGCGGCCCGATGTCCACATCGAAGCCCAGGTCGGCCAGCGCCGAGGCGACGACCCGCGCGCCGCGGTCGTGCCCGTCCTGGCCGAGCTTGGCCACCAGGATCCTGGGCCGGCGCCCTGCCCGTTTCCCGAACTCGCGCACGCGCTGCTGGAGCGAGGCGAATTCCTCGTCGCCTTCATAGGCTTGTGAATACACTCCGCTCACCGTCTGCGACACGGCCCGGTGCCGGCCGAACACCTCTTCCATCGCCAGCGAGATTTCGCCGACGGTGGCCCGCCTGCGGGTCGCTTCCAGTGCAGGTGCAACCAGTTCGGTACCGTCCCGCGAGGCCGCCGCCCGCAACTCGGCAAGCGCAGCCCGGCAGGCCTTCTCGTCGCGCTGAGACCGCACCTCGGCGATCCGCCGCAACTGGCTTTCCCGCACCTTGCGATTATCGATATCAAGCAGTTCAACCTCGGCTTCGTCGGCAAGCTGGTACCGGTTCACTCCTACCACAACGTCCTCGCCGCGCTCCATCCGGGCCTGGCGTCGCGCGGCCGCCGCCTCGATGCGCAGCTTGGGAACCCCGGCCTCGATCGCGCGCGTCATGCCGCCCAGGTCCTCCACTTCGCGGATCAGTTCGCGGGCCCCCGTCGCCAGGGAGGCGGTAAGACTCTCCACATAGTACGAACCTCCCAGCGGGTCCGCAACGCGGGTCACGCCGGTCTCCTCGCGCAGGACGAGCTGCGTGTTGCGCGCTATGTGCGCCGAATGATCGCTGGGCAAAGCCAGGGCCTCATCGAAGCTGTTCGTGTGCAGCGACTGCGTGCCGCCCAGCACCGCCGCCAGAGCCTCGACCGTCGTGCGAATCACGTTGTTGTACGGATCCTGGCTGGTCAGGCTCACGCCGGAAGTCTGACAGTGCGTACGCAGCATCAGCGAGCGGGGATTGCCCGGCGCGAACCGCTCCTGCATCAGCTCCGCCCACAACAGCCGCGCGGCCCGCAACTTCGCCGCCTCCATGAAGAAATTCATGCCGATGCCGAAGAAGAAGCTCAGCCGCGGAGCGAACTCGTCCACGTCGAGACCGGCGTTCATGGCCGCGCGGACGTACTCCAGGCCGTCGGCCAGCGTATAGCCCAGTTCCTGAACCGCCGTGGCGCCCGCTTCCAGCATGTGGTAGCCGGAAATCGATATGGGATTGAAGCGCGGCATGTTGCGGGCACTGAACGCGATGATGTCGCCCACGATCCGCATGGAGGGGTCCGGCGGATAGATGTAGGTATTGCGGACCATGAACTCCTTGAGAATGTCGTTCTGCATGGTGCCCGACAGGTCCTCGAGACGGGCTCCCTGCTCTTCCGCCGCCACGATGTACATGGCCATGACCGGCAGGACCGCCCCGTTCATGGTCATGGACACCGACATGTCCTTGAGCGCGATGCCGTCAAACAGTCGCTTCATGTCCTCGACGGTATCGATGGCCACCCCGGCCTTGCCCACATCGCCGAGCGCGCGCGGATGGTCCGAGTCGTAGCCGCGGTGCGTGGGCAGATCGAAGGCGACGCTCAGGCCCGACTGGCCGGCGGCTATATTGCGCCGGTAGAACGCGTTCGACTCCTCGGCGGTGGAAAACCCCGCGTACTGGCGAACGGTCCAGGGCCGGCCGGCATACATGGTGGCCCGCGGCCCGCGCACGTACGGCGGCGCGCCGGGCAGGCTGCGGATGTGCTGCAGACCCTCAAGGTCCTTGACCGTGTACAGCGGCTTTACCGGGATCCCTTCCGGCGTGTCCCAGATCAGGCCCGCGGCGTCGGCGCCCTTGAGCTCCTGTTTGGCCCGGGCCGCCCAGTCCGGCGGCAAGCTGGAGAGTGATCCGTTCGCTTTGCCCTTTTTCATTGGGATTTACGGTGTTTTGAATCTGCGCAAAAACGGGCAGTATAGCCCGCATGCGCATTGCAATCATCGGAGTGGGCGGCGTCGGCGGCAGCCTCGGAGCGGCTCTTTTGCGGGCCGGCCACGACGTCCTGTTCATCGCCCGCGGCGACAACGCCCGCGCCCTTGCAGAGCGCGGAATCACCGTGAAACACGAACGTTTGCCCTTTCGCGCCGAGAGGATCAACGTGACCTCGAATCCCGGCGGGCAGGCGCCCGCCGAGGCGGTTCTGCTTTGCATGAAGCGCTACGACCTTATCGACGCGATCGAAACCCATGCCGAATGGCTGGCTTCCTGCGGCAGCGTCGTCACGCTGCAGAACGGACTGGACGCGCAGGAAACCGCCAGGGCGCTGTTGCCCCCGAACAGCGTATTGGGCGGAACTGTGCAGGTGGTCGCCAAGCTGCTGGAACCCGGCGTGATCCTGCGCGAAGGCGAAACGCTGCAGCTCAATCTCGCCGAACCCGCGGGCGGGGCAAGCGAGCGTTTGCGCAGCCTGGAGGACGCGCTGGCGCCGACGGGAATCGAAGCCGAAATTCACCGCAACATGGAAACCATGCTGTGGCTCAAATTCCTGATGGTCGCGTGCTCGAGCTCAATCAACGTGGCGATGCGCAGCGGTTTCGACGCGATGGCAGACAATCCCGCGATGCCGTGGCTTCTGGAAATCGCCCTGCAGGAGGCTTTGGCCGTGGCGCGCGCACTAGAGGTTCCCCTGCCCCGCAACATAGAGACGCAGACCCGCGCCACGCTGAGGAACGTGTTCGCTCACGGCGGCAAGGCCTCGCTGCTGACGGATCTCGAGCGCGGCCGCCCGCTTGAGATCGAATGGCTGTCCGGCGCCATCCACCGAATGGGCGAGCAAACCGGCGTTCCCACCCCCCTGCACACCGCCATCTACCAAGAGCTGATGCCGCTTGCCGATGGTGTCTGAAGCGCCGGTACACTAGCCGGGCTTGCGATGGACGGGGCGAAGGAATGAGGAAGCTGTCGTACTGGGGCGAGAACATCCGGCTGATCGCGATCCTGTTGGCGGTCTGGTTCGCCATATCGTTCGGCTGCGGCGTGCTGCTGGTGGACGTGCTCAACCGGTTCACGGTGGGCGGATTCCAGCTCGGGTTCTGGTTCGCGCAGCAGGGCAGCATGTACGGCTTCCTCGTGCTGATCTTCGTCTACGTCGTCCTGATGGGGCGCATCGACAAGAAGCACCGGGTGAGCGAAGACTGATGGGCCTGCAGACGCTCACCTACATCGTCGTCGGGCTGTCTTTCGCGCTGTACATCGGCATCGCGTTCTGGTCGAAGGCGCGCACGACCGGCGACTTTTACGTGGCCGGCAAGCACGTGCATCCGGTGGCCAACGGCATGGCCACGGCGGCGGACTGGATGTCGGCGGCTTCGTTCATATCCCTGGCCGGACTGATTGCGTACCTCGGCTACGACAGCTCCGTATACCTGATGGGCTGGACCGGCGGCTACGTGCTGCTGGCGCTGCTTCTGGCGCCCTACCTGCGCCGCTTCGGCAAGTTCACGGTGCCGGAATTCATCGGGGAACGCTATTACTCCGACGCCGCGCGCGTGGTGGCCGTGATCTGCCTGATCGTGATCTCCTTTACTTACGTTGCGGGGCAGATGCGCGGCGTGGGCATCGTGTTTTCGCGATTTCTGAACGTGGACATCAGCGTGGGGCTGGCGGTGGGCATGGGCGTAGTGTTCCTGTACGCCGTGCTGGGCGGGATGAAGGGCATCACCTACACACAGGTCGCGCAATACTGCGTGCTGATCTTCGCCTACACGGTGCCGGCCGTGTTCATTTCGCTGCAGGTGACGGGAGTGGCGGTGCCGCAGGTCGCGTTCGGCGGCGAGGTGCTCGACGGGGGCGGCCGCCTGCTGGCCAACCTGGACCGGATCGTGACCGATCTCGGCTTTACGGCCTTTACCGCAGGCTCGAAGAGTACCGTGGACATATTCTTCATCACGCTTGCGCTGATGATCGGCACGGCGGGACTGCCTCACGTGCTGGTGCGCTTTTTCACCGTGCCCAAGGTACGCCATGCGCGGATTTCGGCCGGCTATGCCCTGCTTTTCATCGCGATCCTCTACACGACCGCGCCGGCGGTGGGCGCGCTGGCCCGCCTCAACCTCACGACCACGATCCAGACGGGTCCGGTATTCGAGGAGACCGCGAACCTGCGCTACGAGGAACGCCCCGGCTGGTTCCGCACCTGGGAGGATACGGGGCTGCTGCGCGTCGAGGACCTGAACGGCGACGGACGCATCCAGTATTACAACGACGCCAATCCGGAATTCGCCGAACGCGCCGAGGCGCAGGGCTGGCGAGGCAACGAGCTGACGGTGGACCGCGACATCATCGTGCTGGCCAACCCCGAGATCGCCGGCCTGCCGAACTGGGTGATCGCGCTGGTGGCGGCCGGCGGCATTGCTGCAGCGCTGTCCACGGCCGCGGGCCTGCTGCTGGTGATATCGGCCGCGGTTTCGCACGACCTGATCAAGAGCGTGTTCGCACGCAACATCTCGGAACGCGCCGAACTTCGCGCGGGCCGGATCAGCGCCGGCGTCGCCGTGTTGCTGGCCGGCTACCTGGGATTCAATCCGCCCGGATTCGTGGCCGAGGTGGTCGCCCTGGCCTTCGGCCTGGCGGCGGCATCGCTGTTCCCCGCCATCCTGCTCGGCATTCTCTCGCTGCGCGTCAACAAGCAGGGTGCGATTGCCGGGATGCTGTCGGGTCTGGTCTTCACGATGGGCTACATCATCTGGTTCAAGGGCGTGTTCGTGGAACCGTTTGCCGCCAACGTGCCCGGGAACTGGCTGTTCGGGATTTCGCCGGAAGGCATAGGCGCGCTGGGCGCGGGAATAAACCTGGCGGTTACCCTGATCGTCAGCGCGCTGACGCCGGCGCCCCCGGCGCCGGTCCAGGCGCTGGTGCGGCGTATCCGGGTGCCATCAGGCAGCGGCAGCTAGGCTACCAGCGCCAGTCGAACATCAACCAGGCCTTGGTCGTGTCGGTGGCGAATTCGTCCGCTGAGTAATTGGCGACCTTGAACAGGAGCGACAGGTTGTCGCGCACGGGATAGGTAATTGAAAGGCCCAGTTCCTGTCCGTAGTCCGCGCCGCCGGAATCCGCCCGGAAATCATGAAAAACGCCCGTGACCGTGGCGCCGGCCACGTTTCCGCTCACGCTGACCCAGGTATTCCGCACACCCGTTGCCGGCGCGATCAGAAACTTGTCGGTCCAGCCCTGGAACTTGTGCAGCGTGGCCGCGGGAAAGCGGAACTGCGCGGCGCCATCGTCGCTTCCGACCACCTCGTAGGCGGCGGTGATGCTGACGGCCTCGAGCTTGATGTCGCCCTGAATAAGGTAGTGCATGGCGTCGTACGAAACCGGATTGTCGCCGTAATCGCTTTGATTCGATACCGCGGCGGTAATCGTCACCGGATTGAAGGCTCCCACGTATTCAATGCCATAGGTCGCGTTGGCGTTGGCAGGGCCGTTGTCGTTCTCAAGGTCCCAAAGGTAGGCATATCCCGCAACCGTGTGCCCCGGGGCGGCCTCGACGGTTGCGCGCAATGCATGGGAATTGCCGTACCAGTCGCCCGGCTGCGCGCCGTCGTCCGGTCCGAAAATCCGGTTGATGTTGTGCACATACGCGTAATCCAGATTCAGCGCGCCGGCGGACGTCTGTATGCGAACGCCGTCGTAAGTCTGCTCGTTGTTCCGGTAGGCCACGCCGCCCATGAAACGCTGTGTGCCGTGATTGATCCGCTGACGCCCCACCGTGAGGGTGACACTGTCCTGTTTGTACTTCAGAAACGCCTGGTTCAGGTCGAAACCGTCCGGATCGGCAACGACCGGATACGCCGTCTTGCCGTTGGTGGTCGAATTGAAGTCCTCGATGCCCAGGATCAGCGAATAGTCCGTCTCGACACCGAAAGTGAGGGCTTCCGATTCCGCCGAATTCCATGTCAGGCGGGCGCGGGCGGTGGACGCCAGCGCATCCTCGTCGATCCCGTCCTGCGAAACCGTCTCCAGCCGGTAGCGGAACCCCAGCGCGGTCTTGCCGCCCGCCACCGCCTCGCCGATATCAAACGCTCCGGCGGCCGGCGGTATCAGGAAGGCGAAGGAAGCGGCGAACGCGAAAGGAAAGAAGGCCAGGCGGCGGAGAGTCCGTCCTCCGCGTGTTTTCACGCGCCACCCGGCGTGTTTCAGGCTTGCAGCCCGCATAGGTCACCAAGAAACTTGCGACTGTTGGCTGCGAAGTGTACAGCCTATTGGACCCTTGAACATCCCGGGGGCCTTTCGCGCCCGCAGGAAAATCTTCGTCCATGGTTGCCGTTTCCGGGCGTGGTGCGGATAATGCCCGCGCAACAGACAAAGCACGAAGGAAAAGCGGAATGCAAATCCCGGAACAAGGCGAAAAGATCACCATGAACGGCGCGGGGCTCAACGTTCCGGACCGTCCCATCATTCCCTTCATCCGCGGGGACGGCACCGGCCGCGATATCTGGCGGGCCACGGAACGGGTGCTGGACGCCGCGGTTTCCGCCGCCTACGCCGGCAAGCGGCAGCTCATGTGGATGGAAACCTACGCCGGCGAGGCCGCCTGGGAAAAGTTCGATTCCTGGCTCCCCGACGAAACCATCGAAGCCTTCCGGGAATACCGCGTCGCGATCAAGGGACCGCTGACAACGCCGGTGGGCGGCGGTATCCGGTCGCTGAACGTGGCCATCCGCCAGATGCTCGACCTCTACGTGTGCCTGAGGCCGGTGCGCTGGTTCGAAGGCGTGCCCTCCCCGGTGCGGGACCCGGGAGCCGTGGACATGGTGATCTTTCGCGAGAACACGGAAGACATCTACGCTGGCGCCGAATTCGAGGAAGGGGAAGAGGACACGCAGCGATTTCTCTCGCTGATGCGGGAACATTTCCCGGAGCGGTACGCGAAGGTGCGTTTCCCCGATTCCTCCGGCGTCGGCCTGAAGCCGGTTTCGCGCGAAGGCTCGCAGCGCCTGATGCGCGCCGCGCTCGATTACGCGCTGGCGCAGAACCGCCGCAGCGTCACCCTGGTGCACAAGGGCAACATCATGAAGTACACCGAGGGTGCATTCCGCAACTGGGCCTACGACCTGGCCGAGAACGGCTACGGCGAGAGCTTCTACACCTGGAGGCAGTGGGACCGGACCAAGAAGAAACACGGGGAGCAGGCGGCGAATGCCGAGCAGAAGAAGGCCATTGACGGCGGCGCGATCCTGGTGAAAGACGCCATCGCCGACATCGCGCTGCAGCAGGTGCTGACCCGGGCCCACAGCTTTGACGTGATCGCCACGACCAACCTGAACGGCGACTACCTTTCCGACGCGCTCGCCGCGCAGGTGGGCGGAATCGGCATCGCGCCGGGCGGCAATATCAACGGCGACACCGGCCACGCCGTTTTCGAAGCCACCCACGGCACGGCGCCCAAGTACGCCGACAAGGACATGGTCAACCCCGGCTCGCTCATTCTTTCCGGCGAGATGATGCTGCGGCATCTCGGCTGGAACGAGGCCGCGGACAGGATCATTAACGCGATGAACGCCGTGATCGCCGACCGCACCGTCACCTACGATTTCCACCGGCTGATGGAAGGCGCCACCAAGGTCAAATGCAGCGAGTTCGGGAACCTGCTGATCGCCAGGATGCAGAACTGAAGCGGCGCCGGGCAACGGTGATATGCTTTCCGGTCCGTTTGTGGCTTTCGGTTTTTTCAAGAGGGCTTAAGAAATGAATCCCAAGAACATCAGCGCTTTGAACCTGCGCATCCTTCCCGTGCTCCTTGGCGCGCTGCTCGTATTCGGTGCGGCCCAGACGCAGGAAATGGACCACGAGGAGATGGGCCACCAGGGAATGGACCACGAAGGAATGGACCACGAAGGAATGGACCACGAGGGTATGGACCACGAGGGTATGGACCATTCCGGACATCACGACATGACCCAGGAGGAGTACGACCTTCTGCGGGCAAAAGTGATCACCTACCGCAACTACAGCAACGAGCAGATCATGGACAACATGATGCAGATGCCGCCAACCCACGAGCGCTATATCAGCGACCCCGAACTCGCGGGCGATCTGGGAATCATCGTCCTGACGCACGGCGCTTTCGAGCCGGGCGACACCCTGTTCGCCAATTCGCTGACCGGGCTTGCCCGGCAGCACCCCGTTGCGATCGGCTACGGCATGGCAATGATGAACGGCGATCACATCCAGTCGGCGATCGAGCAGCTGGAGGCGGCCGGCGCGCAAAAGATCGTGGTCGTGCCCGCGGCGCTTTCGCCCAACGGCACCGTCTATGAGCAATGGGCGTATTACCTCGGTGAGCGCGACGAGGCTGCTTATCTGCCGGCTCCCCGTGTGAGCTCCAATGTGCCGTTGAGTTTCGCCGCTCCGTTGGCCGAGCATTCCATGGCATCCAGCATGCTGCTCGATCACGCAAAGGAAATCAGCCAGAACCCCGAGAACGAATTCGTGCTGATCGTCGGTCACGGTCCGTCCGAACCGGCGGCGAACGAGATCGAACTGAAGGTGATGCAGAAGCACGTCGAGAGCCTTAAGGCGGGCGGCGGTTTTGCCGACGTCAAGGGCTACAACTTCCAGGACGATTCCCCGCCCGAGGTTCGCGCCGCCAACGTGGCGACCATGCGGGGCTGGATCGAGGAAGCCAGCGCCGCCGGGCTCGACGTGATCATGGTGGGCTACCTGCTGTCCACCCGCGGCATACAGCACAAGATCCCGGTCGATTTCGAGGGGCTTGAATTCACGTTCAACGAGAAAGGCCTGTCCGCCCATCCGGACTTTGCGAAATGGGTCGAGACCAACGCGCTGGAAACCGCCGGCCAAAGCTAAGACGCAGCGTGATCGACCGCAATCGTTTCCGCATGCTGCCGCGCGCCGCACTCACACTCGTAGCGGTTGCCGCGCTGTGCGCCCAGGCGCAGGCCGAGGTTTACGAATCCGAAGAGCATCGCTTCCGCGTCGTCACGGTGGTGGAAGGCGTGAAGCATCCCTGGAGCATCGCCTTTCTGCCGGACGGCGACATGCTCTTCACGCAGCGCACCGGCTAATTGCGGCTGGGGCGCGACGGCAGGCTGCTGGAGCAGCCGCTGGCCGGCGTCCCCGACGCTCTGGTGCAGGGCCAGGGCGGGCTTCAGGAAGTCGCGGTGCACCCGGACTTCGAGGTCAATCGCATCGTCTATCTGAGCTACTCCAAGGCCGAAGGCGATCGCAACACCACCGCCCTGGTGCGTGCCCGGCTCGAGGGAGACCGGCTCCACGAAGTCGAGGAAATCTTCGAGGCCGAGGCCTGGAGCGCCGCCCCCGGACACTACGGGGCAAAGATCGCCTTCGACGGCAACGGGCACCTGTTCATGTCCGTCGGCGACCGAATGGCGCGGCCCCAGGGAGACCTGGAAAGCCACCCCGCGCAGGCGCTCGGCAGCCACGCGGGCACCATCGTGAGGCTCAGGGAAGACGGCTCCGTGCCCGATGACAATCCGTTTGAGGGCCATACCGGCGCGTTGCCGGAGATCTGGAGCTATGGCCACCGCAATCCCCAGGGGCTGGACTACCACCCGGCGACCGGACGGCTCTGGTCAACCGAGCATGGCCCCCAGGGCGGCGACGAACTCAACCTGATCCTGCCGGGCCTGAATTACGGCTGGCCGGTAATCGGCTTCGGGGTGAACTATGTCACCGCAACGCCCATACACGCCGCCAGCGAGCGCGAAGGTATGGAACAGCCTGTGACCTACTGGACGCCGTCCATAGGCGCTTCCGGCCTGATCGTTTACGAAGGCGACGCCTTCCCGCACTGGCGCGGCGATCTGTTCGCCGGGGGGCTGGCCCGCACGCATCGCCGCCTGTCGCGCATCCGCACGGACGAGGACGGTCGCGTCGTGGCCCGCGAACCGCTGCTGCAGGACGTCTACCGGCTGCGCGATGTCCGCCAGGGGCCGGACGGCTTCATCTACCTGGCCACCGACGATCGCGGCGGCCAACTCACAGACATCGTGCGGCTCGAACCGGCGGACTGAGCCCTTTAGGGCGTGTTAACGCCCTAATCTTCCCGCGCTTCCATCACCTTCTTGAAGTAGGTCCAGCTCGTTTCGTTCGGTCGGTCGTCGTCCATCGGCGGCGCATGCCGGTAGAGCGGGAAATGCTCCTCGATCACGGCCCGGAAATCCGCCGGCACGTTCTCGTAATCGCCGACCTTCTTGCCGCCGGCGTGGAAGTACATCGTGCCGGTGCGGGAACCCATTTCCATCCAGGGCAGCCATTGCGCGAGCCGCACCCAGCCTACGAACAGGGTCGCCGAATCGCTGTCCTCATCCAGCAGGTCATCCAGCTTGCCCTTGAAGTTGAACATCTCCGTGGCGTGATAGGTGCCGCCCACGTATTTCTGGTAGTCGCCACCGAGCGGGTTGGGATAGAACAGCGGCACCGCTGCCGACCACCACCAGTCGTTCCCCTGCGTCACCAGAGGCATCTGGTACTCCGATCCGTTGCGCCGCAGTGGATGCTGGGCCGGCTGATTAACGGGATCGTTGGCGACATGAATGACTTCCACCGTCTCGCCGGTATAGGGGTTCTCCCAGGTGTGCAGCATTTCGCCCGTCTCGATATCCTGGTACACAAGAATCTCCCTGGAAATCAGGCGAAAGCCGTCCCCCAGTTCGGCATCGGGCACGCTGGCGCAGCGGCGCACGTTGATCCCCTCCACGCGAAACAGCCGGATGTCCGGTTGCCCGGCCACATGGCCGTAGGCGGTACCGGTCCACCAGAAAAACGACTCCTTGCCGTCGATCATCGAGCATTGCATTTTCCGGTAAGCGGCCAGGCGCCCCTCGGCCGTATCCAGCCCGGCCGCGGCGGCGACGTGGGCCATGCCGGCCAACAGCATGCCGGCCAGTACCGGCGCGCAGATTCGTCCTGTGGATTTCATGAAATTCTCCCGTGAACCAACAATTTTTCCGCCGCGGTGCGCGGCGGCGGCTGTATAGAATACCCGCATGGACTTCTCCGTCAGTGGAATCCTGTTCGGAAACCTGGGCCTCATACTGGGCATCATGGCGGCGCTGTGGCTGGTCAGCCTGCGGCTGCGCGACACCAGCATCGTCGATCTATTCTGGGGCCTGGGCTTTGCAGTCATCGCGCTTGCGACGCTGTGGCGCACGGGCGGCATTTCGCCGCGGGCCTGGCTGCTGGCGCTGCTGACCACCGCCTGGTCGCTGCGCTACAGCTGGCATTTGTGGCGCCGCAACATCGGCCACGGAGAGGACTATCGCTACGCCTCCATGCGCGAGAGGACCGAGGCCGCGGGCCGTTCCTGGAACCTGCGCAGCCTGTATGTCGTGTTCCTGCTCCAGGGGGCGATCCTCTGGCTCGTTTCGCTTCCCGTCCAGCTCGGCCAGTCGTACGCAGCGCCGGTCACGCTGGGCTGGGCGGCGCTGGCAGGGATCGCGGTCTGGATCGTGGGCGTGCTGTTCGAGACCATAGGGGATGCGCAGCTCAAGCGCTTCCGGGCCGATCCGGACAACCGCGGCAAGGTCCTGGACAGCGGGCTCTGGCGTTACACCCGCCACCCGAACTATTTCGGCAACGCCTGTTTGTGGTGGGGCATCTGGCTGGTGGCCGCGGAGGTGGACGCAGCCGCCTGGACCTTCTTCAGCCCGGCGCTGATGACCTGGGCCCTGCTGAAGTTCTCCGGCGTCCCCATCCTGGAGAAGCACCTGGCTTCCACGCGCCCCGGCTACGGGGACTACATGAAGCGCACCAGCATGTTCTTCCCGCTGCCGCCGAAGAAAGGGGTCTGAGCGTGCCGGGCAAGCGGTTCAAGCGCGAGGAACAGGGGCTGAACCTGTCGTTCCTGGATGTCGTCTGCTGCGGCTTCGGGGCCGTCATCCTGCTGCTGGTGGTGACCAAGATCCACGAGCCGGTCATCATCGAGCGCAGCCGCGAGGAGCTCGAGGGGCTGATCCTGATGCTCGAGCGGGAGCTGTTCGAAATCCGCGACGAGACCACGGTGCTGAAGCGCGACCTGGAGCCTCTGCGCGCCGATACCGCCGAAAGCGTGCGCCGCGTGAGCCTGACTCGGCGCGAGGTGGAGGCAGCCGAAGATCGCCACTTCGCCGCCCGGGAGACCGCATCGGAGGGCAGCGACGAGGCCGGAGCGCTACGGGCGGCGCGCCAGGAACTGACCGAGGAGATGGAGCGCCTGCGGGCGGACTATCGCCCGCCTCCCAACGACACGACGGTCGGCGGAATCCCGGTGGACAGCGAATACATCATTTTCGTGATCGACACCTCGGGCAGCATGGTGGGCTACGCCTGGCCGGCGGTGCAGCGGCTGGTGGCCGAGACGCTGCGGGTCTATCCCACGGTGAAGGGCATACAGGTGCTCAACGACGAAGGGCAATACCTGTTCTCGTCGTTTGCGCGCCGGTGGATTCCGGATTCGGCGTCACGCCGCCAGTCCATCATTCGCGCCATCGCCAACTGGCAGGCTTTTTCCGACTCCAATCCAGCCGAAGGGATCGTCGAGGCCATTTCCACCTTCTACGACGAGAGCAGGAAGGTGAGCATCTACGTGTTCGGAGACGATTTTTCGCAGGGCTCGGCCGAATCCCTGGTGCGCTACGTGGCCCGGATCAACGAGGCCGACCGCTTCGGCAACTGCCTGGTGCGCATACACGCGGTGGGTTTCCCCGTTCGACTGCGCGGCGGCGACTTCGGCCAGGCCAGCCGCTTCGCCAACCTGATGCGGGTCCTGTGCGAGCGCAACTGCGGCACCTTCGTCGCGCGCCCCACCCTCAGCTAGCGTTTTTACCGGGCGCGGGGGCGCCCGGTCGTTTGTCAGACCGGCGGGCGGTCGTCGTCGATGGAGACCCGGTGCATGAGGCGGTGCCGGTCGCCGAAGTCGAACACGCCCTTGTGGATCGTGCAGCGGTTGTCCCAGAAGGCCACCGAGTGCTTCTCCCAGGCGAACCGGCACTGGAACTCGGGCTGGGTGCTGTGGCGGAACAGGAAATCCAGCAGCATGCGGCTTTCCTCCGGCTTCATGTCCTTGATGTGCGAGGTCATCAGCTCGCTCACGAACAGCGACTTGCGCCCGGTTTCCGGATGGGTGCGGACCACCGGGTGCCCGGAAGGCGGCAGCATCTTGCGCATCTGCGCGAAGCCTTCCGGACCCAGCCGCTCGAGCAGCGTCTCCAGGTTGCGGTAGGCATTGTCGTTGACCGCGGTCAGCCCCGACAGGAACGTCTGCATGCTGTCGGAAAGGTTCTCGTAGGCCGCATACATGTTCGCCCAGACCGTGTCGCCGGCCCCCTCCGGAACGTCAAGCGCGTACAGCACCGAGCCGCGGGACGGTATCGGCAGAAAGGCCGCGTCGCAATGCCAGGTGATGTCGGTCACGTCGCGGCTGTAGAGACCGGGGTACTCCTGCACGAAGACGCCGGTCGTCCCCTCGAGCGTGGGCATGAAGCCGGCCTTGGTCAGTTCGCCGAAATTCGCGGCGAAGTCCTCGTGCTGCTGCGGAGTCATCGCCTGGTCGCGAAAGAAAAGCACCTGGTATTCGAGCCATGCGGAACGGACTTCGCCGAGGGTCGCTTCGTCCAGGGGCTGCGAGAGATCGACGCCGCCCACCGTGGCGCCGAAGGTGCCGGTTGCCGGCCGCACCGAAATGTGTTGGTAAGTCATATGGGGGTGCTCCAGGGAACTTCCGGATCCTCCGCCAGCGGTCCTTCGTGCACCCAGCCGTATTGCGTATTGCTGGGTTGAGGCCCGCTTTCCAGATAGGCCGCCCGCATCCCGCTGAGCCGGTCGCCCGGTATCGTCTCCAGCGCGGCCGGCACGTCGATGCCGTACAAGCGCGCCGAGTTCAGGCCGAGGATCAACTCCTTGTCCTCGCGTGTGAGCGCGGGATATCCGTGCCTTTCCTGCAGTGCTTCCGGCATCTCGAAACGGCGGAAGGCCTCGATCTGCCACTGCGGCGATCCCCACCAGATCGAGTCGGTGCCCCAGATCACGCGGTCGCTGCCGAAGGCCTTGAGGATCTGGCCCATCAGGTGGCTGCAGATTTCGGGATGAGTGATCGCCGTATGCCCGAACACGCTGCCCAGTTCCATGTAGACGTTGGTCATCGCGGGCGTTTCCAGGCGGTCCTTCACGATATCGGAAGTCCATACCAGGTAGCCGCTGTCGTCGATGCCCGTGGCGCCGGCCGCCAGCTCGTTGACGAGGTTCTTGAATCCCGAGTGATAGACGATGAAGTTCAGGTCCGGCCAGTCCAGTGCGGCCTTTTTGATGTCCCAGGGCCGGCAGTATTCGGGGTCGGTTCCGACTATGGGCAGGCCCTTGTGCACCGAAATGTTGGTAATCCCCAGCTTGAGCGCCAGTTCGTAGAACGGATACGCGACCTCCTCGTCGTCCATCCGCCAGGGATTGACCGGCACGCCCGTGTAGCACTTCCAGCCGTCCACCTTGAGCTCCACCGCCTGGCGCTCGATTTCCTCCAGGCCGCCGGACACGTTCGGCGCCGCCAGCCCGTGGCTCAGCATGCGCTGCGAGCCCGCGAGTTCGTTGATGGTCCGCCGCGTCTCCACCATCATGTCCACGGGAAGGATGTTGTAGCGGTCCTCACCGAGAGGAGCGCCGCTGATGATTCCCATCGTGGTTTCGCTGTCGAGAAAGACTTCCTTGGTGAAGTTCTCGAGCTGCAGGTCCTCGCGCCCGGGCTTGACGCCCACCAGGTCCGGATTCAGGTTGAACATGCCGGCCAGGCGACGGAAGCCCAGCGGGCCGACTATTCCCTCCTTTACGTGGTGAAGCTGGGCGTCGAATATGAAATCGGGCCAGGACTCCCGTTCGGTCCCGGTCTCCGCGGCTTCCGCCCAATCGACCAGAAAATACCGGCCGAATACCTCGTTCATGGCCAGAAAGGCCGCGGCCATGCCGGCGGCGCTGCCCAGATATTGCCTGCGGCTCATCCTGCGCCTGCCGGCCAGGCGGTCCGCCAGTTCGTAAATCCGCCGTTCCACGCGCCGCTGGTCCTCCGACTGCGGCATCGGAAGGTACTCCTCGTTGGATACCACCTGGGTCGGGATGGGCGTGCGCCGCCCTTCTTGCCGGTCCTTGTCGCTCTTGCGTATCCACATAAGCCCGTCCCCCGGGAAAACACCAGGAAAAGTATATGCGCCGGCGAGCCGGCCGCCGGTACAATTTCCTCCGGCTCCTCGCGCTATCCGGGGCCCTGATGCACGCACCCGACTTTCTGATTCTCCCCCGCTGGATACTGCCGGTCGAACCCGCCGGGGCCGTGCTTGAGGACCATGCGCTGGCGGTGCGCGGCGAACGCATTGCCGCGCTGCTGCCGGGCGCCGAGGCGCGACGCCGGTGGCCGCGGGCCAGGCGGGTCGAGCGCCCCGAGCATGTCGTTATCCCGGGGCTGGTTAATGCGCACACCCACGCCGGAATGACCCTGCTGCGGGGCTTCGCCGACGACACTCCCCTTAAGGAATGGCTTGAGAATCACATCTGGCCCGCCGAGAACCGGCACTTGGGCGAGGACTACGTGCGCGCCGGAACGGAGCTGGCGCTGGTCGAGATGGTGCGGACCGGAACGACCTGCTTCGCCGACATGTATTTCTTCCCCGACGTCGGCGCCGAAATCGCAGTGGGCCGGGGGGTGCGGATGGCCGTGGGCTTGCCGATGGTCGATTTCCCCAATCGCTGGGCCGGGGACCGGCAGGACTCGCTTCGAAAGAACGCGGAACTGTACGGACGATACCGGGGTGAGGCCGGCATCTCGTTCACGATGGCGCCGCACGCACCCTACTCGGTCGATGATTCGGGGCTTGCGCTGTGCGTGGAACTGGCGGAGGAACGCGATCTCCCCATACACATTCACGTTCACGAGACCGCAGCCGAAATCGCCGAGTCGGTTAAAGGGCACGGATGCCGGCCGCTTGCCCGTCTGGACAGGCTGGGCGTGGTCAATGAGCGCCTGATGGCGGTTCATGCGACCCGGCTTGAGGAGGGGGAAATCGCCCTGCTGGCCGAACGGGGCTGCTCGATCGTGCACTGTCCGCAGTCGAACCTGAAACTCGCAAGCGGTTTTGCCGCCGTGGAAACGCTGCTTGCCGCCGGCGTCAACGTTGCCCTGGGCACGGACAGCGCGGCCAGCAACAACGATCTCGACATGCTCGAAGAAATGCAGACCGCCGCGCTGCTTGCCAAGGGGGTGTCGGGCAATGCCGAGGCCGTATCCTCGGCCGAGGCGTTGGAGATGGCTACGCTGGCCGGGGCCAGGGCGCTCGGTCTGGACGGCGAAATCGGCTCGCTACGTCCCGGCAAGGCAGCGGATTTCGTTGCGCTGGACCTGTCTGCAGCAAATACGCAGCCGGTCTATGACCCGGCCTCGCAGGTAGCCTATGCCGGCAAGTCCTCGCAGATCACCGATGTCTGGGTGCGCGGGAAAGCGTTGATGGAGGCCGGCGCGCTTGCCTGGGACGACGAGGACCGGATCCTGGCGCAGGCGCGCGATTGGGGGGCGAGAATCGGCCGCCCGCGCGCCGGCCGGCCGAGCGCGGAAATGCGATGAACGAAGAAGCAAGACAACCCAACGCCGACGCGGCGGAGCTTGAGCGCTTTGCCGCGATGGCCGCGCAATGGTGGGACCCGAACGGCCCGAACCGCCCCCTGCACGCCATGAACCCGGTACGCGTCCGATATATCGTCGAACGCGCCGGGGGGCTCGCCGGCAGGCACTGCCTGGACGTCGGCTGCGGCGGCGGGCTCCTGAGCGAATCGCTGGCGGCCGGGGGAGCGGAGTCCGTGCTCGGACTGGACGCTTCCGGTGAGATGCTGGAGGTGGCCCGCCTGCATGCCGAGGCCGGCAACCTGGACAATCTGGAATACCGCCTCGGCGCCGCGGAAGAACTCGAGGGCGAGTTCGATGTCGTTTGCTGCCTGGAGGTGCTCGAACACGTGCCCCGGCCCGGCGAACTGCTGGCCGAATGCGCCCGGCTGACGCGACCCGGCGGCCATGTCTTCATTTCAACCCTGAACCGTACCTTCGCGGCATTCGCCCTTGGCGTCGTCAGCGCGGAATACGTGCTGGGCCTTTTGCCGCGCGGCACGCACCGCTACGAGAAGTTCATCCGCCCGTCCGAACTGGAGGCCTGGGCTCGCGCCGCGGGCCTGAGCGTCCGGGACTTCACCGGACTTCAATACAATCCCCTGCACGGAAGTTTCCGGCGCAGCGGCAACATCGACGTGAATTACATCGCCCACTTCACCAAGGCGGCCGGCGCATGAGCACGGCGAATCCCCGGGTGCGCGCGGTCCTGTTCGATCTGGACGGGACTCTGGTTGATTCCGCCCCCGATCTCGTGGGCTGCGTGCAGGACGTCATGCGCGAGCGCGGGGGGCGGCCCCTGCCGTTCAAGCACCTGCGCCAGTTCGTATCCAGGGGCATGCGCGGACTGCTGACAGCCGCCTACGGCGCCGATTTCATCGACAGCGAGGAATACCCCGAAGTGCTGGAGCGCTGCCTGAAGCAGTACTCGGGCCGCCTGGCGGAGCGGTCGCGGTTGTTTCCGGGCATGCGGCGTGTGCTGGACAGTCTCGCCCAGCGCGAGATTCCCTGGGGCGTAGTCACGAACAAGCCGGAATACCTGACCCGGCCCCTGCTCGAAGCGTTGGACCTGGCGGACGAGTGCGCGGTGGCCGTGGGCGGCGGCACCACCACCCACACCAAGCCGCACCCCGAGCCCATGATCTTCGCGGCCGACCGGCTTGCCGTGAAGCCGCGCGCCTGCGTCATGCTGGGCGACGACCCCCGCGACATCCAGGCCGCGCGCAGTGCGGGCATGACCGGGCTGGCCGCAGCCTGGGGATACTTTCCGCCGGATGAAGACCTGGGCGCCTGGGGCGCAGCCGCCATTTTGCAATCGCCCCGGGACCTCGTGGGCTGGATCGACGAACAGGCCGCCGCGGCGAATGCCGGAGCGGCCGCGCCGCGCGCGGCATGAATGCCGCGATTGCCCTGACCGCACTGGCGGCCCTCGCCGCCGGTGCATTGCTCGGCCTGCTGTGGCAACGCTCGCGCGACCAGTCCGCTATCGCGCGAAAGGAAGCGCAACTGGCAGAGAGTCAGGCGCAGCTGCGTGAACAGAAAGCCGCGGAGCGAGCCCGCGAGGAAAGCCGCCGTGCTGCCGACGAGCAGTTTCAGGGGCAGCTGAAGGCGCTGGCCCGCGAGGCGCTGAGCCAGAGTCAGAAGGACTTTCTCGACTTGGCGCAACAGTCCTTCGGCAAGGCGCGTGCGGAATCCGGCGCCGACCTGGAGAAGCGTCAGCAAGCCATCGAGGCGCTGGTCAAGCCGATCAACGAGAGCCTCAAGCAGACCCGCAAGACCCTGAGCAATATGGAAAAGGAACGGGCCGAGGCCCAGGGCCAGTTGCGCGAGCAGATTCAGGCCATGGCTTCCGGCAACAAGGAGCTGCGGGACACGACGCGCAGCCTGGTCACCGCCTTGCGGCGCCCGGAAGTGCGGGGCCAGTGGGGTGAAATGCAATTGCGGCGGCTGGTGGAGATCGCGGGCATGCAGGAGCACTGCGATTTCGCCGAACAGCCGCAGGGTCCCGAGGGCCGGACCCGGCCCGACATGATCGTCCGGCTGCCCGATGGCGGTCAGCTGGTCGTGGACGCCAAGACGCCCCTGGATGCCTACCTGAGCGCGGTGGAGGCCGACGGCGAGGACGCCCGCGCCGCTCTGCTGACCCAGCACGCGGCCAACGTGGAGGAACAGGTCAAGCGGCTGGCTTCCAAGGAATACTGGGACCAGTTCGAACGCAGCCCGGACTTCGTGGTGATGTTCGTGCCCGGCGACCACTTCCTGGCAGCGGCCGGCGACCAGCGGCCGGACCTGCTGGAGAAAGCGTTGCGCGCGCGCGTGATCCTGGCCACGCCGACCTCGATGATGGCGCTGCTGCGGGTCACGGCCTACGGCTGGCGGCAACTGGCGCTGGCCGAGAACGCCGAGGAAATCTCACGATTGGCCGCGACGCTTCACGAGCGCGTGGCGGTCTTCAGCGGACATGTGGGACGGCTGGGCAATCAGCTCAATACCGCGATCGGAACCTACAACAGCGCCGTAAGTTCGTTCCGGAGCCGCTTGCTCCCGGCTTTGGACAGAATGAACAGGGCCGGGGTCGAAAAGACCAGGGAAATCGAGGCGCCCGAGGAAGTGGCCACGGCCGCCACGCCGATGCTGGCGAACGAAAGCCCGCCGGAATCGGCCCCCGAGACCGAATCGCAGCAGGAGGCCGCCCCCAAGCCCCACTAGGCCCTGGCGTCGGCAAACTTCTTCGGATCGATTTCGCGCCACTGGCCGCGCGGCAGGTCGCGCGGCAGTCGCACCGGGCCGTAGCGGACCCGGATCAGGCGGCTTACCGCATGGCCCTGTGAGCTCCAGAGGCGGCGCACGACGCGGTGGCGGCCCCCGCTCAGCGTTACCCGGAACCAGCGATTGGCGCCGCTGCCTCCCTGTTCGACCAGCGCGTCGAAACGTGCGGGACCATCTTCGAGCACTACGCCCTCGGTCAGCCGGCGCATCGCCTGCGCGCCCGGCTGGCCCAGGACACGGACCAGGTATTCGCGCTCCACGCCGAACGAAGGGTGCATCAGCCGGTGTGCCAGTCCGCCGTCGGTGGTCAGCAGCAACAGACCACTGGAATTCAGGTCGAGGCGTCCGACCGCCACCCAGCGCCGGCCCTTGAGCCGCGGCAGCGCGGCAAATACGGTCGGATGACGCGCTCGGCGGTCGCGCGTGACCAGTTCGCCCTCCGGCTTGTTGTAGGCGAGTACCCGCGTCCCGCCCGAATCGCTTCGCGGCACCTGCAGCAACCGCCCGTCGAGTCGAAAGCGCTCGCCGCCGTCAACCTTGAGCCCGGGCTCCGCCCGTTGCCCGTTGACGCTGAGCCGCCCGGCCGCGATCCAGGCCTCCACTTCGCGGCGGGAGGCCACTCCGGCCGCCGCCAGGTACTTCTGGACCCGAATCAATCGGGGGCGGAGGCGGTTTCGCCGGGATCGGAGCCCGCGTCGAAGAGGCCCGCGCCCTGCTCTCCAACGCCGTCGGAAGCGTCGGAAGAACGGCTTCCCGGAGGAGCGGCGGCAGGCGCATCGTCCGGGGAGGCGAATTCGCCGGCCGAGGGCAGATCGTCGAGGCGCTTGAGTCCGAAATAGTCCATGAAATCCCCGGTCGTGCCGTAAAGCGCGGGCCGGCCCGGCGTTTCGCGGTGGCCCACCACCTCGATCCAGTTTCGCTCCATGAGCGTGCGCATGATGTGGCCGCTCAGGCGCACGCCGCGCAATTCCTCGATCTCCGCGCGGGTGATCGGCTGCCTGTAGGCGATCGCCGCCAGACTCTCGAGCAGCGCGCGCGAAAACCTCGGCGGACGGTAGCGCTCCAGCTTCGTCAGCCGCTCCGCGGCCGCGCCACCGGTCTGCACCCGCCAGCCTCCGGCCACTTCCTTCAATTCGATTTCCCGCCCGGCATAGTCCCGTTCCAGGTCGCCCAGGGCCTTGAGCACTTCGTCTTCGCCAACTTCCTCCAGCGGATCGAACAGGCTCAGGAGTTGCGTCATGTTGAGGGGCCGTCCCGCCCCCAGCAATGCCGCCTCGACCAGGTTGCGCGTATCCGGGGCGTTCACTTCGCGGCGTCCTTGCCGTGCGTGGGACCGCTGACGTAGATCGGCGCGAACGGTTCATTCTGGACCGCCTGCAGGCCGTTGTCCCGAACGAGCTCCAGCACGGCCGAGAAGGTCACGGCCGCCCCCATGCGCCCCTCGGACGGATCGAACAGCTCGGTGAATTCCGTGAACTCCCGACCCGAAACCTGCTTGAGAATGTCCGACATGCGCTCGCGCACCGACAACTGTTCGGTCTGCACCGCCCAGCCGCCGCTGAATCGCACCCGCTCGATCACGCGGGCATAGGCCAGCGCCAGCTCGTTGAGCGTCGCCTGGGGCAGTTCCCGCGGACGCTGGTCCTCGAGCGCGTCCACGCTGGCCTGAAACGCGTCGCGCTCCTGGCGGGGAAGCTCTTCCAGGCTGGCGGCCAGCTGCTTGAGGCGCTCGTACTCCAGCAGGCGCTCGAACAGCCTGGCGCGCGGGTCCTCCTCGTCCTCTTCCTCCAGCGGCAGTTGCGGGACCAGCATGCGGGACTTGATCTCCGCCAGGGTTGCAGCCATGACGAGGTACTCGCCGGCGAGTTCCAGCTCCATCTCCTGCATCAGTTCGATGTACTGCGCGTATTGCTCGCAGATATCGGTAATCGGAACGTCCATGATGTCGAGGTCATGGCGGCGTATCAGGTAGAGCAGCAGGTCCAGCGGGCCCTCGAAGGACTGCAGGAACACGCGCAGCGCTTCCGGCGGAATGAAAAGGTCGGCGGGCGCCTCGACGTACGGCTCGCCCGAGACGACCGCCAGGCTAGCCGCGGGGGCGGGCTCCTCGAACAGTTGCTGCTTATCGGTCATTGTCGATCACTCGGACTCTACTACTATTTTAGGGAATGCCGTCTTCGCGCCGCGCGCCATGCCCGCCAGTCGCGCGGCCGCGGCCCTCGAAAGCGCCCGGTAATCGCCCCCTTCGTCGGGCTCCGAAGGCGCCACCAATCGGCCGTCGTCGGTGGCCGCTCGCACGCCCGCGGACAACGGGAGCTGCGCCAGCAGCGGCAGGGCGAACTCGCCGGCCAGCCTCGCGCCTCCGCCTTCTCCGAACAGCGCTTCGGTGTGGCCGCAATGCGGGCATACATGGGCGCTCATGTTTTCCACCACGCCCAGCACCGGCACGTTGACCTTGCGGAACATCGCGATGCCCTTGCGGGCGTCGGCCACCGCCAGTTCCTGCGGCGTGGTCACGACCACCGCGCCGGCCAGCGGCACGCGTTGCGACAGCGTCAGCTGGATGTCACCGGTGCCCGGCGGCATGTCCACGATCAGGTAATCCAGGTCCTTCCAGCGCGTCTGGCCAAGCAGTTGCATCAGAGCTTGCGTCACCATCGGGCCACGCCAGACGACCGGACTTCGCGTATCCACCAGAAAACCGATGGAACTGGCCTGCAGGCCGTGCGCCCGCAGGGGTTCGAAGCTCTTGCCGTCGGCGCTGCGGGGCCGTTCGCCTTCCAGACCCAGCATCCGCGGCACGCTGGGACCGTAGATGTCCGCATCGAGGATCCCGACGGCGGCGCCGTCCATCGCCAGCCCGACGGCCAGGTTCGCCGCCACCGTGGACTTGCCCACGCCGCCCTTGGCCGAAGCCACCGCGATGATGTTCCTAACCTGCTCAAGCCTCTGCACCTGCGGAGGAACCGCGTGCGCGGCGATCTTCGTTCGAACCACCACCTCTTCCACGGAAGTGGCTTCCCGGACCCGCGCGGTCAACTCTTCGACAAAACCGTCGCAGGGAAAACCCACGGTCAACTCGACGGCGCGGTCTCCGTTTAGCGCGCGAACGTGGCCCCCGGCCTCGCCCAGCGTCAAACCGCCGAACGGAGCCTCCACTCCCAAAACCGCCGTTTCCAGATTCCGAGACACGCATCCTCCCGCAGAACTGGCCTGATTGTAAGTGCCGCCGAGGAATCCAGCGGCTAGACTTCGTTGCAACTGTCCGACTGCGCAATGGAAACCACGAATTCACCGACGCACGATTCCGCGCGTGCCGATGGCGCTCTCCCGCAAAGCCTGCGCATGAACTTCGGCGCCGGCGCGATGGGCATGGCCGTCATCCTGAACACGATGGGCGGCGTCTTCCCCCCGTTCATGACCAACTTTCTGGGGATAGGCGCGGGAGCGGCGGCAACCCTGCTGCTGGTCTCCAAGCTGTACGACATGGTGACCGACCCGCTTATGGGCGTAATCAGCGATCGGGCGTCGACGCGGTGGGGTCGCCGCCGACCGTTCCTCGTGCTGGGGGGCGCCATCAGCGCCATCGGACTGGTGCTCGTCTTCAATCCTCCGGCTATCGGCAGTCAGGCGTGGCTCATCGCCTTTGTGCTGGGGGCGTTGCTGGTCACCTACACCGGCTACACGGTATTCAATATTCCGTACATGGCCATGCCGGCGGAGATGACCGGCAGCTACCACGAGCGCACGACGCTGATGTCGCATCGGGTCGTCTTCCTCAATATCGGCGCGCTGATCGCGGTGTCCGCGTTCGCGATCGTCCAATGGCTGGGAAACGACCGGGCCGCTCACGGAACCATGGGCCTGGCGTTCGCGATGCTCATATTCCTGGGGTCCGCCTATTGCTTCTTCGGGACGGCGGCGGCGAGACAGACTTTCCAGAAGGAGCATGCCCATTCGATCGGGACGCAAATCCGGACCGCCTTCGGCAACAGGCCGCTTATGCTTCTGCTCGGGGCCAAGTTCTGCCAGTTGCTGGGCGTGTCGCTCTCGAGCGCGACGGGGGTCTATTTCAAGGTCGTGATCCTCGGACTCAGCTACCAGCTCACGACCCTGTATCTCTATACCAGCAGCCTGGTCATCATTGCTTTCATTCCCGTCTGGAACATGGCTTCCCGCAGGTACGGCAAACGCCTTACCTACATGGCTGCCAGCGCCGGCTACGCGCTGGTGACGCTGACCTGGCTGCTGGCGACGGCGGACGATCCGCTTTCGTATGTCTTCATCCGCGCGGTACTGCTCGGTATCTGCGCCAGCGGCATCCTGATACTGGGGGCGGCCCTGCTGCCGGACGCCGTGGAGTACGACTACCTCAAGACGGGAATGCGCCGGGAGGGCACCCTGTCGTCCTTCTATTCGACCGTTGAAAAACTGGCGTTCGCAGTCGGCCCGGCGCTGGCGCTCTATTTCCTGGGCTGGTTCGGCTACCAGGCCGGCACGGAAGGCATGCGGATCGAGCAGCCGCAAAGCGCAATCATCGCAATCTATATCGGCGCGGGCCTGACTCCGGCCGCGCTGTACGGACTCAGCCTTGTCTTTCTGTTCAAATACGACCTATCGGAAGACCGGCTCGAGGCGCTGCGCGGCCGCCCGCCCGGTTCCATTCCCGAGCCGAGCGGCTAAACTGCCCACCACGGTCAGGGGGGAGTCATGACAGTACAAGAGGACGCAAACCCTTCGCCCGCGCCTGAAGCGACCGGAGCAGCGGACGCAGTCTCAAGGGGACTGCGTATCAACTTCGGCGCCGGGGCGCTGGGCATGGCGGTCGTCCTGAATACGCCGGCCGGCATCCTCGCGCCCTTCATGACCAACTTTCTGGGGATAGGCGCCGCCACCGTGGCCACCCTGCTGCTGGCCTCGAAGCTCTACGACGTGGTCACCGATCCCCTGATGGGGATCATCAGCGACCGCACCCGAAGCCGCTGGGGCCGCCGACGCCCGTTCCTTTTCCTTGGCGGGCTAATCGCCGCCGCGGGCTTCGCGCTGGCGTTCAATCCGCCGGAGTACGCCGGCCAGACGCCGCTGATCGCCTTCATGCTCGCAGCGCTGCTCCTGACCTATACCGGCTACACCGTCTTCAATATTCCGTACCTGGCGATGCCCGCCGAAATGACGGACAGCTATCACGTGCGGACTTCGCTCATGGCCCACCGGATCGCGTTCGTCAACGTCGGCGGGCTGATCTCGGTCTTTTCGTTCGCGCTGGTCGAGTATCTGGGCAACGATCGCGGCGCGCACGGCACCATGGCCTGGATCTATGCGGTAGTCATTGTCGTGGCGTCCGTTTACTGCTTCTTCGGCACCGGATCGGCAAGACAGACCGCGATCACCGAACACCGGTACCCGATCGGGACGCAGATCAGGACGGCTTTCGACAACCGGCCGCTCCTGCTGCTGCTGGGCGCCAAGCTCGGCCAGCTTCTGGGGCTGGCGACGGCCGGCGTGACGGGCGTTTATTTCAAGGTCGTGATCCTGGGAATGAGCTACACGCTCACGACCGTCTACCTCGTCACGATCACGGTCGTCATCATCCTGGTTCTCCCGCTCTGGAGTCGAGCCTCGAGGAAATACGGCAAACGTTCGATCTACATGCTCTGCACGGCGGGCTATGCCCTCGTGACGGCCTCCTGGCTGCTCGCCACGGCCCAGGATCCCCTGTCCTACGTTTTCGTCCGCGCCGTCTTCCTGGGCCTGTTCGGCAGCGGCGTGCTGGTGATGGGTCCGTCGCTGCTGCCCGATGCCGTGGAGTATGACTACCTGAAGACGGGCATGCGCCGGGAGGCCACGATTTCGGCCTTCTATACGACCGTCGAGAAGTTCTCCTTTGCGATCGGGCCGGCGCTTGCGCTCTATATCCTGGGCTGGTTCGGCTACCAGGCCGGCACCGGGGGAATGCAGGCCGAACAACCCGCCAGCGCAATCACGGCGATTTACATCGGGGCGGGCCTGGTTCCGGCCGCCCTCTACGGACTCAGCCTCGTGTTCCTGCTCAAGTACGACCTCTCGGAGGAGAAACTCAAGGCGGCACGGGCGGCTGCGGGTGCAGCAGGCGGAGAGGAGCAGCCCCGGGGCGTCTGATAAGATCATGGACGGGCGTTGCGCTCGTCGCGGCTTCGGGACATTGGGGACTTTGCGTCGCGGCGATGCAAACGATTCACCAATGAGCCGGCCGGACTAAACGCCGGCTGGCCTTCCTGACGGGAGATCCCTATGAGAAGGCTTACTTCGAATGCTGTATTGGCAGCAAGCTCACTGGCGCTTTTATCTACCGGCGCCATCCAGACCCCGGCGGCGGCCCAGGAGGCCGTCCTGGAAGAAATCATCGTCACGGCCCGCAAGCGCGAGGAGAACCTTTTCGATATTCCGGTCGCGATCACGGCCATTACCGGAGAGCAGATCGAGAATTTCGGCCTCACCGACCTGCAGGACGTGGCCAAGATCGTGCCCGGCCTGACCTTCGACCGCTCGGTCACGCAGAATGACTACGCCCCGGCCCTGCGCGGCCTGCAGGCGGAACAGGGCCGCAACAGCGTCGGCCTGCTGATCGACGACATCGATATTTCATCGCAGAATGTCCAGGTGGCCGGCGGCGGGAGCCTCGCGCGCCTGCGGCTTGTGGACGTGGAGCGGATCGAGGTCGTGAAGGGTCCGCAGGCGGCCCTTTACGGACGCTCCGCATTCGGCGGCGCGGTGAACTACATCACCAAGCGCCCGAGCCTGGACGAGTACGACCTCAAGGCCGCTCTCGAGGTGCACAGCGAGTCCGGCCAGGAGATCAGGGTCTCCGGAGGAGCGCCGGTGGTCGAAGACGCGTTCGGCGTGCGCGTCAACGCCTACTGGTTCGACGAGCGCGGTTCCTACAAGAACACGGTGTCCGACGACTACGTGGGCGGCGGCGACGGCATGGGCATTTCGGCCGCATTCCTGCTCCAGGCAAACGAGAACTTTTCCGTTTACGGGCGGCTGGAATACTCCGACGAGAGCTACGCGCCCCAGGCCGCTTTCGTGATCAACGGCAATACCGACGTGAACCTGACCGGGGGCGCGGAAATCGTACTGAACAGGGCCACCACAAGGATCTTTTCCGGACCGCTGGTGGACGGTCCGATCGGGTTCGACATCAATCACCGCACCGGCGAGGACTACAAGGGCATGGACGTCGAGTATTTCCGCGCCACGGTCATCTCCGACTGGGACGCCGGCAGCTTCGGACTCAAGTCGCTGACCAGTTGGGTGGACTCGCACGACGACATCTTCCAGGACAACGATTTCGTCAGCGGGTCGGTCAATGGCGTAGTGAGGGGGGCCTTCCAGGAGACCGAACGCATCAATGACACTGTCCAGTTCAGCCAGGAAGTTCGGATCTTCTCGCAGACGGACAGCCGTTTGCAATGGCTCCTGGGCGCCTTGTACTGGAAGGAGGACGTGGACCAGTTCGGCAGTAACGACACGGGCCTGGCGCTCGGGCCGATCTTCGACTCCGACGTCGCCGCCTTCTACGATACGCGCGATGGCGAGGGCCGCAACATCAGCCGCTACACGGACCACCAGTCGGTTTTTGCCTGGTCGGAGTATGCGCTTACCGAACAACTGTTCGTTTCCGCCGAAGTCCGCTACACGGACGAGGAGATACAGCACATTCTTGACTTCGATCCGCCGTTCAATTTCTTCTACGGCGTGATCTCGCTGGGTGGCGCAGTGCCGCCGATACTGAGTTCGTTCGGCCAGGTCACCGGCGTTCACAGCGAAACGATCACCGAAAAGTACGTCATTCCGAGGGTCGCGCTCAGCTATCGGCCGGACGATAACCTGAACCTTTACGGGGCCATCGGAAAGGGCGTCAAACCTTCCGGTTTCCAGGACGGCGCGGTATTCTCGCTCGACCGGCCCTTCGACCGGGAATCGCTGTGGTCGTATGAAGCGGGCGCCAAGGCTTTGCTTATGGGCGGTGCGCTGGCTGTCAATGCCGCCGCCTTTTTCCAGGACTATACGGACCAGCAAGTCTCGTCCCAGATTTTCAACGAAGAGGCGCAGCAGTTGCAACCGGTGATCGAGAACGCCGGCAAATCGACGATCTGGGGTCTTGAGTTCGAGGCGAACTGGCGCGCCACCGAAGAACTGACCCTCTCCGGCGCCTACACCTACATCAACGGCGAGTTCGACAATTTCCGGGTGGTCTCCACCAGCGCGTCGCGAATCGGCGAGAGCGGCTGCGGCGAATTCCTGGACTTCGCCCGGCCGGCCTGTCTCCTGATCAAGGATGGCAATCGGCCGGCCGATCTGCCCGAGCATCAGCTCAATTTCAACGGCAACTACACGGCCAACCTGAACGGCAACTGGGACTGGTTCGTGGATATGAGCGCACGCCACACCTCCGAGCGCTTCGTATCTTCCGCCAATGTGGCGACGCAGGACGCCTACTGGCGGGTGGACGGCCAGCTCGGGGTCCGCAGCGAGAACATGCGCGCCGCGCTCTACGTGGACAACCTGCTGGATGACGACACCGTGACCGACGGCAACCTCTACGTGGACTTCTTCAACGGGTTCGCGCCGTCCGGCTTCGGCTACCGTCCGATCCCGCGCATGGTGGGTCTGCGCGTCAGCTACAGCATGTAAGTACCACGACGTGCATCCGAAGGTAACGCAGGAAATCATCGACGCCTACAGGGAAGTAGGCGTGGCCCACGTGCCTGGCGTTTTTGCGCAGGATTGGGTCGAACGGATGACCCGCGTGATCGATTCCGTCGTCGCCGGACTGCGCGACGGGTCGATGGCCTTCGGACCCCACGAGACCATGCGCGACGTGGAATTCGAGGACCACGACGGCTACGTCCGGCTGGTCAACGCTTACTGGCGGGTTCCCGAGATGCAGGAGCTGGTCGAGGAATGCGGTTGCGCCGAGATCGTGGCCGACGTCATCGGTTCGGACGAAATGCGCGCCTGGGTGGACGGCACCTTCCTGAAAGAAGGCAACGCGGAGGAAACGGCCACTCCCTGGCACAACGACGAGTGCCTGTTTCCTTTCAGCGGCGAACACAGCCCGTCGATGTGGGTGGCCCTGACCGACATGGGCCCCGACAATGCGCCTCTGCTTACCCTCGCCGGCTCCAACAAGGACCCCCATCGTTACGTGAGTTCCTGGGCGCTGGAGGGTGTGGAAGCGCCGCTCAATTTCCATCCCTGGTCGGAACTGCTGGAGCGGGTTGCCGCGCCGGACGCGGACATCCGCGTGTGGGAAGCGCGGGCGGGCGACATGCTGATCATCCACCCGAAGACGATCCACGCCTCGAAACCGCGCACGGCCGGCTACGCGGGCCGCCGTCTCGGGTTCTCGCTACGTTGGATCGGCAGCGACATCCGCTACCAGTTCAATCCGACGGCCCGGAAAAACCCGTTCGAGGGCAGCGAGCTGCTGAAAGAGGGCGAACGCCTTCCCGATTCGGTCATGCCCGTGACCTGGCGCCGGCCGCCCCGAAAGAAAGCCGCCTGAGTCTGCGGGCAGCCCTGCTCCCCCGCCGGACGAATCCTGGGAGAGAGGGCGTCCCGCCCTCTACGGCAACGTTGCGGCAGAATCGCCCGGCATGAACATCCGCCGCACGCTCGTCGAAACTCCGTCAGGCTTCGTTCACGTCCGGACCGCCGGCGCCGGTTCTCCGATCCTGCTGCTGCACTGGACCCCGGCGTCTAGCCGCCAATACGTGGCCGTGCTCGAAAAGCTCGGCGAATCGGGATACGCCGGCTACGCACCGGACAACATGGGCTACGGCCAGTCGGACCCACGCCCCGCTCCATGGTTGGTGAAGGACTATGCCGACAACATCGCCGCGGTAATGGACGGGCTGGGGCTCGAGTCCGCGGCCGTCGTGGGCGGCCATGTTTCTTCCGAATTCGCGGTCGAGCTGTCGCTGCGTCATCCCGAGCGCGTAACGCACCTGGTGCTCGACGGCTGCCCGGTCTGGGACCGCGCCTTTCGCGACGAGGTGCTCAGCGTGTCCCGGCAGCCGGCGCCGGAATGGTCGGAGGACGGCGCTCATATCGCCTGGGTCTGGGAGCGGTCGCTGTGGTTGCAGCGCATGTGGGACTCGAAATTCGAACTGGACGACGAAGGCGCGGCCCTGCTCCGTAATGCCGTCATCGACAGCATGGTGGCGCAGCAGATGGACGACGCGACGAAAGCGCTGCGGGAATATGAGATGGGGGACGCGCTGGCGAAGGTCCGCGTACCCACGCTGGCGCTCACGGCCGAGACGGACCCTCTGAACAATTGCCATGAGAAGGTCCTGGAGCTGGTTGATGGCTCGGTCGGACACACATTTGCCGGTGGGCATCCGCATCACTATCCGGAAAAGGCGGGCGTGTACCTGGACGTTATTCTGGACTTTCTTCGGAGCGGCTGAAGAGTCCCTCGCGCGATCTCGCCCCATTCCCTCTGGAGCCACTTCGCGACGCTCCTGCCGGGAATGGGGCGAGACCGCGCTTTAGTGGGTGCCTTACGTTGCTTCGTCGGGCGTTAGCGCGGTGATGGCGAGGGCGTGGATGGGACCCTGCATCATTTCGTCCAGGGCCGCGTAAACGAGGCGGTGGCGCGCGAGCGGGGCGAGGCCGTCGAACTGCTCGGCCACGATGCGGACCGAGTAATGGCCGCCGCCGTCGCGGGCGCCCACGTGGCCGGCGTGCAGGTGTGAGTCGTCCTGGACTTCGACTTCGCAGGGCGCGAGGGCCTTGAGCAGCCGGGCGCGAATGAGAGACGGGCGATCAGCGCTCATTCGCCTTCGACCGTCTTCAGTGAGCGCACCACCCAGAAGCCCTGCAGCAGGCCGAACACGAGGGTCAGGGCGGTCAGGCCGAACAGCTTGAAGTAGACCCAGGTGGATTCGCTGAACGTATAGGCCACCCAGAGGTTGAGCACGCCCATCAGCGCCAGGAACATCAGCCATGCCCAGTCCAGCGCCGACGCCGTTCGCGCCGGCAGGGCGGAAAAGCCTTCCGCCTGCGATTTCAGGATGGCATGGATCACGCCCTTGCGCTTCCACAGGCGCGCGCCCACAAGGGCCAGGCTCATCGCCCAGTACAGGACGGTCGGCTTCCACTTGATGAACACGGGGTCCTTCAGCACCACGGTCAGCGTGCCGAACACCAGCACCAGTCCCGCGGAGGCCAGCGTGATGGGCTTGGGCTTGTAGCGCCCGCCAAGCAGCCACTGCGCGGCAACCTGCACGATCACCGCGCCCATGAGCACCCAGACGGCCGGGATCAGCCCCCACACGAGATAGGCCGCCAGAAACGGCACGAGAAAGAAAAAATCCAGAAAAACCTGCACGGCGGCGGGAATGATAGCGCGCCGGCAGGCCCGGGAATGCGCTGACTATAATGCGCCGATGCTTAATTTCTTCCAGCATCCGCGGGGCCTGGTCACCCTGTTCTTCACGGAAATGTGGGAGCGCATGAGCTACTACGGCATGCGCGCGCTGCTTGTGCTGTTCATGGTCGACCAGGTGCAGCGGGGCGGCATGGGCCTGACCGACGAAATCGCAACGGCCATTTACGGCGTCTATACGGCAGCGGTGTACCTGGTGGCGCTGCCCGGTGGCTGGATGGCGGACCGCCTGCTGGGCGGGCAGCGCGCGGTCTGGGTGGGCGGCATCGTCATCATGAGCGGGCATTTCGTGCTCGCCGTGCCGAGCGTCGCCACCTTCTACATGGGGTTGATCCTGGTGGTACTGGGCACCGGTTTGCTCAAGCCCAACATCAGCGCCCTTGTCGGGCAACTCTACTCGCCGACCGACCCACGACGCGACGGCGGTTTCACGCTCTATTACCTGGGCATCAACGTCGGCGCGTTCATCGGACCGCTGGTTTGCGGCTGGCTTGCCGACTACAACTGGCACTACGGCTTCGCCGCCGCGGGGGTGGGCATGCTGTTCGGCCTGGTGCAGTTCTACTACACCCGCAAGTACCTGGGCGAGGCCGGCGCCCGTCCCGAATCCGCGGCCTCTGCTGCCTATCGAAGGAAGGTCTGGCTGGGCGTGGCGGCCGTTCTCGTGGCGCTCGCCGCCGTGTATGCCGGCGCGCTGGGCGGTGCGATCGAACTGAACGCGCGCGCGATTGCGGAAGCGAGCGCCGTCGTGATCGTGGCCGTGGCGGCGATCTACTTCCTTTTCCTGCTGTTCTTCGGGGGACTTACGCGCGACGAGCGCCTGCGCGTCATCGGCATCATCGTGCTGTTCTTCGGCGCCGCCATGTTCTGGGCCGGCTTCGAGCAGTCCGGCTCGTCGCTCAACCTGTTCGCCGAGCGCTACACGATCCGCGAGTTCGGATCGTTCAGCTTCCCGGCCGAGTGGTTCCAGTCGCTCAATCCGTTCTTCATCATCGTCCTGGGTCCCCTGTTCGCGATGCTGTGGACGGCCCTGGCGCGACGCAATCTCGACCCCTCCACGCCGCTGAAGTTCGCGTTCGGGCTGATTCAGCTGGGGCTGGGCTTCCTCGTGATGATCGGCGCCGCCACGCTGGTGGCCGAAGGCAACCCCGTGCTCCCCACCTGGCTGTTCTTCACCTACCTGCTGCACACCACCGGCGAGCTGTGCCTTAGCCCGGTGGGCCTGTCCGCCGTCACGCGGCTGGCGCCGAAGAAATTCGTGGGCCAGATGATGGGCATCTGGTTCCTGGGCGCCTCGCTGGGCAGCCTGATAGCCGGCCTGATCGCGGGCGAGTTCGATCCGAACGCGCTCAGCGATATGCCCGGACTGTACTGGCAGATCGTGCTTACGACCGTGGGCAGCGGCCTGATCCTCGCCGTTTTCCTGAAGCCACTGAAGAAGTGCATGACACCTGCGGAGGAACAAGAAAAGTGAATACCCGAATCATTGTTACGGCGCTGGCCCTGACCGTGCCCGTCAGCGCGTCTACCGAAGATACGCCGCTGCAAAGCGCCGAAGAGTTCGTGAAGGAAACCAGCGAGCAATACCTGGAATTGCGCCGGGAAGGGGCCGCGGCGGCCTGGGCCTACCAGACCTACATCACGCCGGACACGGCGCTGCTCGCCGCCAGGGCGCAGGAACGGGGGCTCAAGTACCAGAGTACCGCGGTCGAGGGCGCCAAGCGCTACGACGGAGTCGAACTGGCCGAGCGGACCCAGCGCGCGATCAACGCGATCAAGTGGGGAACGACGCTGCCGGCGCCGGACGATGACGCCAAGCGTCGGGAACTGTCGGAAATCATGACGCGCATGGAAGGCGCTTACGGCAGCGGAAAGTATTGTCCCGACGGCCCGGAGAGCTGCCGCGACCTGGAAGAGCTCAGCGTGGTCATGGCACAGAGCCGGGACTACGACGAACTGCTGGAAGCATGGCGCGGCTGGCGCACGATTTCTCCACCGATCCGGGCCGACTACCGGCGTTTCGTGGAGTTGGGCAACGAAGGCGCGAAAGAGCTGGGATTCAACGACATGGGCGAGTTGTGGCGGTCCGGCTACGACATGCCGGTGGCCAACTTCGGCGACGAAGTGGAGCGGTTGTGGAGCCAGGTTTCGCCGCTTTACGAAGAGTTGCACTGTTACACCGCCGACAAGCTCCGGCAGGCCTATGGCGAGGAAATCGTGCCCGTGGGCGAGCCGATTCCGGCGCACCTGCTGGGCAACATGTGGTCGCAGACCTGGGGCGAGATCTACGACCTGGCGGAGCCCTACGCCGGCGTAGCGGAACTGAACGTGACGCAGGCCATGCAGGACCAGGACTACAGCGCCGTCTACATGACCGAACTGGCGGAGGACTTCTTCGTCTCTCTGGGCATGCCCACGCTGCCGGAGAGTTTCTGGCAGCGTTCGCTGCTGGTGAAACCGCGGGACCGCGAAGTCGTCTGCCACGCCAGCGCCTGGAGCATCGACGCCAGGGACGACGTGCGGATCAAGATGTGCATCGAGCCCACCCAGGATCACCTTTTCACGATCTATCACGAACTCGGCCATATCTACTACTTCCTCGCCTACAAGGATCAGCCGATCATCTTCCAGTCCGGGGCCCACGACGGGTTTCACGAGGCGGTGGGCGATACGGTCACGCTGTCGATGACCGGCGACTTTCTGAAGAACCTGGGCCTGGTCGAGGAGGTAGAGGACAGTCCCGAGGCCTTGATCAACTCGCAGATGAAGCTGGCGCTGGACAAGATCGCCTTCCTGCCCTTCGGCAAGCTGATGGACCAGTGGCGCTGGGGCGTGTTCTCCGGAGAAATCGCGCCGGAAGACTACAACGCGGCCTGGTGGGACCTGCGCACCCGTTACCAGGGAATCAGGCCGCCGGTGGACCGGAGCGAGGCCGATTTCGATCCGGGCGCCAAGTACCACATTCCCGGCAATACGCCCTACACCCGCTATTTCCTGGCCTTCGTGCTGCAATTCCAGTTCCAGCGGGCGCTGTGCGACGCGGCGGGATTCGAGGGACCGCTGCACGAATGTTCGATCTACGGCAACAAGGAAGCCGGCGAGCTGATGTGGAAGATGCTCGAGTCCGGCTCCAGCCGGCCGTGGCAGGACTCGCTGGAGGAAGTGACCGGCCAGCGCGAAATGGACGCCTCGGCGATCATCGCCTACTTTCAGCCGCTCATGGACTGGCTTGAGACCGAGAACCGGGGACTTTCCTGCGGCTGGTAATCCGGGATAATTCGCGTCATGGCGCGCAAGATCCTCGTTACCGCGGCGCTGCCGTACGCCAGCGGTCAGATCCACCTCGGCAACCTGCTGGAGATGGTGCAGACCGACATCTGGGTGCGCTACCAGCGGCACTCGGGCGCCGACTGCACGTTTGTCTGCGCCACCGACGCGCACGGTACTCCAACGATGCTGAAGGCGCGCGAAGAAGGAGTCAGCCCCGAGGAATACGCCGAGTCCTGCCGGGCAGCCCATGTGCGGGACTTCGAGGCCTTCGGGATTCGCTTCGACAATTTCTACACTACGCACTCACCGGAGAACCGGGAACTTGTGGAACGGATCTACGCCCGGCTGGTGGAACGCGGCTACATTCATGCGCGCACCATCCAGCAGGCCTATGACGAGGAGGCCGGCATGTTCCTGCCCGACCGCTACGTGCGGGGCCAGTGCCCTTCGTGCGGAGCGGAAGACCAGTACGGCGACAGTTGTACGGCCTGCGGCGCCACCTACGCACCGTCCGAACTGGTCAACCCACGTTCGATCCTTAGCGGCCGCCCGCCGGTCACGCGCGAATCGGAGCACAAGTTCTTCAAACTGGGGGAGTTCGAGTCGCTGCTGAAGACCTGGATGCAGGCCAGCAACCTGGACCGCGGCGCCCGCAACAAGCTGGCCGAGTGGTTCAAGGAAGGCCTGAAGGACTGGGACATCACGCGCGACGAGCCGTATTTCGGGTTCGAGGTGCCGGGCGAGACGGGCAAGTACTTCTACGTCTGGCTGGACGCACCGGTGGGCTACATGGCCAGCTTCCGCAATCTCTGCGGCCCCGGCGAGGACGGCGACAGCCGGTTCCAGCGCTATTTCGGCCCGGACAGCGACGCCGAGCTCTATCACTTCATCGGCAAGGACATCCTCTACTTCCACGCATTGTTCTGGCCGGCGGTGCTGCTGGGAGCGGGCATGCGCACTCCCAGCGGCGTGTTCGTGCACGGTTTTCTTACCGTGGACGGAATGAAGATGTCCAAGTCCAGGGGCACCTTCATTACCGCGGCCGACTACCTGGCGGCCGGCCTGGATCCCGAGTATCTGCGCTATTACTACGCGGCGAAACTGGGTTCCGGCCTGGACGACATCGACCTGCAGCTGGACGACTTCGCCGCACGGATCAATTCCGATCTGGTCGGCAAGCTGGTGAACATCGCCAGCCGCTGCGCCAGCTTCGTGCAGCGCGGGTTCGGCAACCGTCTCGGACCGCGCCTGCACGATCCGGCCCTGTACGAGGAATTCGTCGCGCAGAGGGAGCAGATAGGCAAGCACTACGAATCCCGTTCCTACGGCAAGGCCATGCGGGCGATCATGGCCCTGGCCGACCGCGCCAACGTCTGGATCAACGAGCAAAAACCCTGGGAACTGACCAAGAATCCGAAAAGGCAGGACGAATTGCAGGCGATCGTCACGCAGGGAATCAACCTGTTCCGGGTGCTCATGACCTATATCGCCCCGGTTCTTCCGCAAATCTCCTCGAAGGCGGAGGCGTTTCTGCGCTCCGAACTGAACTGGAACGAGGTGGACGAACCCCTGCTTGGCGAATCGATTGCCGAATTCAAGCCGCTGGCGGGCCGAATATCGCTCAAGACGCTCAAGGCGCTGGTTGAAACCAATCGCGGACAGGCTGCCGCCGAAGTCGAGCATTCCGAACCCATCGACATCGACGATTTCCTGCGCACCGACCTGCGGGTGGCGAAGATCATCAAGGCGGAGCGCGTGGCGGGCGCCAACCGGCTGCTGCGCCTGACGCTGGACGATGGCGGCAAGGGCCGGACCGTGTTCGCCGGAATTGCCGGCGCCTACGCTCCTTCGATCCTGGTGGGACGCAAGGTGGTGCTGGTGGCGAACCTGAAGCCGCGCAAGATGCGTTTCGGCGTGTCCGAAGGCATGGTGCTGGCCGCCGGCGAGGGAGAGTCGCGGGTGTTCCTGCTTTCTCCCGACGAAGGCGCGGAACCGGGCATGCGCGTTCGGTAATCCATACATGCAGCCCTCGGTAGCGCGAATCGACGAAGCGCTATGCGTGGGCTGCGCACGCTGCCTCCCGGCCTGTCCGGTGGACGCCATTATCGGCAGCCGCAACTTCACCCACACCATCATTCACGACGAGTGCGTGGGCTGCGGTTTGTGCCTGCCTCCCTGCCCCGTCGATTGCATCGCGATAGAACCGCGTTTCCCCGGCGCGCCCGCCGATGATGAGGATGAAGGCATACGGCGCGACAAGCTCCGCAGACTGGGAAAGACGGCGCAGCGGCGATTTCGGGCACGCAAGGTCCGGCTGGCCGAGATGGGCGACAGCGCCGAGGCGCGAGTTTCCGGCGCGCCGCCGGTTACGGCGACGGCGCCCACGGACGACGAGATCGAGGCGCTTATCCGCCGCCTTTCCTGACTCCCGCCTCAGGACGCAGCTTCGAGCTGTTCTTCGGTCGCGTAGTTGCTGATCTGCCAGGCGGAGATCATCGGCATGCTGCGGAACATCACCAGGACCAGG
>JAPPHC010000043.1 GCA_028821145.1 Gammaproteobacteria bacterium | reverse complement strand
ACCTGCTGGCCCGCGTGCGCTACTACGGCGGCTACGAAGAGTTCACGCTCGATGATGGCAGCAACTACTTCGACGTGGACGCGAGCACCGTAGTGGACGTCGAGGTCGGCTACCAGTTCAATGACGCCGTGCGTCTGATCGTGGGCGCGGAGAACATTCTCGACGAGTATCCCGAGGAGCGGTCCAATACATCCGGGCTCATCTGGCCGGACACCTCGCCCTTCGGATACAACGGCGGTTACTACTACCTGAGAGCCGTCTGGGACTTCTAGTCCCGCGGGCGGTCCGTAACGCTCACGGGCGCGCGTGAAATCGCGCCCGTGAGCGTTACATCTATATGACGATCACGCGGTCGCCGATGTCGTTGATCTGAACGCCGCCGTCGGCGGTTATCAGTGTCAGGTCCTCCAGGTGGGCGGAGCCGCCCAGGCCCACGTTGCGCACCGGGCAATCGACGCTGATGATCATGTTCTCGGCCAGCACCACGTCCTCCTTGACGTAGAAGGGGCTGTCGGCGCGCCCGGGATCGTCGGTGTGCATCAGGCCCACGCTGTGCGGCGTGAAGGCTACATCCAGGTCGTGGCCGGCCTTCCTGATCGCTTCCATTCCAATGGGGCGGATCTCGGAATAGCGCAATCCGGGCCGCAGCGCTTCCATGATCGCGTCCCAGCCGAGCGCGATGGCGTCGGTGGCGCGCTTCATCGAGCGCGCCGGCTCGCCAAGGAAGATCGTTCGGCCGTAGTCGCCGTGGTAGTGGAAGCCGTGGCTTACGCAGTCGATCTGAAACGCCTGCCCTTCCCTGAACTCGCCGTCGCCGGTTTCCGCCCCGATCGTGTCCACCTGCATGAACACGCCCAGGTTGCCGCGCTTTGCGGCCTCGGAAAAGAACGCGGCCCGAAGTTCCTGGTAGGTGGCGCCGGCGCGGGCCGCCCGGGCTGCTACAAGAGCGGCCTCGGCGTTGGCCTGCGCCGAAAATGTCATCAGTTCGATCTCGCGCGGCGACTTGATCGCGCGGATCCGGCGCAATGCCCGGTCCGCGTATACCGGAACGGCATCCAGTCCCGCGGTCTCGAATATCGCGTTTACGACCAGGTGGTCCACGCCGATCCGGCCGCGATCCAGGCCCATGCCCTTGACGGCATTGACCAGCGCCCATCGCGCATCCGCGCTGAGCTTCTGTTGCGACAATGCGGTTTCGAGCGTGCTGCGGCGATGTCGTTCGATCTCGCGCAGCGCCACCTCGCCCTTGTCCTCGAAGATGTAGGCCGGGTTGGCGGGTGGCTCGCCCTCCACGGCCACTTCCGCACCGTCGTCCTGAAGGCGCCTGTCCCAGCCGGAAAACAGCCAGGTCTGCAATGGAAAGTCGAAGTGGCCGTCCGAGTAGGTGTAGTAGTAGATGAACTGCATCATTACCAGGCCGGGGGCCTGGCGCTGGTCCTTCGAGAGCAAGGCATAGGCGGGCGCCGGGTAGCCCATCTTCGCCAGAGACCCCCAGTGGCCGGTCAGATGGAAGACGTTGATCGGCTCGGCCAGCACGAGCCCATCGAGTTGCTCCTCCTCCATCACCCGGTAGGCCTGCTCCAGGTTCATCAGCGGGCCCGCGCGCACCCGCTTGACGCGTTCCGCGAGGTTGTTGGGCGTAAGTGCCGCAGCCGCGTCAGGCTCGCAGGCGGTCAGCGCCGCCGCCGTACCCACCGCCCCGGCGGCGCCGATGCCGGTCTTCAGCATCTCGCGCCGCGTAATCACTATTTGTCTCCCGCGATCAGAAGTTGTACGACGCGCGCACCCCCCAGACCGCTCGGTCGGGAAGCCCGGCGGTAAGAATCCGGCGCGGCCCGAGAAAAGCGAAGTCATGCAGAATCTGGTAGTTCGTGAAGGTCTTGTCGTCAAAGACGTTCTTGCCGAACACTTCCGCACGCCACGTTTCGTTCTCCACGCCTGCGCGCACATTGACGCGGTGGCTGTCGCCGGTCTCCGTAAGGTTCGGCCCACCGGCAAAACGGCTGCCCGTCATGATGTAGTCAAGGCGAGCGTACCAATCGAATTGCTCGTTGAACTGATCCGTATAGGCAAGACCAAGCGAACCCTGGTTCTTGGGATTTTTCTGTGTGCGCTTGCCGAGCCCGTCCGCATTGGCGACGCCGAGCAGGACGGGGCAATGGCTGCAGCTGCCGCCTTTCTTGATCTCCGAATCGTTGACGCTGAAAGTGGCGTCAACGGTGATTTGATCGGTCAGCGCAAGCACGCCCTCCAACTCGAATCCGTTCAGGTCGATCTCGCCGCCGACGGCCTTGATGCCAACGAAGTCCGTTGATCCGTCCGGCGCCGTCACGAAGACGCCGGTAGCGCTCTGCGCTTTCCAGTCGGCCCAGTACAGGGTTGCGGTAACCCAGGCGCGTCCGTCCAGCAGGCTGCCCTTGAGACCCACTTCAAAGCTGTCCAGTTCCTCTTCCGGCACCGTAAGGCCGGCGCCGGTCTGTTGCTGTATCTGGTCCAGCTCCTGCTGTGACCGCCCGACCAGGTTCGCGTTGAATGTTCCCGGACGGGTGCCCTGGGCAAAGCTGGCATAGAGCGTGATGTCCTCGGTCGCCTTGAAGTCAACGATTACGCGAGGCGTAAAGCTGGTAAAGGTGTCCGACAGCTTGGCCGTGCCGGTCGCTCCGCCTTCGGCCACCTTGTCCCATTGCTGGCGTCCTTCCACGCTCACGCTCAGCTGATCGGTCAGGTCATATCCGATCGAACCGAACAGGCCGGTCGTCTGGATGTCCCAGGAATTGCCGACGCCCAGTCCCTGGGTCCAGAAGAGGAACTTCAGCCCGGTGGAGCGCACGCCGGTGGTGTCGAAATAGTTGGCGCCCAACTGCCACCGCCAGCGACCCTGGTCCGCGGACAGCCGCAATTCCTGGCTGAAGTCCCTGAGGTCGCGATTGTTCAGAAGTCCCGTGTCCCTGAGATCTGCGATATGAGCGGTTGCGCGGCGGTCCACATCGTCCAGCACCTGCCACTCGTTGGAGTGAAACGCCGAAATAGAAGCCAGCGAGATTTCGTTGGTGAACTCGTAGTCCATGATCAGGCTCGCGTTCCACGCGCGCCGCGCCAACCCGAAACCATCGAGAATCGGTGGGTCGAACGGGGTCACGATTCCCGGCCGCCCCGGCGTGGACACGCCGTTCAGGACGCCCTCTTTCGCGGCGTTCAAGACAAAATCGGCGTTGATCTCACCGGGTTGTGGAAACGGGGCTTCGCCGCAGATCCAGGTGTTGCCGCCGTTGCGCTCAAGCAGCGTGGACCCCGGCGGATTGCAGTTGAAATAGTGCTCGCCGTTGCCCTCGCCGTATGCAAAAGCCGCGCCCGGTCCGTCATCGTCCCGCCAGGTATGTACCCGAAGCTTGGCGGAGAATTGTTCCGAGGGGGTAGCGTACAGCGTGGCGGCCAGGTTCCAGGTCTTGCGTTCTCCCAGCTTTTGATCGGGGTCGTTGCCCAGCCGGTAATGGCCGTCGGTGCTGTAGGCACTGCCGGAAACACGATAGGAAAGCCCTTCGCTCAACGGGCCTTCCACCTGCGCTCCGAAGCTTGTGGTCCCATATCGGCCCGCCTCGGCGGTGATCTTGCCCTGAAACTCGTCCGAAGGCGTCTTGGTTACGAAATTGACCGCCCCGGAGAAAGTGGCGCGGCCGAAATAAGCACTCTGCGGACCCTTTACGACTTCGACGCGTTCGGCGTCCTCAAGTCCGCTGATGACGCTGCCCATCATCGGCGCGCCGTCGACGAACACCATGGCCGGCTGCACGTGGTCGTCCTCGCTCTCGATCCGCATACCGCGTATGACCAGCAGGCGGTTGGAACGGTCGCCGCGGCCCACCGAATGCTCGGCGAAGAAGAACCCGGGCGTGAAATCGACGAGATCGTCAAAATCGGTAATACCCTTGGCGTCGATGTCGGACGCCGTTATCGCGGTAATGCTCACCGGCACTTCCAGCAGATTCTCCTCGCGTTTCCGCGCGGTAACGACAACTTCTTCAATGACGTGATCGTCGGCTTGCGCAGTGCTTACCAGGCCAAATCCCACCGGAACCGCCAACAGCGCGCACGCGAGAAAAACAGACAGGACTCTCGATTGCATGGATGCCTCCCGGGAAATTCGGGGACGTCTTTTTTGTTGTCGATACGGCCCGTCCCCGATATGCCGTGATCGAATTGGTCTTACCAACGATACAGGCTTACCCCAATTTCTGGCAAGCGATACTTGACACCGGCCGCCTGCTCATGTTTTCCTAGCGATCGTGTTTGGCTACCTCGTAACTCGTTTTGAGTAGCGACGACATTCCACTACCTGCCCTGCTGGGCATTTTCTTTCTGTTGCTGGCCCTGTCGGCCTTTTTCTCCGGCACCGAGACCGCGCTCATGCGGGTCAATCGGTACAAGCTCAGGCATCGAGCCCGCGAGGGGCATCGCGGCGCGCAGCTTGCGGAACGGCTGCTGACCCGGCCCGACCGGCTGCTCGGGCTGATCCTGTTCGGCAACAACCTCGTGAACTTCTTCGCCGCGTTCATCTGGACGCTGCTATTCCTGCGCGTCGGCGGCATGATGGGTGCGGTGGCCGGAACGATACTGCTGACGGTAATCGTGCTGGTTTTCGCCGAAATCACGCCCAAGACCTGGGCGGCGGCGCACCCGGAAAGACTGGCGCTCGTGGCCAGCCGCATCTACCACCCGCTGCAGAAGCTGCTGGGGCCGATCGTGTGGTCCGTCAACCTGATCGCGGGGTTCCTGGTGCGCCTGACCGGCACGCGCCCGGACAGGGACGAAGGTCAGGACCTCACCGTGGCGGAACTCCGCACACTGGTCACCGAGTCCGGCGGCCGCATTCCCAACCGCCGCCGGCAGATGCTGCTGGCCGTGCTGGAACTCGAAGCGCTGACCATCGAGGACATCATGACACCGCGCGGCGAGATCGAGGGCATCGACCTGAAGGAGGAATGGCCGGAGGTCGTGCGACAGCTTCGGGCCAGCAGCCACTCCGTGCTCCCTTGCTATCGCGGGCAACTCGACAACGTGGCGGGCATGCTGCACGTGCGCAAGCTGTTTCAGGCCAACGGCTCCAATGGCCTGAATCGACGCCGTCTCGAGAATTTCCTCGAAACGCCGCATTACGTGTTCGAGCACACCTCGCTTACCCGCATGTTCTCCGACTTTCGCCGCGGCGGCGGCGCATCCTCCCTGGTCGTTGACGAGTACGGCGACATCCAGGGCCTGGTAAGCGTGCAGGACCTGCTGCATGAGATATCCGGCGGCCTTATCGGCGACAGTTCGCAGGAAGCGGAGGAGGACGAGGTCCAGCCGGACGGCAACGGCGGCTGGCTGGTGGACGCCGGCGCCAACATACGGCTGCTGAACCGCCGCATGAGCTGGCGCCTGCCGACCTACGGCCCCAAGACGCTCAACGGCCTGATCCTGGACAAATTGGGTAATATTCCGCAACAGGGACAGTGTCTGGAACTGGGCGGTTTCCCGATGGAAGTGCTGGAAACGTCCGAGAACGCCGTTGACCGCGTGCGCGTCATGCAGGCCACGGCGCCGGCCGAACCCCCGACATCCGCAACCCAAACCGGAACCTAGACATGCTCGCCATCCTGTCCCCCGCCAAGTCACTGGATTTTGAGTCGCGCCTGCCGCGCGGCCGACACACCATCCCGGATTTCATCGAAGACTCCGCGAGCCTGGTGGAGCGCCTGCGCGAGTTTGAGGCGCCGGATCTCTCGCGGATGATGGGCATCAGCGACAATCTGGCGAAATTGAACGTGGATCGCTACTCGGCCTGGAAGGAGCCCTTCAGCCGGCGTAATGCCCGCCCGGCGGTCCTGGCATTCAACGGCGACGCCTATCAGGGCCTGCGCGCCTGGGAGTTTTCGGGGCGCGACCTTGGCTGGGCGCAGCGGCACCTGCGCATTCTTTCCGGCCTGCACGGCGTGCTGCGTCCCCTGGACCTGATTCAGCCCTACCGCCTGGAGATGTCCACGCCGTTGAGCACGGCGGCCGGCTCCAACCTCTACGACTTCTGGGGCGACCGCCTGACGGGGTCCGTCCGGGAAGCGGTCGAAGCCAGCGGCACGCCGGTGCTCGTCAACCTGGCGTCGAAGGAGTATTTCAGCGCGCTGGATCTATCGAACGTGGGCGGACGGGTCATTACCCCGCGATTCCTGGACTTCCGCAGCGGCAAGTACCGATTCGTGAGTTTCCTCGGCAAGCGGGCGCGCGGGATGATGGCGCGCTTCATCATCGAGCGGCGCATGCGCTTCGCCAAGGGCCTGCTGGATTTCTCCGAGGCCGGCTACCGCTACGACCCCGAGCGCTCCACCCGCGACCAGCCCACCTTCATACGCGACCCGCTCTAGTCCGGGGCACCCTCCCATGCGGCTACCGATAGCGTTGATGTGCGCAATCCTGGCGGCACTTGTCGTGCCGTATCGCACAGGCAGTGCGGCCGATACGGCACAAACCGGCGCCGAATCCGACGCCAGTGCCGCGATCGCGGCCGCAATCGAGGACCCGCGCCGATTGCCGGGCGATCGAGCCCGGGACGCCGGCCGCAAGCCCGAAGCCATCCTGGCCTTTGCCGGTCTGCGGCCGGGAATGGAGGTGCTGGACATGTTCTCCGGCGGCGGTTACTACACCCAACTGGCGGCTTCCGTCGTCGGCCCCGCAGGCAAGGTCGTTGCACACAACAACACGCCTTACGCCTCGATTGCCGGCAGCCAGATCGAGCAGCGCTACGCCGATGGCCGATTGCCGTCGGTGGAACAAATCCTCGGCGAGAACAACAAGCTGGCCTTGCCCGCCGGCGCCTTTGACGTAGCGCTCCTGATCCTGTGCTACCACGACGTTTACTACATCGATGGTCAGCGTGGCTGGGAACGAATAGACCGCCCCCTGATGCTGGCCGAGCTGTACTCCGCGGTAAAGCCTGGAGGAGTCGTGCTGGTCGTTGACCACGTTGCCGACCCCGGCACCCCCGATGACGTCATAGCCGGGTTGCACCGCATCGATCCTGCCCTCGTCAAGGCGGACTTCACGGCGGCCGGCTTCCGATTCGATGCCGAGAGCGACGTGTTGTCAAACGAAAACGACCCGCGTGACGTCATTGCCATGGCGCCGCACGTACGGGGAAAGACCGACCGCGCCGTCCTGCGCTTCCGGCGGCCCGCCAACCCCTGATATTGGAGTCTGGCGATGAGAAGCAGTCTTTGGGGCCTGACGGTCGCGCTCATCCTGCTGGCCGCGCCGGCCCATGGCGATGACGGTGTCCTGATTTTCGGCGCCACCCGCAACACGGGACTGGAAATCGCCAAAGTCCTGGTCGGACGGGGCGAGGCGGTAACCGCCTTCGTCAGACCCACGTCCAGTCTGGAGAACCTGGAACCGCTGGACGTCGACTACTTCGTCGGCGACGCCCTGAACTCCGACGACGTGCACCGGGCTATCGCGTCCAGGAAATTCAAGGCGATCTTTTCGACCCTGGGCTCACGTCTTGGTGAAACTCCAGTGGATGTGGTCGGCACCGTCAACATTCTGGATGCGGCACAATCCGAAGGCATCGACAGATTGATCGTCGTGACGATTGTCGGCCCCGGCAAGAGTATCCTCATGGTGCCCGAACATCTCCGGGAATCGCACGCCTGGGCAATCGACATCAAGGACGAAGCCGAACAACACATCATGGCCAGCAATCTCGATTACACCATCATCCGTCCCGCGCAACTTACGTCCAATCCAAGGTCGGGAATTATCAGACTGAACCTGGAGCCGGAGCCTACAGGTCCGGTCACGCGAGGGGACCTGGCCGATATGGTCGTGTGGACCTATGACAACGATGAATCCATCAGGAAGGTCTATCACGCAGTAGGCGACGATCCGCTGGCGGAGCTGCGGATGGACGATCCCCCCACGCATTAGCCTTGGGGCGTCGGACCCGCACTGCGTTGCTACGGTGACCGTTCCCACCAGCTGATCCCCGTCATGCGGTGGTTCTCGTCGACGTCGATCACCGCATCCGCATACTCCGGCATCGTTTTCAGCATATGCCGCGTCAGCCGTTCGTAATGCTGTACGAAATACGCAATCTCCCCGTCTGACATCCCCGGCGGCCGTGCCCCGGTGCGCGAACCGCCGCGAAGGCACTGACGGAGTTTTTTTTCCTGCAGCCGGCGCCATTCCAGGACTTTTTCGAAGTTCGGGACACGCAGCATGACCAGCAGATCCAGGCGCGCGAACAGGCTGGCGTAATCGGCCCGCAGGCGTTCGTTGACGTATCGGCGCCATCGTCCCGAGCGGTCTCTCTCGGCTTCCAGCGCGTTTACGGGTTCGGCCAGCGACTCCGGCGGTTGCGGCCGGGCACCCATGCACCAGCCCTCGAACAGGACGACGTCAACCGGCGCGTTCACTACCGGCCACTGGCCGGCGGGCGCACGATCGTCGAGCGCCTTGTCGAACACAGGCAGGGCAACCGTCCGTTCGTGATCCGCGTCGACAAGCAAATCGAGCAAATCCTCCGCCCGCGCAACGTCATGAGTGCCCGGAACACCGCGCGTTTCCAGCAGCGAGTGCACCTTTCGGGACAATTCCCATCGCTGGGCCTTGCGCAGGTACAAACCATCAAGCGACAGGCACGCCGTTGCAAGACCCAGCTCCCGCTCCAGCCATTCATCCAGAAGCAGCGCCAGAGTAGTCTTGCCCGAACCCTGCGCGCCGCTGATGCCGACAATCAGCGGTTGTCCGTTGAGACGATGGGAGTCGCGGAGACGCTCCGCGAGCGGACCAACGACCTCGCCGATGGCCTCTGCATAGTCCGACGGCAGCCTGTGCCTTGCGATGAAGTCCTCGAGCCAGTCCATCAGCGGTCCGCGACCGCACCGAAACCGTTCACGAGGGACGTCCGAGGATGTCCAGCGCCTCGCCGAGCCGATTGACGCCTGTAACTTTCATGTCTCGCATTGGCTTGCGCGGCCGATTGGCCGACGGAATCAGGGCCCGCTTGAACCCCAGCTTGGCGGCTTCCCGCAGGCGCTCTTCCCCGTAGGGCGCAGGCCGGACTTCGCCCGAGAGCCCCAGTTCGCCGAACAGGACCAATCCGTCCGGCAAGGGCTGGTCGCGGACGCTGGACCATATCGCCGCGGCAACCGCCAGGTCCGCCGCCGTTTCGTTGATCCGCAGACCGCCGACATAGTTCACGAATACGTCGCGCTCATAGGCCGCCACGCCGGAATGCCGCGCCAGCACGGCCATCAACATGGCCAGGCGATTGTGGTCCATGCCGGGGCTGACCCGGCGGGCCATGCCTGCACCGGCGTCGGATACGAGCGCCTGGACTTCCAGCAGCATCGGCCGGCTGCCCTCATGGCAGGCCGTAACGGCGCTGCCTGGCGCGCCGGCCTGGCGGCCGGTCAGAAAGATCGCGGAGGGATTGCGCACCTGCTTGAGCCCAGCGGAGTCCATGACGAACACGCCCAGCTCGTTGACCGCGCCGAAGCGGTTCTTGACCGACCTCAGCACGCGGAACCGGCTGCCGGACTCGCTTTCGAAATACAGCACCACGTCCACCATGTGCTCCAGCATGCGCGGTCCGGCGATCTGGCCCTCCTTGGTCACGTGCCCCACCAGGGTGACTGCGATTCCGCGGGTCTTGGCCAGCCGCACCAGGGCGGCCGTGCATTCGCGCAGTTGCACCGGCGAGCCGGGAGCCGAATTGACCTCGTCCAGACTCAAGGTCTGCACCGAATCGATGATCAGCCACGCGGGACGCTCCGCCTCGACCGCCGCCAGCACGGCATCCAGCGATGTCTCGGCGACGGCGCGCACGCCGGCGTCGGCAAGTCCGAGCCGCCGCGAACGCAGGGAAAGCTGCTCCAGGGACTCCTCGCCGCTCACGTAGAGCGTTTGCGCGCTTGCCGGATTGCCGCCGGCCACCTGCAGCAGGATTGTGGACTTGCCGATCCCGGGATCGCCGCCGAGCAACACGACCGAACCCTTCACCAGACCGCCGCCCAGGACCCGGTCGAACTCGTCCAGTCCCGTGGGCATGCGCTGGCCGGGTTGCGCGGCCACTTCGTTCAGTCGCACCACCTCGGCGGCGGCGGGCTTGCGGGATTTCCTTCCCGAGCGCGCGGGTGCGGAAGGCGCCTCGCGCAACGTGTTCCACGCGCCGCACGCCCCGCACTGCCCCTGCCACTTGAGGCTCTCCGCCCCGCATTCGGAGCAAAAGTACAACGCGTTCTTCATTGGTTCGGCACGATCGCGGCGGGGTCGGACTCTCTTCGGGAACGGCCATTATCGCCAAAGGCGCCCACCCGGAGGCGTAAATCGTATATTCTTGCGATCTTCACGCGCCGAACGGTTACATAACCGGAGTGATTCCCAATACCGCTTCCAGCGCCCGTCAGTGGGTGGAGGAGGTTGCTCGCCTTACGCGGCCCGACCGGGTCCACTGGTGCGACGGCTCCCGGGAAGAATACGATGCGCTCGTAGCGCAATTGGTGCGCGATGGCGGTCTGATTCCCATAAACGACGGGCAGTTCGAGGATTGCTACCTGCACCGCTCCGACCCCTCCGACGTGGCCCGGGTGGAGAACCTCACCTTCATCTGCACTGAGGACCGCGAGGACGCAGGCCCCAACAACAACTGGATGGCCCCGGACGAGGCGCATCGGCTGCTGGACGGGCTGTTCGAGGGCTGCATGCGGGGCCGCACCATGTACGTGATTCCGTACTGCATGGGGCCACTGGGTTCGCCGTATGCGCGTTGCGGGATCGAGGTAACGGACAGCGCCTACGTCGCGGTGAACATGTACCTGATGACGCGCATGGGCGCGCAGGCGCTCGATCGGATCGAGCGCGAGGGCGAATTCGTAAAGGGCATGCACTCGATCGGCGAACTCGATCCCGAGCGGCGCTACATCATGCATTTCCCGGAGGAACTGAGTATCCGAAGCTACGGTTCCGGCTACGGCGGGAATGCGCTGCTGGGCAAGAAGTGCCACGCTCTGCGCATCGCAAGCTGGCAGGCGCGCCAGGAAGGCTGGCTGGCGGAGCACATGCTCATTGTGGAGATCGAGAATCCGGCGGGCGAGAAGCATTATGTCGCGGCCGCCTTTCCCTCGGCCTGCGGCAAGACCAACCTGGCGATGCTGATCCCGCCGGAGCAATTTCCCGGATGGCAGGTCCGGACCGTCGGCGACGATATCGCCTGGCTGCATCTCGACAACGACGGCGTGATGCGCGCCATCAACCCGGAAGCCGGCTACTTCGGCGTCGTGCCCGGCACCAACCGCGACACCAACAACAACGCCTTCGAGATGCTCCAGCGGGACGCGATCTTCACCAATGTGGGGCTGAGCAGCGAAAAGGAGCCGTGGTGGGAAGGCCGCAAGTTCGGCGTCCCGGTGCTGAACTGGAAGGGAGAACCGATCAAGAGCGGCGAAAAGGCCGCGCATCCCAACTCCCGCTTCACCGTCTCGGCGCAATGCAACCCCAGCTATTCGCCCATGGCCGAACACGCGGCGGGCGTGCCCCTGTCCGCGTTGATCTTCGGCGGGCGCCGGGCGCGGCTGGCGCCGCTGGTCATGGAGGCGCGCGACTGGCGCCACGGCGTGCTGATGGGCGCCGCCATGGCTTCCGAATCCACCGCCGCCTCCAGCGACTCCGACAACGGACTGCGGCGCGACCCGATGGCCATGAAACCGTTTTGCGGCTACAACTTCGCCGACTACTGGAAGCACTGGCTGAGTTTCAACGGCCGCAGCGACAGGCTGCCGGGGATCTATCACGTCAACTGGTTCCGGCAGGACGAGGCGGGCGAGTACCTCTGGCCCGGATTCGGCGAGAACCTGCGTGTGCTCCAGTGGATTCTCGACCGGCGCAAGGGACGGGCCGACGCGCGCGAGACCCCGGTGGGCAATCTGCCGCGGCGCGAGGACCTCAATCTACAGGGGCTCGATATCGCTCCCGAAGCCATGGACGGTCTGCTCGACGTGGATACGGAAGGCTGGCGCGAGGAAATGCGGAAAATCGCCGATTACCTCGCCCAATACGGCGACCGCGTGCCCGCCGAACTCTACGCCGAACGCGACCGCGTGGCCGCCGCCCTGGGCTGATCCGCGAGCGAGGGCATGACCCTCGCGACGCCACGCCCTACCCGCCGCCTCAGGCAGCGTAGCGCAAACGATCCGGAACGCAGTCGAGCAGTACGCGTGCTTCGCTCGCGGGCGCCGGCGCATGCCGCGCCAGTGCCCGCCGCCAGTCGCCGGCGCCGGGTTTGCCCGAATACAGGCCCGCCATGTGCCGCGTGATTGCACCAAGTCGTACTCCACGCTGGTCTCTTTGCCGCGCGTATTCCACCATCGCCTCAACCACCTGGACGCGGGTCCGACGCTGCCGCGACGCGCCGGGCAACGCGGTGAGAAGCCAGGGATTGGAATAGGCGGCGCGGCCCAGCATCACGCCGTCGACGCATTGCAGGTGCGATTCAATCTCGCTGTTGGCGCATACGCCGCCGTTGATGACGATGGGCAGGTCCGGCATGGCCTGCTTCAGCCGGTAAACGAACTCGTAGCGCAGGGGCGGCACATTGCGGTTCTCTTTGGGTGACAGCCCCTCGAGCACGGCGATGCGGGCGTGCACGATCAGCGCCGCGACCCCCGCTTCCTGCATTGCCCGCGCAAACGCCAAAAGGTGCGAGAACTCCTGCCGATGATTGGTCCCGATGCGGGTCTTTACCGTAACGGGCCGGCCGGCGGCGCCTTTGCGCATCGCGCGTACGCAATCGGCCACTCGTTCCGGTTCATGCATCAGGCAGGCGCCGAAACGGCCGGCCTTGACGCGGGAACTGGGGCAGCCCACGTTCAGGTTGATCTCGTCGAATCCCGCTTGCGTGCCAAGCGCCGTCGCTTCGGCCAGCGTTTCGGGTTCGCTGCCTCCAAGTTGCAGTGCAAGTGGCCGCTCGGCGGGATGATGCCTGAGGAAGCGACCGTCGGTGGAGTGGATGACGGCCTGCGCATGGACCATTTCCGTGTACAAACCGGCCTCCGGCGCGAGCAGCCGGTGAAAGTAGCGGCAGTGCCGGTCGGTGCGCTGCATCATGGGCGCCACCGAAACCGGGCAGGCGGCGGGAAACAACGACGAATCAGCAGCCATCCATGGTGGCCTCGACCAGGAAGCGCACGACCTCGCGCAGTGCTTCCTGTTCGCTGGCGCCTTCATCCAGGGCCCGGCGATAAGCGGCCAGTTGCAGGCTGGCGCTGGTGCCGCGCTCGAGAATCGTGCGCGCGTGTTCGATTTCCTTTTTGCAATCAAAGAATTCCGCGTCGTGGCGAATCATCGTGATCAACTCGTCCAGCAAGTCGGAAAACGGCACCATCGTGCCCTTGCCGAAGTCGAGCAGGCTGTCGGTGGGCCCGTAACGCATCGCCCGCCAGCGGTTTTCCTCCAGGAGCAGCAGGTTGTAGCTGCGCCAGCGGCTGTTGCTGACCCGCAGGCGCCACAGCATGCGGATCAGGCAGACGGTGAAGGCCGTCAAGCACACCGTGTCCTCCACGAAAGTACAGAGGTCGAAAATGCGGGTCTCCACAGTAGGAAAGCGTGCGCTGGGCCGCACGTCCCACCAGATCATCGATGAATCCTCGATGACATTGGCCTGAACCAGGGTCTCGATGTGGCGCTCGTAATCACTCCAGCCGTTGAACTCTTCCGGAAGGCCGGTACGCGGCAAACCGGAGAAGATGGTCAGCCGAAAGCTGCTCAGGCCGGTATCGTCACCCTCCCAGAACGGCGATGAACTGCTGAGAGCAAGCAAATGCGGCAGGAAATAGCGGAACTGGTTCATCAGGTCCACGCGCAGGTCCTTGTCCTCGATGCCCACGTGTACGTGCATGCCGCAAATCAGCATGCGCCTGGCGGTAGCCTGCATTTCCTCCTGCAGGGTCACATAGCGCTGCGACGGGGTCTGCTTCTGGTCGCGCCACAGAGCCGACGGATGCGTGGAAGCGGCGATGATCCGCATCCCGAACTGCTCGGCCACCGCGTTGATCTCGCGCCGTTGCCGGGTCAGTTCCCGGCGCACCTCGGCCACGTCGGCGCAGACCTTGGTTGCGGTCTCCACCTGCGCCCGCATGAGTTCGTTGACGACCTGCCCGGTGACCTGTTCCTGGCAGGCGGGCATGAATCCGGCCGGCGGGTCCACCGCCAACTCAAGTGTTTCCGCGTCCACCAGGAGATATTCCTCCTCTACGCCCAGCGTGAAACTGGGTTGATCCCGCAGCAGGCTCATGTCATTCAATCCGGGCCGAAACAGCCCAATTGTATTGGCGGAGGGCCGGCAATCGTTAGCTGGAGGTTTCCCCGAGGCGCTCCGCCAGCCAGTCCGGCACGCCTTCAAGCGCCCGCTCAAGTTCCTTTCCGTCGGGCCCGCCGCCTTGCGCAAAGTCGGCCCGCCCGCCTCCCTTGCCGCCCAATTGTTCCGCGACTACCCGCGCCAGATCGCGCGCCGGCACACTTTCGCGAATGTCCCTGCTCACGCCGGCGACGATCCGCGCCTTGCCGCCATCGCGCGCGCCAAGAAGCACCACCGCCGGCTCGTATCGTTCCCGGTAGCGGTCGACCGCGCCGCGCATCGTGTCCATATCGGCGTCGCCATCGAGTTGCATGGCGATCAGGTTTATTCCCGCGACTTGCGTGACGGGCACAGTCCCCGAACCACCCCCCTCGGCCAGGCGCGCGCGCGCTTGCGCGAGGTTCTTCTCGAGTTCCCTGGCGCGTTTCATCAGCGCCTTCAGTTTTTCTTCCGAATCGTCGGCGCCGCCCTTGAGCAATCCGGCGAGCCGGCCCATTCGGTGGCGCAGGTTCCGCACCCACTCGAAAGCCCCGGCGCCGGTGAGCGCCTCGATACGGCGCACGCCGGCGGCAACGGAGGACTCCGACACGATGGCGAACAGCCCGATGTCCCCGGTCCGGCCCACATGCGTGCCGCCACACAGTTCCATCGAGTAATCGCCCAGCTTCAGCACCCGGACCTGCTCCGCATAGTCTTCGCCGGCCATCGACAGCGCGCCGGCCTCGATCGCCTCATCCATCGGCATTTCGGTAGTGACGGCGGGCTCGTTGGCGCGAATCTGCTCGTTGACTTCGTCCTCGATGCGCTCCAGGTCTTCCGGCGACACCGCTTCGAAATGCGAGAAATCGAACCGCAGGCGGTCCGGCGCCACCAGGGAGCCCTTCTGCGCCACGTGCTTGCCCAGCACCCTGCGCAGCGCCGCGTTCATCAGGTGCGTGGCCGAATGGTTCAGAACGATGTCCCGGCGGCGCCCGGCGTCCACCGTGGCGGTCACCTCGTCGCCCACGCTCAGCTTCCCCTCGGCAACCACGCCGATGTGCGCGCGCCCCGCCGATGTCTGCTGCGTGTCCTGGACCTCGAAGCGCAGTCCCTGCCCGGCCAGTACTCCCGTGTCGCCCACCTGCCCGCCGCTTTCGGCATAAAACGGCGTGCGGTCCAGCACCACTTCGGCGGTCTTGCCCTTCTTCGCCTGCTCTGCCGCCTCGTCGCCCACGTGGATTGCGATCACGCGCCCACTGTCCTCAAGATGTTCATAACCCGTGAATTCACTGGCAGGAGCGGGAATCGCGGAAGGCTTTGAAGCTCGACGGTCAACCGCCGCCTCCCCTGCATCCGCCTTGTGCTTCACGCGGGATCTCTCGCGCTGTTCGGCCATCGCGGCATCGTAACCGGGCATGTCCACGGAGAGGCCGCGGCCGCGCGCGATATCGGCGGTGAGGTCCACGGGAAAACCATAGGTGTCGTACAGGACGAAGGCCTTTTCGCCCGGAATCACCCCGTCGCGCACGTCCTCCAGAGTCCGGTTCAGGTAGCGCATGCCCTGTTCCAGGGTCGCCGCGAACCGCTCTTCCTCGGAACGCAGTACCCGCTCGGCCAGCTCGCGCGATTCCGCCAGTTCCGGAAAGGCCGCGCCCATCGCCTCTTCAATGGGCCCCAGCATCCGGTAAAGGAAGGCATCGTTGACGCCCAGATCGTGGCCGTGGCGCAGCGCGCGCCGAATGATGCGGCGCAGCACGTAACCGCGTCCCTCGTTGGACGGAAAAACGCCGTCACCCACGAGAAAGGCCGCGGCGCGCGCATGATCGGCGATGACCTTCAGCGCATTGGATCCATGATCATCCGTGCCCGTGATTTCGCCGGCCGCGGCGATGAGGTCGCGGAACAGGTCGATTTCGTAATTGCTGCTGACGCCCTGCAACACGGCGGCGGTGCGCTCCAGTCCCATGCCGGTATCGACCGAGGGCTTCGGCAGGTCCGTGAGACGGCCTTCGGCATCGCGGTCGTACTGCATGAACACGAGGTTCCAGATCTCCACGAAGCGGTCGCCTTCCTCCTCCGCGCTCCCCGGCGGGCCGCCGGCCACGTCGGGGCCGTGGTCGTAGAAGATCTCCGAGCAGGGGCCGCAGGGACCGGTGTCGCCCATCGACCAGAAGTTGCCGGAACCGCCCAGCCGAATGATCCGCGAGTCATCGATCCCGGCCTCCTCGCGCCAGCAGCGGGCCGCCTCGTCATCGTCCTCGTAGATGGTGACGAGAAGCTTCCCGGGCGGCAGGCCCAGGTCCCCGGTGACGAATTCCCAGGCCAGGCGGACGGCCTCCCGCTTGAAGTAGTCGCCGAAGCTGAAATTGCCCAGCATCTCGAAGAAAGTGTGGTGGCGAGAGGTGTAACCGACATTTTCCAGGTCGTTGTGCTTGCCCCCGGCCCTCAGGCAGCGCTGCACGGTCACGGCCCTCGGGTGCGGTGGCTGCTCGCGGCCGAGGAAGATGTCCTTGAACTGCACCATCCCGGAGTTGGTGAACAGAAGCGTGGGGTCGTTGCTCGGAACCAGCGGCGAGCCGGGCAGATGCCGATGGTCATGCCGTTCGAAGAACTCCACGAACGCGGTGCGGATTTCGGCTGTCTTCACGACCTGGATTCTCCCAGGACGGCCCGCGCTACCTGTCCCTCGGAATATCCGCGTCCGCGCAGAAACCGGGCCTGGCGGGCCATTTCGTTCCGGTCGGCCGGCGGCGACTTGCCGAACCGTCGGCTGCGTGCCGCCGCAGCGCGCCGGTCCCAGTCGATTTCCGTCTCCCCGAGGGCGGCGTCGATCAGCCCGGGGGCCACGCCGCGCTCCTTCAGTTGGGCACGAATCTTGAGAGGACCCTGTCCGCGCTCCAGGCGGGAACGGAGGAAAGCCTCCGCGAAACGCTCATCGCTGACCAGCCCGCGCGCCGCCAGTTCTTCCAGTACGGCCTCGATTGCCGCGGCCTGGTGGCCCCGCAATTTCAATTTGGTGTGCAATTCCCGCAATGAATGCTCGCGTCTGGCCAACAGACGCAGCGCGGTATCCAGCAGGCCGCCGGAGCCGGCCGTACGTTCAGGCACTCGCGGCCTCTACCGGTTCCTCCGCTGTTTTGTCGGCGCCCCGGATCTGCGCTTCCAGTTCCTCGGCCACGTCGGGATTTTCGTGCAGGTAGCTGCGCGCCTTTTCCTTGCCCTGGCCGATATGCCCGTCCTTGTAGCTGTACCAGGCGCCCGATTTCACGATCAGGTTCTTCGACAGCCCGAGGTCGATGAGTTCGCCGGCTTTCGAGACGCCGTATTGGTTGCCGGTGAAAAGAATGTCGAATTCGGCCATCTTGAACGGCGGCGCCAGCTTGTTCTTCACGACCTTCACGCGGGTGCGGTTGCCGATCACCTCGTCGCCCTGCTTGATGGCCCCGATTCGGCGGATATCCAGCCGCACCGAGGAGTAGAACTTGAGTGCGTTGCCGCCGGTGGTGGTCTCCGGGTTGCCGAACATCACGCCGATCTTCATCCGCAACTGGTTGATGAAGATCACGATGGTGTTGGAGCGCTTGATGTTGCCGGTCAGCTTGCGCAGGGCCTGCGACATCAGCCGGGCTTGCAGCCCCACGTGGGTGTCGCCCATTTCGCCCTCGATCTCGGCCTTGGGGGTAAGCGCGGCGACCGAATCGACCACCACCACGTCCACCGCGCCGGAGCGCACCAGCATGTCGGTGATCTCCAGGGCCTGCTCTCCCGTGTCGGGCTGCGAGACCAGCAGGTCGTCCACGTTGATGCCCAGGCGCCCCGCGTATATCGGATCCAGCGCATGTTCGGCGTCCACGAACGCGGCCGTGCCGCCCGCCTTCTGGCATTGCGCGACCACGCTGAGCGTAAGCGTGGTTTTCCCGGAAGCCTCGGGACCGAAGATCTCCACCACCCGGCCGCGCGGCAGCCCGCCGATCCCCAGGGCCAGGTCCAGCGCCAGGCTGCCGGTGGAAACGGCTTCCACATCGTGCACGGCGCCCTCGCCGCCCAGGCGCATTACGGAGCCCTTGCCATACTGTTTTTCGATCTGCGAAAGCGCCGCCGCCAGCGCCCGCTTGCGATTGTCGTTCATGGTGCTCAAGTGCTCCCGTTCAGGTCCCGGTACCGAGATTATTCCATAGCCGCGGCGAATTGCACGGCGGCAATTCTCCGGGTTGAGCAGGTTATTGGCAGACGCGCCCGAAACCGTCGAAAAAAGGCCTTTCGCATCAGTCTCCGGCAGTCCCGCCGACGCGTTTCAGCAGTCCTTCCAGCGCATGCGCCACCGATTGCATCCGCACGGCGCGGCGGTCGCCGTCAAAGCGCATGGCTTCCGCCTCCCGAAGCCCCTTGCGGCCCGCCCAGGCGAAAAGCACCGTGCCTGTCGGGCGCGTCGCCGTGCCGCCGGTGGGCCCGGCAATGCCGGTCACCGCCAGGCTCCAGTCCGTCCGTCCGCGCTCAAGCGCGCCGGCAGCCATTTCCACCGCCGTTTCGGCGCTGACGGCGCCGAACTCGTCCAGTGTTTGCGGGCTGACTCCCAGCAGGCGCTTTTTGGCGTCGTTGGAATACGTCACGAACCCGGCGTCGAACCAGCCCGAACTTCCCGGAAGCCCGGTGATCGCCTGCCCCACCCAGCCGCCCGTGCAGGACTCGGCCAGCGCCAGCGTCTCGCCCCGGTCCAGCAAAAGGGCGCCCAGTTCACGTACAAGACGGCTAATCTCCCGCTCGGTCATCTTCTCCCCCGCTGCGTGCTTTCAGTTCGAACAGCAGGTCCAGCGCCTCGCGCGGGCTGAGCTGTTCGGGATCCACCGTGGCCAGCAATTGCTCCGCCCTTGAATGAATCGCCCCGGGGCGAAGGCGTCCCGTTTTCGCGGAGGGCGGGACACCCTCCCGCACGGGGCCGGCGCCCTTCGTCCCGGGATCGAGCGTGAGCGGCAGTTGCGCCTGCCCGCGCTCGATCAACCGGCCGGAGCGCTGCTCCAGGTCCTCCAGCATCCCCCTCGCCGACGCTATGACCTGCCTGGGAACACCGGCCAATGCCGCCACCTGAAGCCCGTAACTGCGGTCCGCCGGGCCGTCGCGCACGGAATACAGGAACACCAGCGTTCCGGCGTGTTCGACGGCGTCCAGGTGGACGTTTGCGCAGGCCGTCGCGGTTTCGGCCAGCGCGGTCAATTCGAAGTAGTGGGTCGCAAACAGGGTGAAGCTGCGCAGGCGCTCGGCGATATAACCGGCCGCCGCCCAGGCCAGCGAAAGGCCGTCGTAGGTGCTGGTGCCGCGGCCCACCTCGTCCATCAGCACCAGGCTCTGTGCGGTCGCGTTGTGCAGGATGCTCGCCGTCTCGGTCATTTCCACCATGAAGGTGGAGCGTCCGCCGGCCAGGTCGTCGCCAGCGCCGATACGCGTGAATATGCGGTCCAGCGGCCCGATCTCGGCTTCGGCCGCGGGAACGAAGCTGCCGATGTGCGCAAGGATCACGATCAGCGCGACCTGGCGCATGTAGGTGGACTTGCCGCCCATATTCGGGCCGGTCACGATCAGCATGCGGGTATCGTCGTCCAGCGCCAGGTCGTTGGCGATGAACTCGGAATCCAGCGCGCGCTCGACCACCGGGTGGCGGCTGGCCTTCAGCCGGATCCCCGGCCGATCGGTAAGCTCCGGCCTCGCGTAGCCCAGCTCCAGCGAGCGGGCGGCCAGGTTGACCAGCACGTCGGTCTCGGCCACCGCGGCCGCCAGGTCCTGCCAGACCGCGAGCCATCGGGACAGCTTTTCCAGCAATTCCTCATACAGCCTCACTTCCAGTTCCTGGGCGCGTTCGCGCGCGCCCAGGACCCGGTGCTCGAAGCGCTTGAGTTCCGGCGTGATGTAGCGCTCGGAGTGTTTGAGGGTCTGGCGGCGGATGTAGTGCTCCGGCGCTTCCTCCGCCTGGCTGCGGCGAAGCTCGATGTAGTAGCCGTGCACCCGGTTATAGCCCAGCTTCAGGTTGGCGATGCCGCTGCTTTCGCGTTCCTCCTTCTCCAGGTCCTGCAGCGCGGCGTCGGCATTGCTGCTGACCTCGCGCAACTCGTCCAGCTCCGCGCTGTATCCGGCGGCGATCACCTCGCCGTCGCGAATCCTGGGGGCGGGATGCTCGACCAGCGCTTCCGCCAGCAGGCGCAATCCATCGGGCGGCGCTTCCATGCGCTCCGCCAGGGTTTGCAGGAGAGGCGCGTCCAGCGCCGTTAGCCGCTCGCGGATCGCCGGCGCGGACTTCAGGGCGGACCGCAGCTGCTCCAGGTCGCGCGGGCGGGCCGTGCGGATGGCCAGTCGCGCCAGTACGCGCTCAAGATCGCCGACTGCCCGGATCGACTTCCGCCATCCCTCCTGCTCGCCTCGCAATTCGTCCAGGGCCTGATACCTGAGCCGCAAGACCTCGTGGGAACGCAGGGGCCGATGGATCCAGCGCCGAAGGAGCCGGCTGCCCATGGGGGTGGCGCAGCGATCGACGACGCCGGCCAGCGTGTATTCGTCCCGCCCCGAAAGCGAGCGGTCCAGTTCAAGGTTGCGCCGCGTGGCGGCATCCATCAGCAGCGCGTCGCCGGGCCGCTCCACGTTGAGCGCGCGCACGTGAGGCAAGGCGCCGCGCTGCGTGTCCCTGACGTAGTCCAGCAGGCAACCGGCGGCGGCGATCCCCCGGTCCATGCCCTCCACGCCGAAACCATCGAGGTTATGCACGCGGAACTGGTCCTGAAGCGCACGCCGCGCCGAAGCGGTATTGAACTGCCAGTTCCTCCGCTCATGAACCGCGGGCCGGCCGGGCAGCGCCTCCGGCAGCCGCGCGCCCTCGCCAACCAGCAATTCGGCAGGCCGCAATCGTTGCAGCTCGCCCTCAAGCTCTTCCAGCCCAAGGCATTCCGTGATCGAAAAACTGCCCGAACTCAGCTCCATCCAGGCCAGCCCGTAACCGCCGTCATTTCCGTGAAGGGCCGCCACCAGGTTCTCGGAGCCGCTGTCGAGCAGGGCTTCCTCGGTCAGCGTGCCCGGAGTCACCAGCCGCACGACCTCGCGCTTTACCGGGCCGCCGGAAGGCGTGGGGCGACCGATTTGCTCGCAAATGGCTATCGATTCGCCCATTTGCGCCAGACGGGCGATATACGAATCGGCCGAATGCGCGGGCACTCCAGCCATCGGAATCGCTTCGCCGTTCGACTGCCCGCGAGTGGTCAGAACGATGTCCAGCAGCACGGCCGCACGCTCGGCATCGCCGAAAAACATCTCGTAAAAGTCGCCCATGCGGTAGAACAGCAGGGCATCGGGGTGCTTTGCCTTGATGCGCAGATACTGCTGCATCATTGGCGTATGCCCCGCCAGCGGTCGCGCGCCGGCTGTCATGCGATAGTGTTGTGTCTCACAAAACTAGCCAAATCCCCGCCCCGCCGCGGCTGCTCCAACCAGCCTTTGCGCCGGCGTCCAGCGTGCGCCGAATCGGTCGTGAAACCCGCGGATGTCATCCAGTACGGTATCCAGGCCCTGCTGCTCGGCGTAGTGCATGGGGCCGCCGCGCCAGGCCGGGAAGCCGTAACCATAGACATAGACGATATCAATGTCCGACGCCGCCCGGGCAACGCCTTCCTCCAACAGTGCCGAGCCGACGTTAACCAGCGGGTACATGCATCGCTTGACGATTTCCTCGGCCTCCGCGGGCAATCGGCGCTCGTAGCCCAGTTCTTCCGCCAGTTCCTCGATCAGGCCGGCGACCCCGGGATCCGGCTCGGGAACCCGGCTGCCGGGACTGTAGTTGTAGATACCGCGGCCGTTCTTCTGCCCGAACCGGTCCCGCTCGCAAAGGGCATCGCCCAGACGCTCGCCGGGTTTTCGCTCCTCCAGCGGCTTGCCGGCCAGCTCCCGGGCCCGCCAACCCAGGTCCAGGCCCACCAGGTCAATCATCTGAAAAGGCCCCATGGGCAGCCCGAAGTCCCGCAGGGCCGCATCGACCGACTCCGGCGGCGTGCCCTCGAACAGCAGTTCAAAGGCCTCGAACATGTATCCCGACAACATGCGGTTGCCGATGAATCCGTTGCTGTTGGCCGACCACACGGGGACCTTCTTCATGCGCGACGCAAGCGAAAACGCGGTCGCGACTGTCTCCGCCGAACTGTGCCGGCCCTCGATCACTTCCACCAGGCGCATGATGTTGGCTGGGCTGAAGAAATGCATGCCCAGCACCTGCCCGGGCCGGCCGGTTGCTTCCGCCATCCGGTCGATATCGAGATACGAGGTGTTGCTGGCCACGATCGCGTCGCTGCCCAGGGTCCGGTCCAGGCGGGAGAAAATCTGCTTCTTGAGGTCCAGGTTCTCATAGACGGCCTCCACCGCGAAGTCGGCCCCATCCAGCGCGCCGTAGTCCGTTGTGGGCGTGATCAGCCCCATGCAGCGCTCGGCGCCGCCCGGCGGGATCCGCCCGCTCTTCTCGGAGCGCTCGAAGTTGCTGCGTATCACGCTCAAACCCCGGTCCAGCGCCTCCTCTCCAGTCTCCAGCACGGTAACCGGTATCCCGGCGATCGCGAAATTCATGGCGATGCCGCCGCCCATGGTTCCGCAACCGATCACCGCGGCGCGCTCGACGGCGCGCGCGGCGCCCTGACCGGCGCCCCTGGCCGCCGAGCGTTCGGCGAAGAACACGTGCGAGAGCGCCTTGCTCTGCGGGTTCTTCAGGCAACTGACGAACCGGCGCCGCTCCTCGGCCAGGCCGGCGCGAAAATCGTCGCGGCATGCCACGGCCTGCTCGATGCACTGCACGATCAGCTCGGGCGAGTCGCGCCCCCGCATCCTGCGGGCGATCAAATGGCGTGCCGCCGCGAAGGCCTCGGCCGCCTCTCCCGGCATGGGAAGCTTGCCGGGACCGGAGGAAATCTTTCGCACCGCCGCGTCGGCCGCCAGCAATTCCTCCGCATACGCGCACGCCGCTTCGGTCAGATCGTCTTCAAGCAGGCGGTCGGCCAGGCCCGTTTCGAGGGCGCTGCGGGCGTTTACCGGTTTGCCGTCCAGGCACATCCGCAAGGCCTGTTCCACGCCCACCAGCCGCGGAGTCCGCTGGGTCCCGCCGGCCCCCGGCAGCAGCCCGATATTGACCTCGGGAAAGGCAAAGCGGGCGCGCGCGGAAACGGCCCGGTAATCGCAGGCCAGCGCAAGTTCCAGCCCGCCGCCGTATGCGACTCCGTCCACCACCGCGATGACCGGTTTGGAACACGCGTCCAGCGCATCGCATATTGCGTTGAGCGAAGCCTCGGGGGCAGGCAGTTCGGGCAGGCCGAACTCCTTGATGTCGGCGCCGGCGCACCAGGTCTTCAAACCGCTCAATAGCAGCAGGGCGCCTGCGGAGTCGTCCCGCGAGGCGGCCCGGATCGCATCCAGAAGCGGCATCCGCAGCTTTGCCCCGAGAGCGTTGACGGGCGGGGAATTCATTTCGATCAGCCGGACGGGCCCGCGATCGCTCACGTTTACGGTCATGATGCGCCTCCGTTCATATCGAGCACCCACTTGCCGGTCACCTGCCGATTGGCGAAAGCCTCGAAGGCCAGCATGTAGTCCACCAGCGGCAACTTGCGCTCGATAGGACACGTTATGGCGCCGCTTGCAGCCAGGCCCGACAGGGCCTCCAGGTTCTCGCGGGCTGCATCGGGTTGGCGGTCCGTCCAGGGCCGCCACAGCACGCCCAGCACCGCCGCGGTCTTCAGCAGGACCAGGTTGAGCGGAAGCCGGGGGATCTCGCCGGCGGCGAATCCAATCACCAGGAAACGCCCGCCCGGCGCGCAGGCGCGGTATGCGGACTCGGAATACGAACCGCCCACGGGATCGACCACCACGTCCACTCGACCGCCGGCCTTACGCTTGAGCCTGGCGCGGAAATCTTCCCCGCTGTAGTCGATACATTCGTTTGCGCCTATTGCACGCGCCAACTCCAGCTTGTCCGCGCTGCCCGCGGCCGCGATGACATACGCGCCCATCGCGCGAGCCAGCGACACCGCCGCCATGCCCACGCCGCCGCCGGCGCCCAGCACCAGCACGGTTTCGCCGGCCCTGAGCTTCGCGACCTGCTTGTATGCGTGGTAACAGGTCCCGTAGGTAATGCAAAAACCCGCGCCCTGGGCGAAACTCATGTTGCCGGGCAGGCGTGCAACGTGATGGCGGAGGGCGACCGCCCGTTCGGCGAACATGGACCGGCCGTGCACGGCGACGCGGTCGCCCACCGCCAGGCCGTCGACGCCATCGCCCAGCGCCACGACCACCCCGGCCGCCTCGCCGCCCGGCGTGAAAGGCGGCTCCGGGCGGCGCTGGTAGCGGCCCTGCACCATCAGCAGGTCGAAGAAATTGAGACCGGCGGCGCGCACTTCCACCAGAACTTCACCCTCGGCCGGAGACGGCTCGGGCATTTCGCCAAGCGACAGGTCCGGCTGCTCCGCGTAGCGGTTGCAGATCAGTGCGCGCATGCGGGACGGTTCTTCCCCCTTTCCCGAATGATGCGATCACACGTGGATGCCGCCGTCCACCAGCAGCGCCTGTCCGGTCACGTAGGAACCGGCCGGCGACGCAAGGAACACGACCAGCCCGGCCACTTCATCGGGAGCGCCCATCCGTCCCAGCGCCGTGGTGTCCAGAAAGCTCTCGCGGGCCTCGGCATCGGTCCAGAGCGCCCGGGAGAAATCGGTCTTGATCAGTCCCGGGCAGACCGCGTTGGCGGTAATTCCGTCGCGGCCGTATTCCAGCGCCAGGTTCCGCGCCATCTGGATCTCCGCGGCCTTGGACATGCCATAGGCGCCGATCTTGCCGTGCGCCGTCTGACCCACGTACGAGGAAATCAGCACGATCCGGCCGTGTCCCCGGTTCCGCATTTCCGGAACGACCAGCCGGCTGAGCCAGATGTTGGCCGTGACGTTGCAGCGCCAGATCCTCTCCAGGGCGATGTCGGACGTGTCGAGCAAGGGACCGAAATGCGGATTCACGCCAACATTCGAGACCAGGATGTCGATCGCGCCGAAGGCGGCGCGGGTACGCTCCACGAGGTCCTCCACCTGGTCCTTGTGGTAGACGTTGCAGGGCGCGGAAATGGCGGTTCCCTTGCCGAACCGCAGGTTGAGTTCCTCCGCGGTCCGCTCGCAGGCATCCGCCTTGCGGCTGGACGCGGTTACGCGTGCGCCGTGCTCCGCCATCCGCGTGGCGATGGCCTTGCCTATGCCCCGCGTGGAGCCGGTAATCAGCGCCGTCCGGCCCTCCAGGTTGAACAGTTCGTCCATGCCGAGACGAGGTTCAGGCGCCTTCGGATATCAGCATGAAGAGCTGTTGCGCCACCCAGGCGGGTTTTTCCTGGCCTTCGATTTCCATGGATTTCTCCAGCCGGATGACCACGCGCCCCGGTCCGCGTTCCCGGACCTCGGTGAGCGTGGAGTGAACCCGGACGCGGGAACCCACCGGTACCGGGTTGATGAACCGCAGTTTGTCCAGGCCGTAGTTGATGACGAAACCGACGCCCTCGATTTCCGACATCTCGGGGGACTCCAGGTGCACCGAAAGCGAGAGCGTCAAAAAGCCGTGCGCGATGGTGGATCCGAACGGCGTTTCGCGCGCCACCCGTTCGGGGTCCACATGGATGAACTGATGATCCACGGTGCAGTCCGCAAAGGCGTTGATGCGGGCCTGATCCACGTCAAACCAGGCCGACGGAGTAAGCTCGCGGCCCTCCCATTCCCTAAGGTTTTCGATCTTCATCCCGCGTGCCTCGCTGCCCCGTATTAGCGCCTGTCGAATCCGTCGAAGCGGTATAGTATAGAAGTTTATTTCGGCTTTCCGGAGGTCGCTCCATGAACGCGCTGGCCCGGGTGTTTGCCCGTCCACCGTTTATCGGTTTGTTCCCCTTTGCGGTGTTCTTCGTGTCCCAGGGCCTGGGGCACTCGGTAATGATCCAGATCGAACGTGCGATCGGTGCGCCGGGGATGTATTACGCGGCCGGCGCCATGGGCCTGATCGGCGCATTCCTGCTCTGGCTCGGCATGCGCCAGGACAGCGAGGTGAGCGGAACCTGGCTCGGTTATTTCGCCGCATGGCTGCTGTGGACCGGCTGGGTGGAATTCTCGTTCGTCTATTACGCGATCTGGCTGGGCGTCCCGGACCTTATGGATGCGACCGGCGAAGTGGCCACCAACGCGGAATACCTGGTGATGATGTCTTCTTTGGGGGTAATGCTCGCCACCCTGGTCTATTTCCTGTTCAACCGCGAGACGCGATGCAATTTCTTCCGCTGGTGCCATCGCTGGCTTGGAATGGGGACCGGCAAACCCACCGAGGGGCACAAGCGCAACTTCGCGGCGATAACCGCACTGGAGACCATTTACCTCATCTGGTTCTTCTATCTGTTCCTGCTCATCATTTACGACGAGAACGTGCTGGGCGACCAGCATCCGGTCACGTATGGGATCGCCGCGCTGAACGCGGTCTGGGCGATCTACCTGCTGCGACGCCTGCTGCGCTTCAAGCGAGTCGCCACGGCGTTGCGCTACTCCATCGCAACCGCGATCATCAGTTGGAACGCGTACGAATTCGTCGGACGATGGGGATGGGTCAACGATTTCTTCGTCAATCTGGAGGAATACGGCTGGCAGGTTATCGCGGTGGCTATCGCGTCGGTCGTGGTGGTGTCGTTTTGCCTGGTCATGCCGGCGGGCAAGAAGGAACGCGAGCGCATGGAAGCGATGCAGCAGGAACTCAGCGCAAGCTAGTTCGACAGGCTTGATTTAACTCCCGGCGCTGCGTTGCGGCCGCCTTCCAGGCGCTTGCGTATTCGATGAACATGCGATCTCACTACTGCGGTGAACTAGGTGTCGGCCACGCCGGTCAGGCAGTGAACGTGTGCGGCTGGGTCAACGGTCTGCGCGACCACGGCGGCGTAATCTTCATCGACCTGCGCGACCGCGAGGGGATCGTGCAGGTCGTCTGCAACCCGGACCAGCCTGCCGTGTTTGCCGTTGCCGAAAAGGCCCGCGCCGAGTGCATACTGCGGGCCACCGGCGCGCTGCGCATTCGCCCCGAGGGCACGGCCAATCCCGATCTGAAAACGGGAGACGTCGAACTGGTGGCCGAGTCGCTGGAGATCCTCTCCGCCGCGCGGGACCTGCCCTTCCACCACGGCGAGGGCGCCGGCGAGGAACTGCGGCTGAAGTACCGCTACCTTGACCTCAGGCGGCCGGAAATGCTGGACCGGCTGCGCCTGCGTCACAGGGCAATCGCTGCGATACGCGCGTTCCTGGACCAGCGCGGCTTCGTGGACGTGGAAACGCCCATGCTTACCCGCGCCACACCGGAAGGCGCGCGCGACTTTCTTTCTCCGGCCCGCAACCGGCCGGGGCGCTTCTACGCCCTGCCCCAGTCCCCGCAGTTGTTCAAGCAATTGCTGATGATGTCGGGACTGGACCGCTACTACCAGATCGTGCGCTGCTTCCGCGACGAGGACCTGCGCGCCGACCGGCAGCCGGAATTCACCCAGCTCGACGTGGAAATGTCGTTCGTGGACGAAGAGGACGTGATGGGATTGATGGAGGCCCTGGTGCGCGAAGTGTTCTCCGGCGTGCTGGACGTGGAACTCCCGGAACCCTTTCCGCGCATGACCTACGCCGAGGCGATGCAGCGGTTCGCCAGCGACGCGCCGGACCTGCGCAACCCGCTGGAACTCGTCGAACTGAGCGGCATCTTCGCGGATTCGGAATTCAAGGTTTTCTCGGCGCCGGCCCGGGACCCCGGCTGCCGCGTGGCGGCGCTGAAGATTCCCGGCGGCGCCGGAACGACGCGCCGCGAACTCGACGAACTGACCGGATTCGTGCAGGCGATGGGCGCGAAGGGCATGGCCTGGATCAAGGTGGCCGATCCGGCAGGCGGCCGCGACGGCATGCAGTCTCCGGTGCTGAAGTTCCTGGCCGACGAAGAGATCGCGGCGCTGCTCGAAAAGACCGGGCCGGCCGCAGGCGACCTGCTGCTGTTCGGGGCGGGAGCGGCCGCGATCGTGAACCGCACGCTGTCGGCCCTGCGCGACCGGCTGGGGCGGGAACGCGGCCTGATCGGCGGCGGCTGGGCGCCGGTGTGGATCACGGAATTCCCGGGATTCGAGTTCGACGAAGACGAAAAACGCTGGAAGGCGCTTCATCATCCCTTTACCGCTCCCGGCGTGACGGCGCCGGACGAGCTTCTGGAACGGCCCGCGCAGGCCTCGTCGCGCGCCTACGACCTGGTCCTGAACGGCCACGAGATCGGTGGCGGCTCGGTCCGCATACACCAGCGCGACATGCAGGTGGCCGTGTTCGAACTGCTGGGGCTTTCGGCGGAAGAAGCCGACCGGCAGTTCGGGTTTTTCCTCAAGGCGCTGGACTACGGCGTCCCGCCGCACGGCGGCATCGCCTTCGGACTGGACCGCTGGGTCATGCTCATGGCCGAAGCCGAATCGATACGCGAAGTGATCGCCTTCCCCAAGACGCAGTCCGGCGCCTGTCCCCTTACCGATGCGCCCGCCGCCGTCGAACCCAGGCAACTGCGGGAGCTCGGATTGCGGCCGTTATAAACTACGCGCGGCCCTTAGGCTCATTTCCTGCTCCCATGCCTATCTACGAATACGAATGCCGCGAGTGCGGATACCGGCTGGACGCGCTGCAGAAGATGAGCGATCCGCTCCTCAGCGATTGCCCCGAATGCGAGCGGCCGGGCCTCAAGAAGCTGGTTTCGGCGCCGCACTTCCGGCTGAAGGGCAGCGGCTGGTACGAGACCGATTTCAAGAACAGCGGGCGCGACAGGCAGGAAGGCGCGGGCAAGGACGCAGGAAACGGTGCGGGCAAAGCGGCATCCGGCAAGGAGACGGACGGCGGCAAGAACAAGGCGGACTCTTCCCCGGGCAAGGAATCGAGTGCGAGCCCGGCATCCGACGCAGCCGCCGCTTGAGCAATGGCTGACAGCCGTATCAGCAATGTTTAGGAACTGGTGGCCGCGCCTGAGGCGCGTGCTGGTGGCCGGAGTGCTGGTCTGGGTCCCGCTGGGAATCACGGTGATCCTGCTGCGCTTCCTGATCGGCCTGGCGGACCAGACGCTCGAGTTGATTCCGGAACCTTTTCAACCCGAAGCGCTGCTCGGACGTCCGATTCCGGGACTGGGCGTGGTCCTCAGCCTTGTGCTCCTGTTCCTCACCGGGCTGGTGGCCGCCAACGTGGTCGGCAAACGCTTTATCGGGTTCTGGGAAGCGTTGCTGCGCCGCATTCCGGTCGTGAAGACCATCTACACGGCCGCCAAGGGTTTCCTGGAAATGGTCCTGAGCGGCCAGAGCGGCTCCTTCAGCCGGGTGCTGCTGATCGAATACCCGCGCAAGGGCATCTACTGCATCGCGTTTCAGACCTCCAGCACGGTGGGCCAACTCGCCGAGCACACGCCGGATTCGGTGTGCGTGTTCGTCCCCACCACGCCGAACCCCACCTCCGGGTTCCTGGTCGTGGCGCCGGAGAAGGACCTGATCGAACTGAACATGAGCGTGGAGGACGCAATCAAGCTCGTGGTTTCGGTGGGCGTCGTGGTTCCGGATCCCGCGGCGCTTCCCCGCGCCGAACCCGTCGGAAAGGCGGATCGCACCAGCGGTGAAGCATGAGCAAACGGCCGTTTGACGTAACGGTCATTTTCAGCACCTACCGGCAGCCCGAATGGCTGGAAAAGACGCTTTGCGGCTTCGCCCATCAGACCCACCGGGAATTCGAAGTGGTCGTGGCCGACGACGGCTCCGGCGAAGACACGACCGAAGTCATCCGCAACGCCCGGACAGGCACCGGGCTTGAGATCGAGCACGTACGGCAGGAGGACCGCGGCTTTCGCAAGTGCCGGATCCTGAACAAGGCCATCGCCAGGGCGCGGGGCGAATACCTGATTTTCACCGACGGTGACTGCATCCCGCATCCCGAATTCGTGGCCCGGCATCTCGAACTGGCGGCGGAGCGGCGTTTCCTCTCGGGCGGCCTGCTCAGGTTGCCGCTGGGACTGTCCCACAACATCCGGCCGGAGGACATCGCGGCCGGACGTTGTTTCTCCGCCTCATGGCTTCGCAGCCGCGGCATGCCGCTCACCTACAAGCTTCTCAAGCTCTCCGCCGGCATGGGCTTCGGCGCCTTGCTGGACCGTATGTCCCCGGCCACCGCCGGCTGGAACGGCCACAACGCGTCAGGCTGGAAGGCCGACGTCCTTGCGGCAAACGGTTTCGACGAGCGGATGGGCTACGGCGGAGAAGACCGGGAACTGGGGGAGCGGCTCGAGAACGCGGGAATCCGCGGCAAGCGCATTCGCCACCGTGTCACCTGCCTGCACCTGGATCACCCGCGCGGTTACGTCGATCCGCAGGTGCGCGCAGCCAATCTCGCCATCCGCCGGGAGACCCGGCGCACGCGCCGTACCCGCACCGGGAACGGCATTGCGCAACACTAGCCGGCGTCTTCCGCCTTGGCCTTGTCGCCACCGATAAAGATCAGGAAATCATCGGCCTGGTAGTACTTGCGGAAGGTCTCGTTGACGTCCTCAAGCGTCAGCGCCCTGTATTGCGCATGCAGACCGCCGTACCACAGCGCATCCAGACCGTGTTCCGCGCCGGAACTGAGGATGCCGGTCAGGGCTGCGTCGCTGGACCAGGAGTTGAGGTCGCCTGAAATGGCGCCGTCCACGGCGTCCTGAAGCTCCTCGGCGGTAAAGCCGTCATCAATTGCGCGCTGCAATTCCTCCAGCGCCCCGCCCCGGACCTTCGACAAGTTCTCAGGGGCCGCGATGGCCTGAATGAACAGCGCACCGCTGTCGTCCTCCGCCCGCTCGGATGCGTTCATGCCGCCGCCGGCGCCGTAGGACCAGCCCTCTTTCTGGCGCAGGCGCTCGATCAGGCGATTGCTCAAGCCGCCGCCGCCGAATATACGCGTGGCGATAACCAGCGGCGCGTAGTCGGCGTCGCGAACGTTGAGCGGAATCGGCAGCGCGGCAACCATGATCCCGTTGGCCTTGTCCGGCGTATCCAGCCATTCCTCCCGGGCCTGCACCGGCTGATGATGGTTGGGCGCCGGGACGTAGCCCACGGCCGCCTCCCAGTCGCCGAAGAGTTCATCAAGGCGCTTGGCCAGCGCAGCGGAATCGAGGTTGCCCACGGCGAGTGCGATCGCCCCCTTGAACCCGACGTGGGAATCCCAGAATTCGGACAGGGCGTCCCGGTTCATGTTCCGGATCATCTCTTCCTGCTCGTCCAGGTCCATGGCGTAACGGAAATGGTCCGGTCCGTATGGACTCAGCGCCTTGGACAGGGCAACGGAAACGACGCTTTGCGGCTGCCCGCGGGCTCCCGCAATACTCGCCAGCGCGGAGCGCTTGGCTTCCTCCAGTTGATCGGGATCGAAGACCGGCTCGCGCAGCACATGCGCCATCAAGGCCAGCGCTTCGTCGAAATTGGCCTCGTCCGTCTGCAGCGAGGCATTGATTCTCTGTCCTCCGCCCCTGAGGTTGAGGTCGCTCTTCAGGCGGTCCCACTCGGTGGCCAACTCGTCGCGCGTGTAGCGCGTCGTGCCGCGCTGCAGTTGCCCGGCGGCGTATCCCGCCACGCCGTGCTTTCCTGCCAGGCTCTCTTCGCTGCCGAAGAACAGGTTCAGCGAAACGATGATCCGGTCGCCGCGCGACTTCTTCTCGATCGCCCACAGCGAGCCGCCACCGGCCAGCTCCTGCCTGACGGTGCGGGCGGCGATGTTCTCCGGGGTGGGAACGAATTCCTCGCCCGCGCTCACCGACTGCCGTCCCGCCAGGGCCGCCAGCTCTTCGCTCTGGTCGTCCCGGGACGCCACCGTGGCCCGGTCCGGGCTCTCGGTGGGGATGAACTTGCCGGCGGTGCGGTTGCTGCGCTTGAAGTGTTTCGCCGCGGCCGCGTTGAGATCTTCGACGGTCAGCGCATCCAGTTGGTCCTTGTACAGAAAGAGGTATCGCCAGTCCCCTGCGGCGATGCTCTCGGAAAGTATGCGCGCCAGGGAGCCGACGTTCTTTATGGCGTTGTCGTAACCGGAAACCATGGCAAGCCGCGCCCACTCGAGTTCCTCCCCGGTGATCGGTTCCGCGGCAATGCCCTCGGCGACCTCCAGCAGCGTGTCAAGCACCTCCTGCGTGTCGCCGTCCACCGGGACGGTAGCGTTCAGCGTGAACAGCCCCGGAAAGGCGAATGCATCGGCGCGCGCGCCGGCGGCGGCGGCGATACCCGGTTCGATCATCTTGCGGTACAAGCGCCCGCGGCTGGAATCGGCCAGGATCCGCGAAACCGCGTCAAGGGCCGTGTTCTCCCTGGTGGCCCCGGCGGGAATGTGATAGGCGGCCATGACCAGGCTCTGCTTTCCGACCCGCCGCAGGGTCACCAGGCGCTCGCCGTCCTGCACCGGCTCCACGGTATAGATCCGGGGCAGCTCGCGCTCCGGCGCCGGAATCGCACCGAACGAACCGGCGATGATCGCGGCCGCCTCCCCGGGATCGAAATCGCCGGCCACGATAAGCGTGGCGTTGTCCGGCTGGTAGTAAGTCCGGTAGAAGGCCTGCAGGCGGCCGATGTCCACGCCCTCGACATCGGAACGCGCGCCGATCGTAGAGTTCCCGTAGTTATGCCATTCGAAGGCCGCCGCCCGGATCCGCTGATCCAGCATCCGGCCCGGGCTGTTCTCGCCCCGCTCCATCTCGTTGCGGACGACCGAAAACTCGGATTGAAGATCTTCGTAGGCGATGAACGAATTGACCATGCGATCGGCTTCCATGCGCAAGGCCCACTCGAGGTTGTCGGCGGTGGGCTCGAAACTTTCGAAGTAATTCGTCCGATCAAGCCAGGTGGTGCCGTTGAATCCCATGCCGCGCTCGTTGAAGACCTTGGGTATGTCGGGATTGTCCGGAGTGCCCTTGAACAGCAGGTGCTCCAGCAGGTGCGCCATGCCGGTTTCTCCGTAGTTCTCGTGCATGGAGCCGACGCGGTAAGTGACGTTGACGGTCACCCGCGCCTGCGCGTTGTCGGGAAACAGCAACACCTGCAGCCCGTTGGGCAGCGAGTACTCGTGGATGCCTTCCACGCTCGTGACGTATTCGAACCCGTCGCTGCCGGAAATCCCCAGGGGGTCTTCCGCAAGGACGGCCGCCGGCAGCACCAGCAGCATCAGCGCGAACTTATTTCTCAATTGTTTCATAGAGGGCCGAATCTTACGCGGCCTTGGGGCGGTCGCGCACGGAAATGACGGTTTCCCCGTCCTTGTCGGCCACTTCCAGCGTCTCGCCCGGCCTGGCGTCCGCCGACAGCAGCCAATCCGCCAGCGGGTTCTCCACGTAGTCGCGGATCACACGTTTCAGCGGCCGCGCGCCGTAAGCCGGATCGTAGCCGAGATTGGACAGGCGCAACCGGACGGCGTCGTTGATCTCGAGCCCAAGGTCCTGCTCCCCGAGCCGGACCGCAAGGCGATCGAGCTGCAGGTCCACGATGGCCCGAATCTCGTCGCGCGTCAGCGGCCTGAACACGACGATATCGTCGATGCGGTTGAGGAATTCCGGACGAAAGTGCGAACGCAGGGAGTCCATCACGGCTTTCTTGATCTCCTCGTGCTCGGCCCCGGCCAGCGAACGGATCTGGTCCGAGGCCAGGTTGGAGGTCATGATCACGACCGTATTGCGGAAATCCACCGTTCGGCCCTGGCCGTCGGTCAGACGCCCTTCGTCGAGCAGCTGCAGCAGGATATTGAGCGCATCCGGATGCGCTTTCTCCACTTCGTCCAGCAACAGGACGGAATACGGCCTGCGGCGCACCGCCTCCGTGAGCTGCCCGCCCTCCTCGTAGCCGATATAGCCGGGCGGCGCGCCGACAAGCCGGGAAACGGCGTGCTTTTCCATGTACTCCGACATGTCGACCCGCACCATCGCGCTCTCGCTGTCGAACAGGAACTCCGCCAGGGCCTTGCACAACTCGGTCTTGCCCACGCCCGTGGGTCCCAGGAACAGAAACGAGCCGGTGGGCCGGTCCGGGTCGGCGAGCCCGGCCCGGGAGCGGCGGATCGCCCGGGACACCGCACGCACCGCCTCGTCCTGGCCGATCAGGCGGCGATGCAGCTCATCCTCCATGCGGTTGAGCCGCTCGCGCTCGCCGGTCAGCATGCGGGAAACCGGAATGCCCGTGGCGCGGGCCACGACGGCGGCGATGTCGGCTTCCCCGACCCGGCTGGAGAGCATGGCGTCGGCCGCTTGTTCGGATTCGTTTTCCTGCGATTCCTCAAGCTTTCGTTCCAGCTCCGGAATGACGCCGTACTGAAGCTCGGACATGCGCTGCAGGTCCTGCCCGCGGCCGGCCTTCTCCAGCGCCAGGCGGGCCTGTTCCAGTTGCTCCTTGAGCCCCGCGGCTTCCTGGGTGCGGGCTTTTTCCGCCTTCCACGTCTCCGACAGTTCGGCGTGTTGCCCTTCCCGCTCGGCAATCTCGGCATCTAGGTCCGCCAGCCGCTGCCGCGCTCCCTCGTCCTCGTCCTTGCTCAGGGCCTCGCGTTCGATCTTCAACTGGATGAGCCGCCGCTCCAGCCGGTCGATGGCTTCGGGCTTGGAGTCCATCTGCAGGCGAATGCGGGCCGCGGCCTCGTCGATCAGGTCGATGGCCTTGTCCGGCAACTTGCGATCGGTGATATAGCGTTGAGACAGGGTGGACGCGGCGACTATGGCAGCGTCCGAAATCGTGACGCCATGATGCACTTCGTAGCGTTCCTTCAGGCCGCGCAGGATGGCGATCGTGTCCTCCACACTGGGTTCGTCGATCAGCACCTTCTGAAAGCGCCGCTCCAGCGCACCGTCCTTCTCGAGGTTCTTGCGGTACTCGTCGAGAGTCGTCGCGCCCACGCAATGCAATTCACCGCGCGCCAGGGCGGGTTTGAGCATGTTGCCGGCGTCCATTGCGCCCTCCGCCTTGCCCGCGCCGACCAGCGTATGCAACTCGTCGATGAACAGGATGATGCGGCCTTCCTGTTTCGCCAGTTCCTTCAGGACCGCTTTCAGGCGCTCCTCGAACTCGCCGCGGTACTTGGCGCCCGCGATCATCGCGCCCAGATCCAGCGCCAGCAGGCGCTTGTTCCTGAGTCCCTCGGGCACCTCCCTGTTGGCGATACGCTGCGCCAGCCCTTCGACCACCGCGGTCTTGCCGACGCCCGGCTCGCCGATCAAGACCGGGTTGTTCTTGGTCCGCCGCTGCAGGATGTGCATCGTGCGGCGAATCTCCTCGTCGCGGCCGATGATGGGATCGAGCTTGCCTTCCTCGGCGCTGCGGGTCAGGTCGATCGCGTATTTCTCCAGCGCGCCGCGCAATTCCTCGGCGCCCGCCTCGTCGACGGTTTCACCGCCGCGGACCTGGTCGATTGCCGCCTCCAGCCGCGCCGGATCCACGCCGGCGTCCTTCATCAGGCGCCTGTGCTCGCCCTTGTCGCCTGCGGCGGCAAGCAGCAGGATTTCGCTGCTGACCAGCGTGTCGCCGCGCTTGCGCGCCAGCTTGCCGGCCAGGTTGAGCACCCGCGCGAGCGCCGCCGAAGCGTGCAGATCGCCCTCCTGCCCCTGGACGCTAGGCATGCGCCCGAGCGCTTCGGCAAGATCGGCCTGCAGTTTTCCGGTGTCGGCCCCCGCGCGACGCAGGAGCGGCAGCACGGCGCCCCCGTCCTGCTCCAGCAGCGACCGCAGGACGTGCAGCGGTTCGAGAAACTGGTGGTCGGCATCCACGGCGGCCGTCCGCGCCTCGGACAGCGCCTCCCGCACGCGATTGGTGAATTGATCCATGACTCGGATATAGCGTCCGGCGAAGCAAATTCAACCGTGCGGGTCCAGCCAGACGAAGGTGGCAAGGCGCTCCGGGCCGCCGTCCCTGCGCCAGGAATAAAAGCGGGCGGGGTCCGAGAACGTGCACCAGCGGCCGCCGTAGACGTCCGTGATTCCGAGCCTGCGCAACTGATGCCGCGCAAGTCCGGCCAGGTCGAGGAGCCAGTGCGTGTTGTCCCTTCGGGTAAGGAACTGCGCCGAATCCGGCGTGCTCGTGGATATGGCCCAAAAAACGTCGGCGCCGACCTCGTACGCCGGGCCTCCGATGCCCGGACCGATCCACGCCATCAGTTCCGCCGGGTCGATCGCCCCGGCGCCGCCCCTGCACAATGCGCCGACGGTCGCCTCGATCACGCCCGAAGCCAGGCCTCGCCAGCCGGCGTGGGCCGCTCCGACGCGGCTCCCGGCGGCGTCGCACAACAGGATCGGCAGGCAGTCGGCAGTGCGCAGCATGCACGCATGCCCCACGGTAAACGACACGCAGCCATCGGCCTGCGCTTGGGTCCAATCCCCGTCGGCGCAAACCACGTCCCTGCCGTGCATCTGCGAGAGCCAGCGAGGTTCGCCCGGGATCCGCAGCAGCCGCCATGCCTCGCCGGGCTCGAGGCCGCGCAGCGTACTGGCCGCGCGAACCGGACGCGGCGCCGGCCAATCGGGGCGGATCAACCGCTCCACGAAAAATCGTTCCAGTCGCGCTCCTCCCCGGCGAGGCGCGTCAGCAGACCGCGCATGTCCTCCGGCAATGGAGCTTCGAAATGGTATTCGCGATCCGTCGCGGGATGCCTGGCTCCCAGCCGGCCGGCATGCAGCGCCGGACGGTCGAAGCCGTCTCTGTTCCGGGAATACAGCGAGTCCCCGACCAGCGGATGCCCGACGTGAGTCAGGTGCACGCGTATCTGGTGCGTGCGCCCCGTCTCCAGGCGGACCGCGACGAGCGCATTCGCTGTAAATCGCTCAAGAACGCGATAGTGCGTGACGGCGCTGCGCCCGCCCGCCCGAACGGCCATGCGCAGCCGGTCGCGGGGGTGGCGCCCCAGGGGCTGGTCTATGGTCCCGCCGGCCACCGGGCAGCCCCTTGTCACCGCCCGGTACTCGCGCCGAATCCGCCTGGCCTGCAGGTCCATGGTAAGCCGCTGGTGGGCGGGGGCCGTTCGGGCCACGAGCAGCAGCCCGGTGGTGCCCGCATCCAGCCGGTGCACCAGCCCGAAGCGCGGTACGGCCGCAAGTTCCGGGAACCGATGCAGCAGCCCGTTCTGCAGCGTGCCGCCGGGATTGCCGGCGCCCGGATGCACGACCAGGCCGGCGGGCTTGTTCACCACGATCAGGTCCGGGTCGGCATGGACCAGGTCGAATTCCACGAACTCCGGCTCCACCGCTCCCGCCGCCGCCAATTCCCCGCGAATCTCGTATTCCTGTCCCGCATGCACCGGCGACCGAGGTCTCAGTGAAACGCCTTCTTGCTCCGATACCTGCCCGCTCTCTATCCAGGTCTTGATCAGGCTGCGCGAGTAGTCCGGCAGCAGCTTCGCCAGCGCCGCATCCAGCCGCCGCCCGCCGAGCTCGTCGGGGATCACGACGCGTTCCCGCACCAGGCGCTTCATCGAACCACGCTCCACATGCCCCGCATCTTCGCAGAAAAAAGGCGGGGCTGACATGCCGCGGGCGCGCTCGTTATACTGCACGCTTGTTCGTAACGCGACAGTTCCTGAGTGCCGAAATGATCACGGTTCGCAACCTCGCCGGGATTCTGCTGGTGGCGGCGGCCTGCGCCGCCCTGGCCGGTTGCGGTCGCGGCGACGAGCGCGACGAACTGTCGGCGGCCAACGTGCTCTACGAACGCGGGCACGCCGCGCTTGAAGGCGGCGACTTCCGCAAGGCATTGCGTTTCCTCGGCACGCTCAAGGCGCGCTTTCCGTTCAATCCGCAAACCCGCCAGGCTCAACTGGAAATCATTTATTGCCACTATCGGCTGAACGACCAGGACAGTGCGGTGGAGGCGGCGCGCGAGTTCGAGCGCGAGAACCCGCGCCATCCGAACGTCGATTACGCCATCTACATGCGCGGCCTGGCCCTGTTTGCGCGCCAGCCCGGACGCTTCGGGCGCCTGTTCCGGATCGACTACTCACGGCGTCCCGTCCTGACCGCCGGCGAATCGTTCGACGCATTCATGCAATTGACGACGCGCTATCCCGACAGCGAATATGCCGCGGACGCCCGGCGCCGCATGGTGTACCTGCGCAACCGCATGGCCCGCTACGAGAACCATGTCGCCGACTATTACCTCCGCCGGGGCGCCTGGATCGCGGCCGCGAACCGGGCGCGGTTCGCGATCGACAACTACCATGGCTCGCCCGAGATCGCCGGTTCGCTCAAGATCCTGGTCAAGGCGTACCGGAGGATCGGGCTGGACGAGCTGGCGACCGACGCCGAGCAGATGCTCGCCACGAACTTTCCGGGCGAGCAGGTCGATGAGGAGCAGCGGCGGCGGCGCTTTTTCTTCTTCTAGTCTTCCAGGGGTATCAGCGCGGCGATCCTCTTGATGCGTCCCTGCTTGCCCGGAGGGCCGAGCGTGATGCACGCCGCTGTCGGGCGCTTGATTTCATACTCGCCGACTGAATAGCGCGCGTAGCGGCGGCGCATCACGTCTTCGCACAGCAGCAAGCGGTACTCGCGTTCCAGGTGGCTGAAGCGCACCCGCACGACGTGCTCGTCGGACACCGGGCGCCGCGTCACGTCCACAATGTAGCGGTCGAGTTCGATCAGCACCAGCGACGAATCCAGTTCCATGGCCTCCGGCGCCAGCACGCGGTCGTAGGAGCCGGCCTTGGTCGAGGTCTGGTCCGACCACAACTCCAAGGGCGAAGAGCACAGATCACCCAGGAGCTCCCTAGGGTAGGTTCCGACCTTGCGCCAGCGGGGGCGCTCGGCAACAAGAAGATTCTCGTTCTGCGGAGGCTTTGGCGCGGCGGCTTCGATTGGCGCCACGAAAATGTCCAGCGGGCGGGCCGGGGACTTGTTGCGGTAACGCACGGCGTTGAGAGACAAGGCTCCTTCCTTTCCCGCGCCTTGAAGGCGCGCCCAGGGGCCCAGTATCTCGCCGTCGAAATGCATCGCGGCTACCCGGAAACCGCCTGCGGCCTCGTAGCGCGCCAAGCAGAGAAATTGCTTTATTTCCAACGCAGACCCCAAAAGCGCGGCATTTTATGTTTTTCGGGCCGACGCGCCAAACTCGGGGGGACCGAGGCGCTCCAGAACGCCGCGCAGCTCGTCCGGCAGCGGCGCGTGCAGGCGCAATGTCCGCGAGGTCAGCGGATGACGCAACTCCAGCCCGGAGGCATGCAGGAACAGCCGCTTCAGGCCGAGTGACCGATCGGGCCCGCTCCGGGTCTGGCCGTAGCGGTCGTCGCCGAGCACCGGGTGGCCGATGGCGGCGGCGTGAACGCGGACCTGGTGGGTGCGCCCGGTAACCGGTACGGCCCGGACCAGCGTGGCCTCCCGCCACATCTGGCGCGGCATGAAACGGGTCTGCGCCGGCTGGCCCGATCCCACCCGGACCCTCCGCTCGGAACCCGTGCTGCGCGACCGGTCCAGGGGCAGGTCAACCCGGCGCTCCCCGCCCTTCAGACGCCCGGCGAGCAGGGCGACATAGTTCTTCCGGACCTCATTCTCGCGAAAGGCCTTGTGCAGGGCGTGCAGGACGCGGGGTCTTTTGGCCAGCAGCAGGCAGCCGCTGGTGCCCCGGTCCAGCCGATGCGCCAATTGCAGAAAACCCTCGCGGGGGCGGGCGGCGCGAAGCAACTCCACCGCCCCAAGGCTGACGGAACCGCCCGCGTGCACGGCCAGCCCGGCCGGTTTGTCGAGAACCAGCAGACTTTCGTCCTCGTGCAGCACGTGCCGCTCTATCCAGCGCGCCCGGGACGCCACCGGCGGCGGGGGCCGCCGCTGAAGAAACGGCGGCAATCGAACCTCGTCGCCGGCCCGCAGGCGGTGGCCGGAGGACTTCCGGCCCCGGTTCACCCGCACCTCGCCGCGCCGGATCATGCGATGCACGCGCGCCAGCCGCATGCGCTTGAGGCGGCCCGCCAGAAAGTTGTCCAGGCGCCTTCCGGCATCGTCTCCGGAAACGATCAGAACGTTGTCTTTCATCGGCAAATGGCGATGCCCCCAGGGTATTCGGCCATGCATGGCCCGGCAGTGTGCCGTGCTATTGCGCGCGCCGCCCACGCGGCGCCCACGCGGCGCCCGCCCCTCCGCAGTGCATGAGGCCCAGGCTGGAGGCGCGTGCTATATTATGCGTCGGCGCTGCTGACACGCGCCCGCGCAAACGTTTGCGCAATCGGCAGGAGTGACCTGCCGGACCTGTTTCCAATTGCGGCGGAGGAACGCCGGTCTTTCCGGATGAATTTCAAGGACCCGAACGTGCACCTTACGTTTTCCTGATGAATTACCTCTACATGCTCTGCTGCCGGCGCCCCCTTGGGTGGGCGCCTGGCGCGGCTGCGGCGTGGCTCCGCCCGAACACGGACGAGATTCACAATGAAAAGAATGCTTGTAAACGCCACCCAGCACGAAGAGGTGCGCGTTGCCCTGGTCGATGGGCAAGAACTCTTTGACCTTGCCATTGAACACAGGGAAAAGGAAGAAAAGAAGGGCAATATCTACAAGGGGCGCATCGCGCGCATAGAACCCAGCCTGGAGGCTGCCTTTGTGGATTTCGGCGCGGAGCGCCATGGTTTTCTGCCTCTGGAAGACATATCCCGCGAGTACTTCCTGAAGACTCCGGAGCCCGGCAAGCCGTTGAACATCGCCGAGCTGGTGCAGGAAGGCCAGCAACTCGTGGTGCAGGTGGAGAAAGACGAGCGGGACAACAAGGGTGCGGCCCTCAGCACCCACGTTTCGCTGGCCGGCCGCTACCTGGTGCTGAACGCCAACAATCCGCGCGGCGGAGGCGTATCCCGCCAGGTGCGCGGCGAGGATCGCCAGGCCGTGCAGCAGAGGCTCGGTAAGCTCAATGTTCCCAAGGGCATGAGCGTAATCATCCGCACCCAGGGGCACGATCGGAGCACCGAGGAACTGCAGTGGGACCTCGATAACCAGTTGCGGATCTGGGAGGCCATAAAGCTTGCCGTGCTGGATCGCGACGGCCCGTTTCTGGTGGTGCAGGAATCCAGCGTAATCCTGCGCGCGGTGCGCGACTACCTGTCCGACTCCATCGGCGAGGTCGTGGTGGACGACGACGAAGCCTACGAGAGCATTCGCAGCTTCATGAAGCACACCATGCCGCACTTCCTGAACCGGCTGCGGCGCCATGAAGGCGACGGCCCCCTGTACAACCGCTACCAGATCGAGAGCCAGATCGACTCCGCGTACCGGCGCCGCGTGAACCTGCCTTCGGGCGGCCAGATCATCATCGACCAGCCGGAGGCGGGCATCTGCATCGACGTCAACTCCGCGCGCGCAACGTCCGCCGACGACATCGAACAGACCGCGCTGCAGACCAACCTCGAGGCCGCGGACCAGATCGCCCGTCAGTGCCGCATTCGCGACCTCTCGGGGCTGATCATGATCGACTTCATCGACATGCGTTCCTCCGGCGCCAACCGGCAGGTGGAGGAACGGCTGCGCCAGGCCACGCGCAACGAGCCGGCGAGAATCCAGATCGGGCAGATTTCGCGCTTCGGCATCCTGGAAATGTCGCGCCAGCGCCTGCGCACTTCGCTGGTCGACGCGACCCACGAGACCTGCCCCCGGTGCGGCGGCACCGGGCGAATCCGGGGCGTCGAGTCGCTCGGGCTGCACGTTCTGCGGATGATCAGCGAGGAAGCGGGCAAGGAACGCACTTCCAAGGTGGTCGCCGAATTGCCCCTGGTTGTCGCGAACTTTCTGCTCAACGAAAAGCGGGCCGTGCTCTCGCAGATCGAGGACGTGTTCAAGGTCAGTGTCGTGCTGGTGGCCAACTCCGCGATGGAGACGCCGGAGTTCGAGTTGCGCCGGGTTCGTGGCAAGGACGACGACGAGGACACGCCGAGTTACGAGATGGCGACGGTGACGGCCCCGCCGCCGGCATTGCTGACGCCCAGCAGCCCCAAGGCGCCCGAGAAGCCCGCGGTGGAACGAACGCTGCCGGACACCGCGCCGCCCGAGCGCAAGGCCAAGGCCGCCAGGAAGCAAAAGGGCAAGAAGAAGCCGAAGGCGGGTTTCTTCGCACGGCTCTTCGGGCTGGACAGGAAGAAGAAGAAAAAAGCGGACGCGGGGAAGAAGAGGCAGAAGGCCCACCCGCCCAAACGGACGCGTTCCAGGCATCCACCGAAGGGGAAAGGCGGCGGCAGGGGAAGAAAAAAAGGCGACTCCAGGGCAAAAGGTGGACAGCGACAGAAGGCGGATTCCAGGCCCAAAGGTCAGCAGAAGCAGAAGAGAGGAGATGGCAAGGCAAAAGCCCAGCCGACACCGGCTGCCGCGAAAAAGGACGGCGAAGCAACCGGTGGCCAGGCTCCGCGGCGCAGACGCCGAAGACGCCGCAGACGGCCAGCGGCGGACGCACCGCCGCCCTCCTGATCAGGCGCTCAACCGAACGCCCTCGCTCCCTGGCTTAGTCGACTTCGGCGGTCAGCCAGCCGTCGGGCTGCCAGTGCGAAACGCGCATTTCCACGCCGATGGCTTCGGCGTACCCGAGCAGCCGCGGCCGGGTCCAGTTTTCGTGAATCCACTCCTCGGTCAGGTCGAACTGTCCGATCCTGTGAGAGGCGGCAAGCACTCGGGCGAAAGGTGACCGCCAGCGGCGCATTCCGGGGCCGGACTCCGTTTCCAGGCACAACTGGTAGTGGCAGGCCGTGCGGTCAAAGATGCCGATCAGGGCAATCTCATCTTGCCCGGTCTTCTCGACCAGTGCTTTCATGCGCTCGTTCAGCGGCGTCATGGTCTTGATGTCGTGGGCCACGTATTCCTCCATCAAGCCGTGGTCCTTGGCGAACTGAATGGCCTGCAGCCGCGCCTTGATCAGGGCGTCGTTGATCTCGTGCGGATAGGGCTTCGTGTTCTTGAGGGTCTTGAGCACCACCGCCATCGACTTGCCGAGTTCCTCCTCGCGGCCCTCGACGCCGGTGTCGACGCCTGTCCACGCGTGCGGCGGAGGACCACCCGCTACTCCGGGCGGAGGACCGCCGGCGGCTGAAGGCCGGGCGCCCGGCATGGTTTCGGTTTCTTTGCGCAGTGCTTGAACGCTCATTGAATCCCTCGCTGGGTGGTTGGTGGCAGGGGAAAATATTATACGGAGCGCAGGATCCGTTCTACTTTGCGTACATCTTCGGGGGTGTCCACTTCCGGACCCGGCGGTGGGTCCACGATTTCCACGCCGATGCTCATGCCCAGCCACAGGGCGCGAAGCTGCTCCAGCCCCTCGCTCAATTCCGGCTCGCAGGGCGGCTCGCCCGTCAGCCGCTTCAGGGCTCGAACTCGGTAGGCATACAGACCGGTATGGCGCAGGAAACGGGGCCGGGTGGCCCTTGCCGGGTGGCTGGCGGGGATCTGCGCACGGCTGAAATACAGAGCCCTTCCGGTCGCGTCCAGCACCACCTTGACCACATTGGGGTTGGCGGCCGCGGCCGGGTCGGGCAGAGGCGAAGCCAGCGTGGCCAGATCGTCGAGAAGCGCTCTGGCGGCCACGGCGCGAATATGCGCGGGATCAACCAGCGGCGCATCACCCTGCAGGTTGACGACCACCTCGTCCGGCTCGAAACCAAGCAGCCCGGCCACCTCGGCCACCCGGTCCGATCCGCAGGCGTGATCCGCACGGGTAAGACAGGCCCGGCCGCCGAAGTCCTCCACGCAGGAGGCCACGCGCTCGTCGTCGGTGGCCACCACGACGGTCTTCGCCCCGCCCTGGCAGGCCCGGCGCCACACATGCTCCACCAGGGGGCGCCCCGCCAGCGGCGTCAGGGGCTTGCCGGGCAAGCGGCTGGACGCGTAACGCGCGGGAATGACGATATGAAAAGCGGCTGTCATCAGGGCCTGTTCACTAATCCTCGTCGAGCAAGGCGAGAACCCTGCGGAGGACTCTCTCGCGGGAGCTTTCGGGCATGTAAACACTTGCCGGAGCCCACCACAGGTCCCCTCCTCCGGGGTCCGGGTACTTTACGGCGTCCTTGGCCGTCATGATCACCGGCAAACCCCGTTTCAGCAGCGCCGGCAAGGAAACCCGGCCGTGGTCCGGCACCCGGACCGGCTCCACCTCCAGACCATGGGCCCTCAGTGCCGCATGAAATCGCTGCGGGACCCCGACCCCAGCCAGCGCCAGGACCCGCCGGCCGGCGAATTCCGCCAGCGGCCGCGTCCGGGCGCCGTCCAGCCGCACCGCGCGGTCGATCCGCAATTCGAACTTGAGCCCGGGAAACTCGCTTTCCATGCCCTGGACCAGCACTTCATCCACTTCCCTGAGACGCCGGGAGGATTCGCGCAACGGACCGGCCGGGAGCCGAAGACCGTTTCCCAGGCCATGGGCGCCATCGACGACGCAAATCTCCAGGTCCCGCGTCATGCGGTAGTGCTGCAGTCCGTCGTCCGACAGCACGATTTCGGCACCTTCCGCTACCGCCCGGCGGGCGGCGCCGGCCCGGTCGATACAGACCCAGACCGGGCATCCGGACTGCCTCGCCAGCATCACCGGCTCATCGCCGACCTCGCCGGCATCGGAAGACGGCGTGACGCGCACCGGCGAGCGTTGTCTGCGTCCCCCATAGCCGCGGCTTACGATGGCAGGTTTGCGGCCGGCCTTCGCCAGCGACTGTGCCAGCCAGCCGGCAATGGGCGTCTTGCCGGTCCCGCCCGCGGTGATATTGCCCACGATCACCACCGGCGCGCCCGCCGAAAGGGAACGCAGCCAGCCCCTGCGGTAGGCGGCCCGGCGAATGGCGGCGGCGGCGGCGAACAGGCCGGCCGCCGGGCGGAGCAAGGCGCTGAGCCAGCCGCGACAGGCCCATGCCGCTGGTGCCGCGTCAGCCGGCATTCCCGCTGTTTCGGAATTGCAGCCGGTGCAGGCTGGCGTAGTGGCCGCCCCTGGCAAGCAGTTCGGCATGCGGCCCCACTTCCACGATTCGGCCCCGCTCCAGGACAACGATGCGGTCCGCGTGTTCCACGGTGCTGAGCCGATGGGCGATGACCAGCGTGGTGCGGCCGCGCATCAGCCGGTCGAGAGCTTCCTGCACGTGGCGCTCGGAGCGGCTGTCCAGCGCCGAAGTGGCCTCGTCGAGGATCAGGACCGGTGCGTCCTTCAGCAGGGCCCGGGCGATAGCCACGCGCTGCCTCTCTCCGCCGGACAGGCTCAGCCCGCCTTCGCCCACCAGCGCGTCCAGGCCGTCGCGCCGGGATTCCACGAATTCCATGACGTGGGCAGCCCGGGCCGCGGCTTCCACGGCGCCCGCGTCGGCGCCGGACAGCGAACCGTAGGCGATGTTGTTCGCCAGCGTGTCATTGAAAAGCATGACGTCCTGCGTCA
>JAPPHC010000072.1 GCA_028821145.1 Gammaproteobacteria bacterium | reverse complement strand
TGGCGCTGTGGATGAGCTACGAGGACACGGCGCGGGTCGCGGACCTCAAGACCCGGGCAGCCCGGTTCGCCCGCGTAAACGCGGAAGTCGGCGCGGGCGACGGCCGGCTCATGCGGATCGTGGACTACCTGAGCCCGCGGGTGGAGGAAATCTGCGGCAGCCTGCCCGCCTGGCTGGGCTCGCCGCTGATGAGATGGGGCTTCACCCGCCGGATAGTGCAGGCCTTCACCGGCGGCAGAAAGATCTCCACCGACCGCCTCTGGGGATACGTCCTGATGCGCGCGATGGCGCGCACGCGAGCCTGGCGGCTGAGCTCCCTGCGGCACCGCGAGGAGGACGCGCGCATTCGCGAATGGCTGGCCACGCTGGCGGAGCTGGCCCCGCAGGACTACGAGCTTGCGGTGGAAATGGCGGCCTGCCAGCAACTGGTGAAGGGCTACGGCGAGACTTTCGAGCGGGGCCTGGGCCGCTATCGCGCAATCAGCGAGGCGCTGCCCGCCCTGCAGACCGGGAGCGCTCCGGCAAGCGCCGTGCGCGAGTTGCGCGACGCGGCGCTGGCCGATGAGGAGGGCAGGAAATTCGAAGCCACGCTGGCCCGATTGTGCGAGAATCGCCCGGCCGCATGAAGTCGCAAATCGCCAGTCTGCTGAACGCCGGCTCCCGCCCACTGAACCTGCTGGGCGCGGCCGCCTGTTTCCTGCTGTTCGGCTACGCGCTGTTCTCCGAGCACGTCCAGGGCTACGCGCCCTGCCCACTTTGCATCCTGCAACGGCTTGCGGTGGTCGGAATGGGGCTGGCCTTCCTGCTCGCGGCCGTGCATCGTCCGGCGAACCGGTTCCGCCATGCGTACTCGGTGTTGTGCGGCGCCGCGGGGCTGTCCGGCGGCGGCGTGGCGATACGCCACCTGTGGATCCAGAACCAGCCCGAGGGCACCGTGCCGCCCTGCGGCGCCAGCTTCGATTTCATCGTGGAGAACTTCGGCATCATCACGGCCGTCCGCGAAGCCCTGACCGCGTCCGGCGAATGCGCTGAGGTCGACTGGTCGCTGCTCGGACTCTCGATGCCCGGCTGGGTCCTGCTGGCCCTTCTGGGCCTGACCGCCTGGGCAGTCTGGTCGAATTCCCTTGCCCGCCGCTAACCGGCAGACCACAGATCCGCAAGATTGTGGGGTTTTGCCGAAACCGGCCAGCCGGGTACACTTCGGGCGGTGCCGGGCAACCGGCCCTTTTCCTGCGGACCAACTCCTCCTGGAGGCTCTTGTTTGCCATGAAACCTGCTGAAATCTGCTGCACGCCCCGGAAAAATCACCCGGCGCGACACCTGCCCCCCCTCGCATTGCTGCTGGTCGCCTCGGCCCTGGCCGCCCAGCAGCCGGCCCTGGAAGAAATCGTGGTGACCGCTCAGAAGCGCGAACAATCGCTGATGGACGTGCCGATTTCGGTAACGGCCGTAGGGGGCGAAGCGTTGGCCGCCAACCTTGTGACGGACATCTATGACCTGCAGGCCGTCGTGCCCTCACTTGAGGTCAATGCGGTCGACCCACCCTCTCAGGGCACCGCCTTTGCCTTGCGGGGGCTGGGCAACTCGGTCTTCAACATGGGGTTCGACCCCGCCGTTGCGGCGTTCGTGGACGGGGTGTACCGGAGCCGGTCCGGACTGCTGTCGGCGTCCGATTTTCTGGACCTGGAGCGCGTTGAGGTCCTCAAGGGTCCCCAAGGCACGCTGTTCGGAAAGAACACAACGGCAGGAGTCATACATTTCATCAGCCGCAAGCCCGACTTCGAAGGCCCCAGCGGCATGGTCGAGGCGGGGCTGGAGGAATATGGACGGTATCGCATCAAGGGCTCTGCCAACCTGGTGGCCAGCGACAGCGTAGCGTTTCGATTTGCCGCGACCTACGCCCAGGGCGACGGCTGGCTGGAACTCATAAACTCCGGCGAGGAAATCCACGATCTGGACCGCTTTGCGCTGAAGGCGCAGGCGCTGTTCAACGTTTCCGAAAGCCTGCAGGTGCACGTGGTCGCGGATTACGCGACGCTCTCCGAAGTCTGTTGCACGCCGCTTCGCATCGTCAACGATCCCCTGAGTCCACTGGTCAACAGCGGCGCCGCCGCTGCCGCCGGCTCCGGAATCGTCGATCCGCCGGACCTGGACGCCCTGGTGGCGGAGTCCAATCTACCGCCCGAATACGACGCCGACGATGCCGGAATCAGCGTGGAAGCCACGCTGGAACTCGGGGGAATGACGCTTACCTCCATCACCGGCTGGCGCAATTTCGAGGACACGAACGTCAAGGACAACGACTTCTCGGGCGTGGACGCTCTGCGCAGCAACCAGAGTCTTCCCGAGGTAAGCCTGGTGTCCGAGGAACTGAGGCTGGCCGGCGCCAGCGGAAATATCGACTGGATGGTGGGCGGGTTCGTTTCGCGCGAAAACATCGAGCTGATCAACGAGTTCATCTGGGGACCGCAGATTACCTCCTGGCCGTTCTTCGCCCCCGGCCTTTTCGGCAACCGCCCGGGCCGCGCCTTTCACCACACCTTCGAGCAGGAAATCAACAGCAGCGCCCTGTTCGCGCATGTGCGCGTAGCGCTGAACGAACAATGGTCGCTGACCGCAGGCGCGCGCTACTCCAGCGACGAGAAGGATGGCACGATGGTCAGCGACCATCCGCTGACCAACGCGTTCGGGATTTTCAATTCATTGCCGCTGGCAGTGGTCTATGACTACGACGCCAGCACGGACGAGAGCGAGCCGACCTACACGGCAAGCGTCGACTTCCGGCCGTCGGACAACGTCATGCTGTTTGCAACCTACAGCCGCGGCTACAAGTCCGGTGGCATCAGCATGACGCGCGACGCCGCCGGCAACGCGGCCGTTCTCGGGCATCCCGTATTCGGCTGCGCGCCGGGAACCACGCCGCTGTTCGGACCGCTGTGCGCGGGCCCGATGTTCTCCCCCACCTTTGAGCCGGAGACCGCCGACCACTTCGAAGCGGGGCTCAAGTCGGAGCTTCTCGATCGGCGGCTGCGCCTGAACCTGGCGGCCTGGAACACCGATTTCGACAACCTGCAGACGCAGACCCTGCGCGCCGACGGCGCTTTTGCCGTGGTCAATATCGAGGGCGCACGCTCGCGGGGAGTGGAGCTTGAGTCCACGCTGGTGGTCAGCGAAAACGTCAGCGTTCACGCCTCCCTGCAATGGCTGGATGCCACTTTCGCGGACGGGCTTCCGCCGCTGACGCCGGGCTTTTTGCCCCTGGGGGGCGAAGACATCCCGTTCTCGTCCAACTTCACCGGATCGTTGGGCCTGGACTTTGAGCGTCCCGTCAGTGACGGCTGGAGCCTGTTCTTTTCCGGCAACGCCTACTTCCGGGACGACTACTACAACTTTACCGAACCGGTGGCCGACCGGGTGCAGGAAGGCTTTACGCTCCTCAACGCGCGGGCGGGCGTCCGCAGCGAGTCCTGGGAATTTTCGGTTTGGTGCCGGAATTGCGGCGACGAGCGCGTGACCTGGAGCAATTTCCAGATTCCCTTCGACGGCCTGGTGATTGCGCCGCCGCCCGGTATCCACGGAACCCAGTGGTCGCACGTGGCGGAACCGGGCATGGCCGGAGCGACGGCAAGCTACCGCTTCTGAGCCTTGGGAGCGAAGGCGTGTCCTTCGCGGCATGTCCCTCGCGGTGCGCCACACTCACCAGCGCCGATGAAGATCGCAGTGCTCGGCGGCGGAGCGGGCTGCTATGCGGCAGCCGCCGACCTGTCCGAGCAGGGTCACTCGGTGAGGCTCTGGCGGCGCGATGCCGCGGCGCTGCGCCCGGTGGTCGAGCATGGCGGCACTATCCTCAAGGATAGCGCCGGACGGCGAGAAGTCCCTCTCGCCATGGCGACGGCAGACATGCGAGAGGCGGTAAGCGGTGCGGAGCTGATCCTGATCCCGTTGCCGGCTTTCGCCCAGCCCGATATCGCAAGGGAGTTGTGTCCGCATCTCGTGGATGGCCAGGCGGTTTTTCTCCCGCCCGGCACCTTCGGCAGCTATCTGCTGGCGGACAGGACCCGGCGTTGCGGGAACCCCGCGAATGTCCTCTACGCCGAGACCGGTACGCTTCCCTATCTGACGCGCAAGCACGGTCCACGCGAGGTTGCGATTACGGTTCGCGCCAGGCGTCTTCCCACCGGCGTATTTCCCGCTGCGCGGACCGAAGAGGCTGTTGAAATCCTCCAGACGGCATACCCTTCGGTGGAGCCGGTGGAAGATGTGCTTTCCGGCGCATTGATGAACGCCGGTCCGATCATCCATCCGCCGCTGATCCTGATGAACGCGGGGCCGCTGGAACATTTCCCGGAGTGGGACATTCACAACGAGGGAACGCAAGCGTCCGTGCGGCATGTCACCAATGCGCTGGACGAAGAGCGCATTGCGATTCGCGAGTCTCTCGGTTACTCCCCGTACCATTTTCCATTGCGCGACCATTACGAAACCGACCGGTGGATGTACGGGGACGCCCATCAGGCGCTGGTGGACAGCGGCGACTGGCGCGAACACATCGATCTCAAGGAGCATCGCTACATGCGTGAAGACGTGGCGCTGGGTCTCGCGTTCATGGTCTCGGTGGCGGATCGGGCCGGCGTCGACGCGCCCGTGGCCCGCGGCTTGCTGGCGATGGGCTCGGCCGTTTGCGGTCACGACTTTCTGGCCGGCCCACGCACGCTGGAAGCGCTGGGCCTGGAGAGGCTGGATGCAGCCTCCCTGAAGCAACTGCTCAACACGGGGTTCGGGGAATGAGCGCGGCACGCGCAGGAGCGGCGATTGCCGACCAGTCCGTCGTCGCGGCCCTCGGAGCCGGGCGCATGGGACGTGGCATCGCGCAGGCCTTTGCTTTCGCCGGCCACCCCGTGCTGCTGATTGATCTCAAGGGAAGGGCGCAGGATGCGGCGCGTGAACTCGAACGGTCGGCGCTAATGGAAATTTCCGAAAACCTCGAAGCCCTGGCGGAGCTCGGCGCTTTCGACGCCTCGCTGATCGCCGGCACCATGGATCGCATCCGGTTTGTTTTCGCGCCCGAAGCCGCCAACGCGGTGGCGAATGCGGGACTGGCTTTCGAGTGCGTGCCCGAAGTACTGGATGCCAAGCAGAGCGCGCTGGAGTTTGCCGGCCGCCACTTGCCGGAGGATGCCGTGCTGGCTTCCACGACCTCCACCTTCCTCTCCACCGAACTGGCGGGCTGTACGTCCCGGCCGGGGCGCTTCCTCAATGCGCACTGGCTGAATCCCGCCTTCCTGATTCCCCTGGTCGAGTTGTCGCCCCATCCCGGAACCGCCCCGGATGCGCTGGACAACCTGCACCGGACGCTGACGGATATCGGCAAGACGCCGGTAATTTGCGCGCCGGCGCCCGGCTACATCGTTCCGCGCCTGCAGGTGCTGCTCATGAACGAGGTGGCGCGCTTGATCGAACAGGGTATTGCATCCGCCGAAGAGATCGACCGCGCTACCCGGCGGGGCCTCGGAGTGCGCTACGCCGGAATGGGGGTGGCCGAGTTCATCGACTACGGCGGCAACGAGACACTGCACTACGCCAGCCGTTACCTGTCCGAAGCGCTGGATGACGATCGCTATGCCGCCCCCCGGATCATCGAGGACAACATGCGCGCGGGACGAAACGGCCTGCGTGAAGGCGTGGGCCTGTACGATTGGAGCGAAACCGACAAGGACGCGTATCGCCGCGACGTCCTTGCGCGCCTGGTCAGGCAGTTGCGCAGTCAGAATCTGTTGCCCAAAGCCGCGGCGAACTGACACCGCCCGGCGCGCCCGTTACGGGCGGGGCAGGCTGTCGATATAGCGAATGAGGGCGGCGAATTCGTCCGGGTCCGAAGGTGTGGGAGCGACACGCATCTGCCCTCCGAAGCGGTCGTCGGGATGGCTGCCGCGAGTTCCTCTCGAGAACGCATCCATCTGACGATTGAGATACCAGGCCGGCTGGCCGGCAATGGGCGGACCGCCCAATTCTTCAATGCCTTCGCCATTTGCCCCGTGGCAACTGGCGCATCCTTCGAAGTGTGCCTTCGTAACGGCATCCGGCGGACCCGACGGCGATGGCGCGGCGTTCGACGGTTCGGAATCGCGCAATGAATCGCCAAGGCCGGCGGCGTATTCCGCCACGGCTTGCAGCGCCTCGTCCGATGCCAGCGCCTCCGCGAACAGGGTCATCTTGCGTGCGGTGAAATCGTCGGATTCCGCGCCGCGCCAGCCGTTGCGGTAGGCGCGAAGCTGGGCCGCCGAATACCAGGCAGGCAAGACCGCAATAGCCGGCGTCATTCGCGCTTCGTCCGCTTCTCCGCGCTCCCCGTGGCAAGTGGCGCAGGCGTAGTAGATCGCGGCCCCGGGCGACTCCTCCGCCTGGCCCCCGACGGCCGCCGCCACGGCCAACAGCGCAACGGCAACCGGCGCGCAAGTCCGCTGCTTCACGGGGAATCCAGGTTGCCCATGTCGAGGATGACTCGCCATTCGCCGTCGTCCTGCAATTCCCACAGAAGCACGAACTTCCCGACTGTCGCCGGCGCTTCCACTGCCGGAACGATCCCCGCGTCCGCCATGGCGGGAACAAAGCGGCTGACAAAACTCCCACGGGTAAGCGCCCAGGTTTTCGAAACGCGCACCTCTTTCACCGTCAGGTCAAATTGCTCGACGACCAGGTTCTCATGCACCATCCGCCCGAAATTGCGGATGGCTTCGCGGCCTTCCATGGCAGGCAGGGTGTGGTGCATGCCGACCGCATTTTCATCGAAAACCGCGACCCACCGGTCGGTCTCCCCGTCGCGAAACGGTTGCGCGTAGCGCTCTTCAACCCAGTCACGGAACTGTTTCTCGCCGGGAACGGGGCTCTCACAGGAAAGCGTGAGCGCGAAAGCGCCGACGAAAAGTCCCAAGGCAATCCACCTCAGGCGTTGCGTCGCGTGAGAAACACTCATACCGATCCGGTTTCCACCCCGCGCTCGGCAAGCTGCCTGCGGATGGAAGCGTGCTCGCTGGCCGTCAGCTGGTGATTGAACAGGATTGCCGCGCCAAGCAGGCCCGGGACCACCGGCAGCACGATCACCACCATCTTCAGTCCGAACAGCGTGTCGGCGGTATTGCCGCCGGCCGGGTTGAAACCCAGAACGTCGAGCAACGGAAGCGAGATGCCGACTCCGGCGGCAAACGCCATTTTCGAAACGAAGTTAAGCGCGGCCATGTACAGCGCCGCCTGGTCGCCGCCTCCCGCGAGCATTCCGTATTCCACCGTGTCCCCCACCAGCGCAGGCGGCATGACCCAGATCACGCTGGTAATGAGACCGCCGGCCACAGCCACGACCAGGGCCTGTTCGAACGCCCCGGGAGTGATGGCGAGCAAGGCGAGTTGCAGGGCCAGAAACCCGCCGCCTCCGAGGGCGAGGGCGCGGTGCCTCCCGATGCGGTTGCCCAGCCAGACCATGACCGGCATTCCGAGGACGGCGCACCCGTACTGAACGAGCACGTAAGAGAGGAAATCCAGAGTCGAAAGCTCCAGCACATGGGCCCACACAAACAGCAACCCGGAGTTGAGCAGACCGCCCGCCAGCAGCAGACAGAACGAACCAAGCAGAACGCGCAGCAGCGGCCGGTTGCGGGCCAGCAAACGCACGGAAGCCAGCGGCCCCGGGCGCCTGGCGACGACCGGCGGCACCGCCGGAGTGACGACGGCCGCCATGAGAACGGTCAACGGTATCAGGACCAGCAGCGCCACCGTAAACACCCAGAGGACTTCGCGCAGCGGCGGGTTGGGTGTCGAGAAAACCAGCACCGGCGCCGCGGTGGCGAGGATCACGCCCACCAGAGTGCCGGTTTCGCGAATTCCCGTTATTCGCGAGCGTTCCTCGTACTTTCGGGACAGCTCGACACCCCAGGATTGATAGGGAATCTGCACCATGGTCCAGGCCACATAGAAGCCGAAGGCCGCGAACCAAAGGTAGAGAGTGTTCACGCCTGCGGGAGGGCTCAGGAGGGCGTAGACGCCCAGCATCCACAAGGGTGCGCCTGCCAGCAGCCACGGCTTGCGCCGCCCGAATCGTCCCGGGGTCCTGTCCGACCAGTAGCCGATCAGCGGGTCAATGACTGCGTCCCACATTCTCGCCGCCGCAAATACCGCGCCTACCGCCGCCAGATCCATGCCGAGTTCGCCCGCGTAGAAGGGCGGCAGGTAGAGGATCAGCGGCAACCCGAGCATGGCCAGCGGAATGGCCGGCCCGGAGTAGGCAATCAGCGAAAATAGGCTGGTTGGTTTTCGTGGCATGCGCGCTGGAGAAGGAATCGCCCTTGAAGGGAACACACTCGCGTGAGACGCCAGTAGGATAACCGCACCGCCCGCCAGGAATACCGCATTTCCCGATGATCGATCTCAGCCGCCGACGGTTCCTGTCCGCCGCACTGGCGGGTTCGGCGGGTCTTGCGCTGCCCGCGGCCGCACGCCCCGAGACCCTGCCGGCAACCGCGCGGTTGGTCACGCCGGCAGCGCCCGACTATGAGACCTGGCGGCGGGCCATGGTCTGGCAGGCGCGCAAGCCGGATCGAATGCCCGCTGCGATCGTTCGCGTCTCCCGCGCCGAAGACGTTCCGGACGTAATGGCCCATGCAAGACGCCGGGGGCTGCAGGTAGCGGTGAAATCCGGCGGCCATCACCTCTGGGGCGCCGCCCTGCGCGACGATGCGTTGACTCTGGACCTCGGACTGCTGTCGGACGTCAAGGTCGATGCGCGCACCGGAACAGTCGCCGTGGGGCCCGCATTGTGGAGCCGGGAACTGGCGCTGGCGCTGTCCCGGGAGGGACTCGCCTTCCCCGTTGCGCATTGCGCAACCGTGCCGATGGGCGGTTACCTGCTGGGAGGCGGCTTTGGCGTCAATGGCGACGAATGGGGCGGAATGGCCTGTTTCTGGATCGAGGGCGCCGACATCGTCGACGCCAATGGCCGTGCGCGACACGTAAGCCGCACGGAAGACCCCGACCTGTTCTGGGCCCTGCGGGGCGCCGGAAACGGCTTTCCGGGCGTGGTGACCCGGTTTTTCCTCCGAACCGGCCCTTTGCCGGGCGTCATAACCGAGAGTGTGCATGTATTTCCGCTCGATCGTGCAGGCGAGGTGGCCGCGCTGGTTGCCCAGCTCGCATCGGACGGTTTGCCGAATACCGAACTGATGATGCTGTTGGCGGCTGATCCCGGCGCAGCGGCCGGAACGGAACCGCCGGAGCGGATCTGCGTCTTGCGGCCGGTGTGCTTTGCCGCAAGCACGAAAGAGGCACATGACTCGCTGGCACCGCTCAGCGGGCATCCGCTGATGCAGGAGGCGCTGTTCAGCATTCCGCACCGTGAAGTGAGCATGGACCGCCTGCAACTGGGAAGCATCGATTACGCAACGCAATTCGGCTATGGGCGATACCTGGTCGATAGCGACTGGAGCGACGCCCCCGAAGCAGCGGTGCGCGCGCTGGCGCAGACCTTTTCTGCCGCCCCGGCGCGCAACAGTCATTGCGTGGTCCTCTTCAAGAACCCGCCGCGACTGCCCGAAGACGCTGCCTGTTCGCTCATGGCGCCGGTGTGGATGGGACGCTACGCCGCCTGGCAGGATGAGGCCCTGGACGGGCGCGTACTCGATTGGCTGGCGGAAAGTTCGCGGGCGCTGACCGACCACAGCCTTGGCCACTACATCAATGAGGTGGACGTGCGCGGCGGAAAACCGCGCATTCAGGCCTGCTTTTCGCCACGCGCCTGGCGCCGGCTTTCGGACCTGCGCGCTGAGCGCGACCCCGACGGGCGTTTCGCCGGCTTTCTTTCCGCATGACCACCGACGATCAGACGCCCGCGCTGATCAGCGGGGAACGCAGTATTTCATACGCGCAACTCGATCGCCGCGCACGCCGGGCCGCAGGCGCCCTTCGCGAGTTCGGGCTGGGCGCCGGAGACCGACTGGCTCTGCTGATGCGCAACGATTTCGCCTATTTCGAGGCCATGCGAGCGGCCACCCTGCTGAATGCCGTCAGCGTCCCGCTGAACTGGCACCTCACGGCGGGCGAACTCAAGCGGATTCTCGATCACAGCGGCGCGCGCGCGATGGTGGCGCATTCGGACCTGCTGAGTAGCGAACTGCTTGAGGCTTGTGGATTGCTGAAACCCGTGTGCGTTGCAACGCCGCCCGAACTGCGCGAGGCATATGGCCTGCCCGAAAACGCTCCACCAGAGGGCATACCGCTCTGGCGCGACTGGATTCGAGGGTATCCCCCGTGGACCGATGAGCCGGCCGGACCGGGCGACAACTTGTTTTACACCTCCGGCACGTCCGGCGATCCCAAGGGCGTCTCCCGGATTTCGGCGCCCCCCGCGGCCGTCGCCGAGGTCGCACGGAGAAGCGTGCGCGCCTGGGGGCTCAGCGGCGGAGGGATCAGGGCCCTTGTTACCGGGCCCCTTTATCACTCGGCGCCGAATGCCTACGCGAACCTGGTATTGCGGACCGGAGGGCTGCTGGTGATGCAGCCGCGGTTTGACGCCGAGGAACTCCTGCGCCTGGTCGTCGCCCACCGGATTACGCACCTGTACATGACGCCGACGATGTTCGCGCGCCTGCTGTCGCTGCCGAGGCGCATCCGAAGCCGGTTCGACCCCGGCAGTCTGCGGCACGTCAGCCACGGAGCGGCGCCCTGCCCGCCGGAGCTGAAGCGGCGGATGCTCGATTGGTGGGGTGACGTCCTTGTCGATTACTACGCAATGACCGAGACCGGCATATTGACGACCTGCGACAGCAGGCAGTGGCGCGCTCATCCCGGCAGCGTGGGAAAGGCGGCGGAAGGCATTGATCTCAGGATCGCCGCCGCGGACGGGTCGCAGGCGCCGGCGGGAAAGACCGGGGAGATCTGCGTGCGCAGCAGTCTCACGCCCTACGTCAGCTACCACCGGGCGGACGATGAGACGCGGCGAATGCGGCGCGGCGATTACATGGCCACCGGTGACCTCGGATACCTGGCGAACGACGGCTATCTGTATATCACGGGACGCAAGACCGACATGGTCATTTCCGGCGGCGTGAATATCTATCCGGCGGAGATCGAAGCCGCGCTGGCGGCGTGTCCCGGGATCGGGGACTCGGCGGTGTTCGGAGTTCCGGATCCGGACTTCGGCGAGCGGCTGGTTGCGGTGCTGCAACGCGACGACAAGGCGGATTCACCGGACGCGAAGTCCGTTCATGAGTTTCTCGTGCAAAAGCTGGCGCGATTCAAGGTCCCCCGGGAAATCCACTTTCACCCGAAACTGCCACGCGAGGACACCGGCAAAATCAGGAAACGCCTTCTCAAGGCGGAGTACTTGCGCCGCCTCGCTTGATTCACATGCCGATTCGGGGCATCGTGGCGGCCGCGGCCGACTGACAAGGGAGCAAGAGCTTGAGCGACACCATCCAGGCCATAGTGGCGCGGGAGCGGGACGGAAAGGTCCAGGGGCAACTGGAGACCCTTGCCCTGCCTGATCTTCCCGACGAGGACGTACTCGTGGAAATCAGCCATTCCACCCTCAATTACAAGGACGGCCTGGCGGTAAGCGGGCGCGGCAGGATTTGCCGGCGGCTGCCCATGGTGTGCGGCATCGACCTGGCCGGAGTCGTGCGCGAATCCCGCGATGGACGATTCCAGCCGGGCGAGCGCGTGCTGGTGAACGGCTACGAACTGTCGGAAAAATACTGGGGCGGCTACGCGCAGCGGCAGCGCCTCCGGGGCGACTGGCTGGTGCCGGTTCCCGATGCCTTCACGGCCGAGCAGGCAATGGCGCTGGGTACTGCCGGCTACACCGCCATGCTGGGCGTTCATGCCATTGAAGACGCCGGCGTCACGCCTGACTCCGGCCCCGCACTGGTGACCGGAGCGACCGGCGGGGTGGGCGCGGTATCGGTGATGCTGTTGGCCCGCCTCGGCTACCAGGTGACCGGCGTTACGGGAAAGCCCGACGGAGCAGGGTTTCTTGAATCGCTGGGCGCCGCGAACACGATCGCGCGGGAGGAGCTGGCGCGGGATTCGCGCCCGCTCGAGTCCGAGAACTGGGCCGCGGTGATCGATTCCGTCGGCGGGACGACCCTGGCGACCGCGCTGGCGCAAACCCGGCGCGGCGGGCTGGCCGCGGCGGTGGGCCTGGCCGGCGGTTTCCGTCTCCCGGCCACGGTCATGCCTTTTATCCTGCGCGGCGTCACGCTGAGAGGCATCGATTCCGTAATGGCCTCCCAAGAGCGGCGCCGGCGCGCCTGGGCCGCTCTTGCCGACCTGATTGATCCCGCGGCATTGAAGGACATCTACCGGGTGGCGCCGATGTCCGATCTTCCGGAGCTGGCGGACGAAATCCTTCGCGGGCGGATCAGCGGACGAGTAGTGATCGATGTCAACGGCTGACCGCTCGGAACCCAGGCGGGAACTCAAGGTCGCCGCCGCGCAATTCGCCCCGGTCTATCACGATCTGCCGGGCGCGACCGGGCGCGCGGTGGAAATCATCGCCGATGCGGGCTCGAAAGACGTGCAATTGCTGGTCTTTCCGGAAACCTGGCTTTGCGGCTATCCGTACTGGGCCAGCCTGCAAATCAGTTCTCCGGAATTTGCCGCCTGCCGCCGCGCCTTCCAGCGCAGCGCGGTGAAGATTCCCGGACCGGAAATCAACGCCCTGTGCGACGCCGCGAAAGAACACGGAGTCGCCCTGGTCATCGGCGCGAACGAGAGCGGTGCGGGAAGTGTCTACAACACGCAGGTGTTCATCGATGCCCGCGGAGAACTGCAGGGAAGCCACCGCAAGCTGGTTCCGACCGCGACCGAGCGCCTGGTTCACGGACGGGGCGACGGATCGGATCTGCTTGCCCATGACATGGCGGGAGCGCGGGTAAGCGGGCTGATCTGCTTCGAGCACCAGATGGCGCCGGCGCGTTTTCTGCTCAACAACCATTCGGTCGAGGTGCACGCCGCGGGCTGGCCGGGGCATCGTTTTCTCGATCCCGTCATCGATGCGTCCTGCCGTCACCTTGCGCATGAGAACGCGTGCTTCGTGGTGGTGGCCCGCGAGGTCATGGGCAAGTCCCGCCTGCCCCCGCATATTCCCGACCCCGGCGGCGCGGCGGCCCGTTGGGAGATGCGTGGAGGCAGTTCCATCATCGGGCCCGACGGCGCTTATGTGGTGGAACCGGTATTCGAGGAAGAAACGCTGGTCTGCGCCACGATCGACCTGGAAGGCATACGCGACGCCAAGTGGCTGGTGGACGGCGTGGGACACTACGCCCGCCCGGACGTGTTTCAATTGCATTGGCACCGCTCTTCGCGCCGCAACATCGTCGAGGACTAGTTGCGCGAGCAGGCGGATTGGATTGTCGTGGGCGGCGGCTCGGCAGGTTGCGCGCTGGCGGCGCGCCTCGCGGAACGCGGCGCTGGATCGGTTCTGCTCCTCGAGGCCGGCGGTTCCGGGCGACATCCTTACGTGCTGCTGCCCGCGGCCAGCGGCAAGGCGATCTTCAACCGCCGATTCAACTGGATGTACCCGGTGGAGGACGACGCATCGCGGAACGGACGCCCGGATCAATGGCCGGCCGGCAAATGCCTGGGCGGAGGCAGCGCGATCAACGGCATGATGTTCGTGCGGGGCCATCCCGGGGACTATGACCACTGGGCGGAACTGGGCAACCCGGGATGGGACTATACGAGCGTGCTGCCACTGTTCCGGCGCCTTGAGCACAACGAGGCGGGCGCCGCGCCGGACCGCGGTGTAGGCGGTCCGCAGCATGTTTCGTCAAACCGGGCGGAATCGCCGCTCACCGAAGCCTGGCTTGCGGCCTGCGAGCAGGCGGGCATTCCGCCCAACCCGGATTTCAACGGCCCGAGCCGTGAAGGCGCGGGACGGGTCCAGTTCTCGCAAAAACGGGGGTTGCGGCATTCGGCGGCAAGCGCCTACCTGCCGACTCGCGGGCGCCCGTCCTCACTGCGCGTTCAGTTGCATGCGAGGGCAACCGACATCGTAGTCGAGGGGCAGCGCGCAAGCGCCGTTCGATACCGGTACAAGCGGCAAATTCGGCAGGTCAAAGCGCGCCGCGGGATCGTCTTGTGCGCGGGCGCGCTCGGAACTCCGAAGCTGCTGATGTTGTCGGGCATAGGCAATGCCCACGCGCTCGCGGAACTGGGCATTCCGGTCACGCGCGAACTGCCCGGCGTAGGTGCGAACCTGCAGGAGCATCCGGGCCTGCGGCTATCGTACAACGCTACGGGCGGATCCCTGGGCGCCGCCATGGGGCCTCTGCGCAATGTCATCCACGCGATCCGGTACCTGGCGCGGGGAGAGGGACCCATCAGCAGCGGGGTCGGACATGCGCAGGCCTTCGTTCGCACCCGCGCTGATCTGGCCGCGCCCAACGTTCAGATCATCATGTCTCCGTTTACGATCGACTTCGCGCAGGACGTGCCTTCGCTTCACCGCGGACAGACCTTCGGGGTGGCGGTCGGCGTAATGCGACCGGGCTCCAGGGGACAGGTCCTGTTGCGTTCCGCCGATCCAGCCGCTCCGCCGAGAATCGAGCACGAATTACTTGGCGCTCGGGAAGACGTGCAGCAGCTGATGGAAGGATGCCGCATCGCCCAGCGCATTGTCCGAATGGACGCGCTGAAAGGCTCTTTTTCAGGGCTGCGCGAACCGGGGCGGGAACTCGAATCCGATGCCGATTGGGAAAAATACATCCGCCAGGAAGCCTTTCCCATGTTTCATCCCGTGGGAACATGCCGCATGGGAAATGATGACGATGCGGTGGTGGATCATCGCCTGCGCGTTCGCGGGCTGGAGGGACTCTGGGTCGCCGACGCGTCCATCATGCCCACACTGCCGGCCGCCAACACCAATGCGACGGCGATCATGATCGGAGAGAAGGCGGCAGATCTGCTGACCGGGGTTTCCGGGGACGAGTGATGGTCTTTTCCGTCGACGACTGTTTCAGGACGTCTCTAGCGGACGCGCGCGCGGAATTTATTGCCGCCGCGCATGGCGCCGACTTCACCCTCCGCAGCCTGACCCACCCGTTACAGGATTTTACAAAGGTCCCGCTGACGGTAGAAGTGGCGCGAACCGGAGCGGAGGAGCCCGAACACCTGCTGGTCCTCACATCAGGCGTGCACGGGGTGGAGTTGATGGCCGGATCCGGCTGTCAGGTCGGCCTTATCCGGGGCGGGCACTGCAAAAACCTGCCCGACGGGACCGCGGTGCTTATGATTCATGGCGTGAACCCGGTGGGGGCCTGGCGCATGACGCGCACCGCCGAAGACCTGGTGGACCTGTGCCGGAATTTTCCCGACTTCGATTCGCTTGACGCCGGCGCTCACGAATACGAGCGGGTGCACGCCACGTTGATGGCGGGCGAAGACTATTCGGCGATGGAACGCCTCATGGAAGAAATGGGCAAGCGGCGTTTCGTCCAGGCCCTCATGGACGGCCAGTACCGGCATGAAGACGGTTTCGGATTCGGCGGAACCCGGCCGCTATGGGCGCATCGCGTCCTGCTGCGGATTCTTCGGGATGAGGCCCGCGGCGCAAATCGCGTGACGATCGTGGACCTGCACTCCGGCGCGGGGGCGTTCGGCGCAGGCATGGTCGTGTGCATGCACACGGGCAAGGCGCTGGCGCTGGCCCGCCGGCGTTTCGGCCAGGACCTGATCGCTCCGCGGGATGCCCAGGCCGGTGAATACCGCGATGCGCTCGGTCATTGCGCGGACGGCTATGAGCGTGCGTTGTCCGGCCGGGAACTCACCTCGATCGTACTGGAACTCGGCACCTACCCGCTCGACGAAGGCCTGCGAGCGATAATCGAGTCGCATTGGGCGGAAGTGCGGGGAGATTACGGCACGGCGCGGCGCCGGAAAGTCGACGCCGCCATGCTCCGGCACCACCTTCCGGACGATCCCCTGTGGCGGCGTGCCGTCGTGGAACGCTGCGCGGAGATCTTCTCGCAGGCGCTGTCGTGAGCCGCCCGTGCAGGCTTAAGTCCTCTCCGATTAGCGGCTAAAATCCGCTCCATGAAAAATTACGACCTGAGCGGCAAGGTTGCGCTCGTTACCGGCGCCGGCCGCGCCCGCGGACTCGGCGAAGGCATCGCCTCGAAGCTGGCCGAGTGCGGGGCCAGCGTACTGATCACGGACCTGGGGGAGTCGCCGGACGAACACATGCCCGACAAGCACATCGGCGCCACCGATTCCATGCGGGCCGTGGTGCAGGGTATCCGGGACCGGGGAGGCGTCGCCGACGCCTTCCCGCTGGATGTGCGCGACGAGTCCCAGGTGGAGGCCGCGGTGGCGCACGCCGTGGAAAGCTTCGGCCGCCTGGACATCCTGGTCAACAACGCCGGGATCGGCTACCTGATCGACGCCTGTACCGAGCTGTCGGAAGACAAGTGGAACGCGGTCCTGGACGTGAACCTGAAAGGCCCCTTCCTCTGCACCAAGCACGCCGCCCGCCGGATGATCAGCCAGGGCGAAGGCGGGCGCGTCATCAACATCGCAAGCCAGGCGGCGAAATCCAGTTTCCCGCACATGGCCGCCTACACGGCCTCCAAGCACGGCCTTGTCGGGCTGACCCGCACCTGCGCCCTGGAGCTGGGCCCTCACGGGATCACCGTAAACGCCGTCTGTCCCAACCACGTCACGACCGGGCTGGGCGCCGTCCAGAACGACTATTTTTCCAATCACTTCGGCCTGACGCTGGAGCAGTACATCGACAATATCCGCACGCGCAATCCGATGCGCCGCGAGGGCAAGGTCGCGGACACCGCCAACGCCGTTGCGTTCCTTTGTTCCGACCAGGCCATCTACATCAACGGCGACTCGCTGAACGTGACCGGCGGCGAGGAAATGCACTAGGAGAAAACCGACCCATGTTGAACAAACAAGACTTTTTCGACGCTCTGGAAGCCGCGCGCAAGCCGCGCCACGGCGGCGGACACCCATTCAGCCGGATGTGGGCGCAGGGCGCCCTTTCGCGCGAACAACTGGGGCGTTACGCGGTGCAGCACTATTACTACATCGACCCCATCCCGCAGCAGTTCGCCGCGCTTTATGCCCGGCTGCCGGACCTTGACGCCCGCCAGCACCTGCTGGAGAACCTGCTGGGCGAGGAAATGCCGGAGACGCCGGAAAAACGGCATCCGGACCTGCTGGTCAAGTTCGCCGAGGCCTGCGGCCTGTCGCGCGACGACGTCGTCAATGCGGACCTGCGCGACGAAATCCTCCCGACCACGCGGGCCATGCGCGCCTGGATCTGGGAGCTGTCCACGATTCGCCACCTGGCGGAATCGGCCGCCGGCATCATGGTTGCGCTGGAAGGCCAGTTGCCCACGCTTTATCCCGCCTACGTCAAGGCGATGCGCAAGATGGGGTTCAGCGAGGACGACATGGAGTTCTTCCACGTGCATATCGAGGGCGACGAGGAACACGCCCACATCGGCCTGGAACTGACCGACCGCTACGCCACCACCGAGGCCCTCCAGGAGCGCGCCATCGCCGCGGTTCGGGCGTCCGCTTCGCTGCGCTGGAGCATGCTCGACGGCATCCAGGCCGCGCTTGTGGTACCCAAGGCCGCCTGACCTTGATCGAATCCGCCGGGAGAGCGGAGTGACGGGCAGCATGGAGTGTGCGCTGGTAACGGGTGCGGCCGGCGGCATCGGCTCGGCCGTCGTGCAGCGGTTCGTCGAGCGTGGGCTGGCGGTGGGGGCGATGGTTTTGCCGGGGCAGCAGGCGCCGGCCGGCCTCTCGCTGCCGGCGGAAGCAACCGACGAAGCGCAGGTCGCAGAGGCCGTCGCGCGGTGCGCCGGGGAACTGGGTCCGCCGCGCTGGGTGGTGCACACCGTGGGGATCACCGGCGAGGGGCCGTTCGTGGACGTGTCGCTGGAGGACTGGAACCGGATCGTAGACGTGAATCTCACTTCGACGTTTCTGCTGGCGCGCGCCGTGCATCCCTATCTCAAGCAGACCCGCGGCGCCATGCTGATGTATTCGTCGACGAATGCGATCAACGGCGGCAACGAGCTTTCCGGCCCCGCCTATACGGCGGCCAAGGCCGGAATCATCGGCGTCGTCCGCTACCTGGCCCGCGAGTGGGCGGCCGACGGCATACGGGTCAACGCGATCGCGCCCGGCCCGATCGATACGCCAATGCTCGACCGTCTCGGGCCGGAGCGGCGCGCTCTTTTGGCCGAGCGGGCGCCGCTGGGCCGGCTCGGCACCGCCGAGGAATGCGCGGCGATGACGGATTTTCTGTGCTCCGACGCGGCCGGGCACATGACAGGCACAATAGCCAACATATCCGGCGGCCTGCTGCTGGACTGACCAAAATACCGAAGAGAGGACACTTATGAAAATCAGAACTGCAATTTCCGGCGCGACGCTGCTGGCGTTGATGCTGACGGGTGGCGCCGCCGCGGCGGACGAAAAGAGCGTGATGGAGAAACTCGCCGCGCTGGAAGGCGACTGGATGTATCTGGACGAAAACGGTGAGGAGTCCGACATTATCGGCTCCACCTTCCGGGTCACGGCGGCCGGCTCCGCCCTGGTGGAGGTGATGGCGCCCGGCAGTCCCGAAGGATACGAAATGGTCAACATGTACCATGCCGACGGCGACCGGGTGCTGATGACCCACTACTGCGCCGCCGGCAACCAGCCCCGCATGGAAGTGAAGGCGACGGAGGACGAAAACCGCATTGAGTTGCAGTTCGAGAGCGTCACCAACCTGGCTTCGCCCGACGCCAATCACATGCACCACGCCGAATATGTTTTCCGTGGCGATGATCGCCTGACCACCCGCTGGTGGAGCATGCAGGACGGGAAGATCAGCGAAGAGAACCACGTAACGATCGAGTTGAAGCGCAAGAAATAGCCTGATCGTTCATCAAACGGAGGGCGGCGCGATGCTGCCGATCGATCCGCAGCGGATGCTCGCGGACCTGCGTGCGCTGGCGGAGTTCGGCAAGCTGGGCACCGGGGTCAACCGGCGCTCGCTTACACCCGAGGACCTGGCCGCTCGCAACTGGCTTCTTGAGCGAATGCGGGCCGCGGGGCTCGATGCGCAGATCGACGGAATCGGCAGCGTGGCCGGGCGCACTCCCGGGAGCCGCAGGCACATACTGATCGGCTCGCACACCGATTCGGTGCCCAAGGGCGGGTGGCTGGACGGTTCCATGGGAGTGATCTTCGGGCTGGAGATTGCGCGCGCCTACGTGGAGACTGGCCGGTCCGACGACGCGGGCGTGGAGGTGATTTCCTTCATCGACGAGGAAGGGCGTTTCGCCGGGTTGATGGGGAGCGCCGCGTTTACCGGAAAAGTGACCGAGTCCGATTTCGGCAAGCTCACCGACGAACGCGGCGAGAAACTGGAAAGCGCACTACAGGCCGCCGGCTACGCGGGTCGCGAACTGCTGCGATGCGAGCCGGAGCGACACGCGGCCTACCTCGAGGCGCACATCGAACAAGGCCCGGTGCTGGAGACCGCCGGAAAGCAGATCGGACTGGTGACGGACATCGTTGGCGTGTCCCGCTGCGAAGTCGTTTTCACGGGCCAGGCCGATCACGCAGGCACCACGCCCATGGCACTGCGTCGCGACGCGGCTGCAGCCCTGTATGCGTTCGCTGACGATTTCGCGCGCTTCTGCCGCGAGGAAGGCGGCGACCGGACCGTCTGGAACCTGGGGATCGCGGCGATGGACCCGGGCGCCTACAACGTCGTGACCCGACAGGCCCGCCTGGGCGTGGAGTACCGCGATCCGTCGGAGACCGTGCTGGACCGCATCCGGCGATATATCGGCGAAAGCGCCAAGCGCGTGGCGAACAGGCACCGCGTCTCCGCGGAGGTCGTCGCGGGCGCGGGCGTCCGTCCGAACCCGATGGACGAATCCATCCTGAGCCACCTGGAGGAGGCCGCCGCCGACCTGGGCGCATCCAGCATGCGAATGCCCAGCGGCGCCGGACACGACGCCACGATGCTCGCGCCATTGATCCCGTCGGCGATGATGTTCGTGCCCAGCATCGGCGGGCGAAGCCACGACATCTCGGAAGACACGCGCGAGGAAGACATCGTGCTGGGACTGAAGGTGCTGGCGTGCGCGGTCGAGCGGATCATCGCCCCCGCGTAATCCGGTAACGAAGGCGTCCCGATAAACGAAAGCCCGGGGTTACCGGGCTTTCGCTTTGTCGAGGTGTCAGTTCCCGTTCAGAACGAGTAGCTGAAACTCGCCGTCACCAGGCGGGGCTGTCCCAGCGTGCCGATAACGATGATCTCGTCCGCGTCCCCGTCCAGGAAGAAGAAGTCCGGGAAGGTCTGCACGTCCGTGTAGTAGTCCTCGTCGGTCAGGTTCTCGACGTTGAGCGTCAACTGCCAGTTCTCGCCGGCAACGCCTGCCTGCACACCCACCAGGGTGAAGCTGGGGTTGACCACACTGACGCCCGGCGGATCGGACAGGCGCAATCCCGTGTATTTCCCGTTGTGGCTGATCTGCCCGCTGGCGATGAAATCCATGCCGTTCGCCAGGGGAACGCTGTAGTCGGCGGACACGTTCCAGCTGAAGTCGGGCGTGACCGGCGGCGTATCCCCGCCGATGTCTTTCATTATGGGGCTGCCGTCGTCATTGGCGCCGACCACCACGCTCGTGCCGCTGTCCCATTCGGCTTCGATCCAGCCGGCCGAGACGGCTACCGAAAGCGACTCGCTCACCGCGACGCTTACTTCCGCCTCAACGCCGAACTGCTTGGAATCGCCCACATTGTTGATCAACTCCACGATTCCTGCCCCGACGGCGGGAACCTGCGTTTCGATCTGGCGCTGGTTGTAGTCGATGAAATAGGCCGCGACCGACGCCGACCCCCGGCCATCCATCAGGCGGCCTTTCCAGCCGGCCTCGAAATTGGTGGCGTCCTCGGCATCGAAAGCCGGCAAGTGGTCCGGAACGTCCTCGCTGATATTGAAGCCGCCCGGTTCGAAACCGCGGGCGACCGTGCCGTAGAGCATGGAATCTTCACTCAGCCAGCGCGTTACGGACACCCTCGGCAGAATCTCCGTGCCGCTGTCACTGCCCGTGTGGTTGGTGCTGAAGCGCAGCGTGTCGTTCTTCCAGCGGTCGGCGCGCAATCCCACTCCGAGCTCCCATTCGCCCATGTCGTAAGTGGCGTTGACGAACGCGGCGAGGTGACTCTTGTCGCGCATGCGCTTCTCGAACGGAGTCATCACGACGTCGCCGGTTTCCTCCGCCTCGGTCACGGTCTCGCCGGCCCAGACGCCGGTGCACAGCAGTCCCGCCGCGCAGCCCAGCGGCCCGTCGATATTGCCGTCCGCGAAGATCACGGTGTCGTACCAGATCAGGTCGGAATCCATCTCCTCGTCGTACTTCGAGTAGTACACGCCGCCCAGCCATTGAAATGCCCCTTCGTCCGTGGAAGTGAAGCGGATTTCCTGGGTCAGCACGTCCATGTCTTCCGGCCGGATCAGCGACAGCAGGTACTCCTCCTTCTGGTCGAGGTCGGTAAAGCGGGTGCTCTCGGTGGTGGTCCACGACGAAACCGACGTGATGTCGAAGCCGTCCAGCTCCCAGGTCAGCTCCACCATGCCCGAGGTGGTATCGCGTTCATGGCGGGGATTGATGCTTGCGGGAACAACGTTCGGGTGCTGGAGATCGTTCTCGTCCAGTTCCCGGATCCAGGTGTTGTTTGGACCTTCGAAGTCGTTGAAGCGCACGGAAACATACGCGGACAGGTTGTCGCCAAGCGGGCCGGCCAGCGAAACGCGCGCGCCGGATTCTTCCGTACTGCCGATGTCCTCGTCGTTGTTGCCGGCAATGCCGTTAAGCCTCGCCGGGTTCGGGTTGCTGAGATAGCCGTCGTTGTTGGCCCAGAATGCGAACACCCGCATGGCCCAGTCGCCCTGTCCGAGCGGCAGATTGAGGCTGCCTTCAATATCCAGGACGCCCTGGTCGCCCGCCACGCCCTTGACGCGGCCGAACATGGACTCGGGATCGGGCCGTGCGCTCACGAACTTGATCGCGCCGCCGATGTTGCTGCCTCCGTAGAGCGTGCCCTGCGGCCCTTTCAGCACCTCAATGCGCTCCAGGTCGCCGAAGCGCGAGGACGCGTCTGAAAACAGCTGCACGTCGTCGAGGTAGAAGCCCACGCCCTGCGTGTTGCCGAAAGCGCCCAGGCCGCGGACCGACACGTTGGGGAAACCGTCGAGCCGGGTGGACAGATTGAGATTGGGCACCTGGAAGCCCACGTCCTCCAAACCCCAGATGTTCTGGCGGTCGATGTCCGCGCCGGTGATCACGGACACGGACTCGGGAATCTCAAGCAGGCTCTCCGCGCGTTTCCGCGCGGTCACCACAATCTCTTCAATTTCCCCGGCGGCGCCCTCCTGTGCTATCGCCGTCCCTGCCGGCAGTAGAGAAATGGAAAAAACGGAAATCGCAGCTATTGATCCAAGCCACGCAAGGTTTCTTGAGAACTTCAGCATCCTGGCGTCCCCCAATACTGACCGAACTACTGATTCTGCATAAATCCCGGCCTGAATCAAGCACGCGCGATCCCGTCGCCGATCCGCTTGCGCCATAATGGATTGCCGCCGAGACTGTCGGCGCAGACGGAGTTCCGGCTTGAGCGCACCCCTCACCGACAACACCATCGCCGTTCTCAGCCGGCAGGGTCATTCCCTGATGACCGGTGACTCCGTGGGTGAGCGCTACAGCGTGGACTTCACCGCGGAAAACGCTTTCCGGCCGTCGGCGGTGGTGCGCCCCGCCTCCACGGAAGAAGTGTCGCGTTTGCTGAAGACCTGCCACGAACTGGGGCAGCCGGTGGTAGTGCAGGGCGGCATGACGGGCCTGGCCGGCGGCGCCACGCCGCAGGCGGGCGAGTTGGCGCTTTCACTCGAGCGGCTCAACGGCATAGAGGAGCTGGACGCAGCCGCCATGACCGTAACCGCCTGGGCGGGAACTCCGCTGCAGGTCATCCAGGAAGCGGCGCGGGATGCGGGATTTCATCTGCCGCTGGACTTCGGCGCGCGCGGTTCCTGCCATATCGGCGGGGCAATCGCCACCAATGCGGGCGGCAACCAGGTCATCCGCTTCGGCATGACCCGCAACCTGGTGCTGGGACTGGAAGCGGTGCTGGCGGACGGAACGATCATCAGCTCGCTGAACAAGATGCTCAAGAACAACGCCGGTTACGACCTGAAGCAATTGTTCGTGGGCACGGAAGGAACGCTCGGCGTCATTACGCGCGCGGTATTGCGTCTCTATCCGAAGCTTGAAAGCACTTGCACGGCCCTGTGCGCGGTGCGATCGTTCGATCCCGCCGTCATGCTGCTGCGTGAACTGCAGGGCAAACTCGGCGGTTCGGTCAGCGCATACGAGGTTATGTGGTCGCCCTACTTCGACCGTGTGATCGGGCACAGCGACAGCCTGCGTTCGCCTTTCGACCGGGATTACCCGATTTACGCGCTGGTGGAAGCGGAAGGCTCAAATCAGGAATCGGACAGCCGGCGATTCGAGGAAGTACTGGCCGGCGCGCTTGAAGCCGGACTGATTGACGACGCGGCGATCGCGCAGTCGGAAAAGGACCGGCAATCGTTCTGGAACATCCGCGACGGCGTGGCCGAAATCACCGCCGACCTCCTGCCTTACGCCAGCCTGGACGTCAGCATGGACATCGCCGAGATGGCCGACTTTCTGGACGAGTTCGACACGGAACTCAAGGAAGCTCTGCCGGACGCGATCAATCTCGTGTTCGGCCATATCGGCGACAACAACCTGCACCTGTTCGTGAGCACGCGCCGCGAGGGCGATCTCAAGACCATCTTCGACATCGGCTACCGCCTGACCGGCGCGCACGGCGGCTCGGTTTCGGCCGAGCACGGCATCGGCGTGCTCAAGCGCGACTACCTGCACCTTTCGCGCAGCCCGGAAGAAGTCGAACTGATGAGGCGCCTGAAGCAGGCCCTCGACCCCAGGGGCATCCTCAACCCCGGCCGCGTAATTCCCGCCTAGCTCAGCCGGTCATGGCGACGGCCATCGAGCCGCAACTGTCGGCCTCGAGGATTTCGATCCAGTAGCCGTCGGGATCCTTGATAAAGGCCAGGCCTTTCATCTTGCCGTCGTCCGGGCGCTTGACGAACTCCACGCCCAATTCCTCGAAGCGCTTGCAGGCTTCATATACATCCGGAACCGACAGACCTATGTGACCGAAGCCGCGCGGGTCTGCGTTGCCGTCGTGGTAGCCGGCGAAATTGTCGTCGCTCTCCGTGCCCCAGTTGTGAGTCAACTCGATCATCGCCTTCTGGCGGAAGGCATAGGCCGCGCGCGCCTCCGCACCGTCGGGAATCGGCTCGTCGTCGTCCGTAACGTAGCCCATGAAATACAGCGAGAACTCCATTTCCGGAAACCGGAATTCCTTGATCAGCGTCATCCCCAGGACCCGGGAATAGAAGTCCAGCGACCGTTGCGGGTCCTTGATCCGCAACATCGTCTGGTTCATGACATAGCCTTTTGTCTCGGGGACCGATACGACCTGCCCCTCCTGCACGTTGGATTCGTCGGACATTTAACCTCCTCAGTCGGAATTCAGAACTTGACCCGGGCGATGAACGTGGCCAGGCGGGGCTGCCCCAGCGTGCCGATTACGGGGTTGAAGGTCAAGCCGATCGGATCGTTGCGATCCCGCCCCGGAACCGAGTCCCCGGGCCACAACGACCCGTCGGTGTAGTAGCCCTCGTCGAACAGGTTGCGCACGTTGACCGCCAATGACCAGCGGTCGGTTTCCACGCCCACCCGCAGGTTGAACACCTGGTAGCCCGGATGCTTGACGGTGTTCTCCGTATTGAACCAGAACGGGCCCTTGGCCAGCATGGTCCCACGGATCAACAACTCCATTCCCCCCGTCAGCGGCCTGCGGTACTGCGCCGCCAGGTTCACCGAACTCTTGGAGATCCAGGGCGGGAAATGACTGTCCACCTCGCTGAAGCGGTTGATCACGTCGAACACTGAACTGTCCTCGTCGAAGTCCGCCTCCACCAGGCCGGCGCCGCCGCTGATGGTCAGCTCGTCGCTCACGGCCCAGGTGAAGTCCATCTCGGCGCCGTATTGCGTGGAACTGCCGGCGTTGAGGATGTTCTCGATGATGCCGCCCACCGATATCTGGTTCTGCAACTCGAACTGGCGGTCGGTGTAGTCGATAAAGAACGCCGCCACGTTCAGGTCAACGGGACGATCACCCAACATCAGCGAGGTCTTGATCCCGACCTCGTAGTTGTCCGCCGTTTCCTTGTCATAAGGAACCAGCGACGGTATGCCTTCCTGAGTGTAGAGGTTGTAGTTGCCGGGCTCGAAACCGCGTGCGTAACTGAAATACAGGTGCGTTCCGGCTTCCGTGAAGTAGGAGATCGACGCCTTGGGGAGGAATTCCGAGCCGCCCTGCTCCAGGTAATTCTCGTAGTTCGGATAGAACCCGGTGGTGGTCACCCAGTAATCGCGGTTGCGGTCCAGCGTGTCCGCGTTCCAGTCGTCCAGGCGCGCGCCGATGCCGATTTCCCAGTTGTCGTCCAGCCGGTAGCTCGCGGTAATGAACAGCGCCTTGTTGGTGCGTTCCCGGTCCCGGTTCTCGAACGGAAAGTACAGGCGGTTCATGATTTCCTGTTCGTAGCTTGGCGTCTGCACGGGCGTGCCCAGCCGCGGGTCCGCGTCGGGGCTCGGAAGCGCGTTGCGCTCCGCCGGACTCAAGGGCTCCAGGATGCCCAGCGAACCCGGCCGGCCGCAGTCACCGAAAAGATGGCACAGCACCTCGGTAGTACCGTAAAACGTGGCCCAAGAATCCCATTCGTTTTCCCAACGGGCGTAGTAGGCACCGGCCTGCCACTCGAGCGGGCCTTCGCCTTCCGACGTAAAGCGGAACTCATGCGTCTGAACGTCGGTGAATTCCGGACGCACCAGGTCGAATCCGACTTCTGAACTGACGTCCAGGTCCGTGGTCCGCAAGCCCTCCGCATCGGTGACCGCGCCCAGATACGTGAAGTTGCCCAGGCCCGCAAGGTCGTGGCTGATCTCCAGCAGCCCGCCGGTGGTCTGTCGGTCGTTGCGGCCCGCGAAGGTCAGTTCGCGATCGCGGTTGTAGGTCAGGTTGTTGCCGTCTTCGACCCGCCAGTTGTTGTTGCCGGCGTCCAGTTCGTTATGCCGCACGGCGGCATACAGCGTCGTGTTCTCGGCCAGCTCCGCCTGCACCGATACGCGAAAACCGATTTCGTCGCGCTCGTTGGGATACTTGCGCCACGTCTCGGTCACGTCCTCGCGGTACATGTTCGGCGCGCCCGGATTGTTCGCGGGAATCCCGTACGGCCAGAGCGTGTCGGTCTCGTTGGACCGGCCGTTGCGCCGCTCTGGAGCAACCGCCTTCACAAAGCCGTCGTCCTGCTTCGAGTAGGCGAAAACCCTGACGGCGGCGGCGTCGCCCAGCGGCAGGTTCACGACCCCCTCGAAGTTCATCATGCTTTGCCCGCCGGCTTCCACTTCCAGCTCGGCGCTGGTCTCTCCCAGCTCCGGACGCCGGGTCACGAACTTGACCGCGCCGCCAATGTTGTTGCCGCCGTACAGCGTGCCCTGCGGGCCCTTCAGCACCTCGACGCGTTCCATGTCGCCGAACTCGGCCGAAGCATCAACAAAGATCTGGGTGCCGTCCACGTAGAAACCCACGCCGTGCGTGTTGCCGAAGGACCCGACCCCCCTGATGGTCACGTTCGGATTCCCGTCCGCGCGGGCCGACAGGTTCAGGTTGGTGACCTTAAGGCCGATGTCGTTGATATGCGTGATGTGTCCCTGTTCCAGCTCGAAACCGGAAATGGCCGAGACGGATTCGGGAATCTCGCGCAGCGACTCGTCGCGCTTGCGGGCCGTCACGATGATTTCTTCCAGGGCGCCTTCGGCAGCGGCGCCCTGGGCTGAAGCGGGCGGGGCAGTGACGCTGGTGAATACGAACAACACAGTGCCACTCAGCACCAAAGAAAGCGAAAGCTTCTTCATGCCCCTTCTCCCGATAGACCCCAAGCGGGCAATACACCCGAGAAAGAGGGTATCACGAAATCTCAGGGCGCTATATCAGTCAGTACTCGTATATTTCTATTGCCTGAGCCGCCATCGTGTAGCCCGAGTAGGCGAGATCGGACTCGCGAAACTCCGTCCTGAGTTCGCCCGTCGCCCAGATCGGCTCCCAGGTCGATTCGAGGTCCATGGGCTGTTCCGCCGTAATGTAAACAATCTGGTTGGCGGGGGGCGGCGGATAGTGAATGCATGCCCCGAAATAAGGCACCAGGAGGAATTCGCTGACCTTGCCCTCATTGGAGACTTCCAGGGGCACAACGAATCCTGGAATCTTCACCAGGACGCCGTTGAGCTCTTCGACCACGCCCGTGGGAAAGGCGGGCATCGCAAACGGATCGTCGAACGCGTTGTCCCCCGGCTGATCGGTCGCTCCGGCATCGGGAATCAGGTCGTCCCAGGTGAGTTCACGGGCATCGTCCGCAATCGCAATTCCGCTGAGAAGCAGCGTCACCGCGAGCCCTCGCCGAATGAGTCGATTCGAAATGCTCATGTTCCCTCCATTTTAGAGCCTTGGCGCACTAAAGCCTTACCGTCAGACCATCGGCGAGCGAATTCCGGTATGCACGCCAGGCTGGAACGATGCTGACAATAACCGCGATGCCAAGGATACCCGCCAGCACATAGAGATCAAAGGCCCGCAGTTGCACGCTCAGTTGTATGCCGAATTCGGAAAGCGCGTATTGCCGTATTGCCAGGATGCCAAGCTGGACCAGCAGCACTCCGGACAGTGCGCCCAGAAAGGCAAGCATCGCCGCCTCCGATAGAAGCAATGCAAATATGTGACCGGGCCTGGCGCCGACGGACCGCAGCACGGACATTTCGCGACGGCGCTCGTTGAGGCTGACCAGCAGCGTGGAGAGCAATCCGAGCACGCTGGCCAGCACGACCATCGCCGACACGCCCAGCAGCGCGTATTCGGCAACGCGCACCAGGCCCCAGAGCTGCTGCAAGGCCACGCCCGGAATGACCGCGGTCATCGGTTCGTCCTCGAACTCGTTGACGAACCGCTGCAGCGCGAATATGGCCGTCCTGGATTTGAGCCCGATCAGGAAAGCGGTGATTTCCTCCGGCTCGTAACCGGCGACGGGCGGCACCTCGCGATCGGCGCCGCCGGCCGTATGGATCAGGTCCATCCCGCCCAGACTGATGTGCACGGTCCGATCGACCGGCGTGCCGGTGCGCGCGAGTATTCCGCTGATCGTAAACGGGTCCTCGTCGTGGGTAAGAAAACTCGTGTCCGCCAGTCCGTGGGACACGACGATTTGCCGGCCGATCTCGTAGCCAAGGCGCTCGGCAACCTCCGCGCCGATCACCGCCTCGGTCGCCGAAGTGAACGGACCGCCTTCCCGGAACGCCAGCGCCCGGCGGTCCGCATACCGGTAATGACTGAAATAGCCGAGGTCCGTCCCGAGGACCCGATAACCCCGGTGCGCGTCCCCCAGCGAGAACGGAATCGTCCATTCCACCTCCGGCCTGCCGCCGATCGTCTCGTAGCTGTTCCATGTGACGTTGTTCGTGGGATTGCCGATCCGGAAAACCGAGTACAGGAGCAGATTCAGATCGCCGCTGCGCGCGCCGATGATCAGGTCGGTGCCGGATATCGTGTTGGCGAAGCTGGTTTGCGTGTCGGTCCTGACCCGATCGACAATGGACAGCAGGCCCGCGCTCACGGCAATCGATGCAACGGTCAGAATGGCCGTCGCACGCCGGTTGAGCAGGCTCTTGAAAACCAGCGACAGTGCGTTGCCGAAGTTATGCAGCATTGGAAGGGTCCGGCGCGGCATTGCTCAGCCCAAGATCGATCGCAAGGTCGAAGTGCGTCGCGAGCGAAGCGTCGTGGCTGACGAAGATGACGGTGCTGTCGGCCCGGCCGGCCTCGGACAGGAGCAGATTGATGAACTCGCGCCGGCGGTTCGCGTCAAGCGACGAGGTGGGCTCGTCGGCGATAACCAGTTCCGGCCGCCCGATCAGGGCGCGTGCGGCGGCGACGCGCTGCTGCTGTCCAACGCTCAGATCCGTCGTTCTGCGCGAACGAAGCTCCTCGCCGATGCCGAGCGCCGAAAGCAACCGGGCCGCCGATTTTTCGACTGAGCCGTCGGCGTCAACGGCGCGCTTCAACCGACGCCGCGAATAGCGGCACGGCAGGGAAGCGTTTTCGACGACCGACAGGTACGGAACGAGATTGAATTGCTGAAAGATGAAGCCGACGTGATCCGCGCGAATCCGATCGCGGGCCGCACTCTTCATGCCGGAGAGATTCTCACCCAGAATGGCGACGACGCCCTCGCGCGCAACCAGCACACCCCCGATCAGGGCGAGAAGAGTGCTCTTGCCGCAACCGCTGGGACCGAAAACGAATACCCGCTGTGACGGCCGAACATTGAGTTCGGATATGGCCAGGATGTCATCGTCCGAACCGTAGCCGAAACGCAGCCCTGATATGGCTATCGCATGTTCGGGGTCGATGGCTGTGCCCGACATGGCGTCTGCCATGGGCTGCTACGGTGGCGACAGGGAAACCGAGGACGCCCGCCCCTCCGCGGTTATCACGTGCGCTCCGGCGGAGGTGAGAACCTGAATCTCAATCGTTTCGACGCCCGCGAAGGCTTCCGTGAAACGCAGCATGAGGGTATCAAGATTCGATGCATTGCCGCATACCCATTCGTAGTTTGCGTTAACTTCGGCGTGTTGTTCGGAATCGTCGTGGTCATGTGCGGCCGACTCCTCGTGCTCGTCGGCGTGTTCGTCGTCGTCGGACTCGCTGCCGTGCGAATCATGCGTATCGTGGTGGTCGTCGTCACTCCCCGCCGCACCGGCATCGGCGTCCTCGAGATGTTGTATGACATACGCCGGTCCGTCAATGGACGTGTCGGAAATCGTGCAATTCGCCGACCCCGCCAAGCCGAACATTGCGTCCGCATTCGCCAGTATCGCGGCAGCCTGCCGAATAAGCTCAAGCTGCTCATCGCTCTCCGGCGCATGCTCAAAGCCGACGACATCGGACAGTGGCGCACTCAGCGATACGGCAACCGTGCCGCCCTCAACGACGACACCCAGTTCGATGACGCCGTGGACATGCTGTGCCGGCGCCGTGGCGGAAGTGAGGCAAGAAATCGCAATGGCGTAAAGGAGCGGCCGCCGCCGCGCTGGATTGAACATTCTGAACCTGGCGAAACGTTCTAGAAGTTTATCCGCAATCCCGCCTCGATTGTGCGGTCGGGTTCGGGTGCGCGGTCCTTGATGACCGAGGTGTGCTTGCGTTGCTCGTCGCCGGTCAGGTTTCTGCCGCGCAGGAAAACCTCCGCAAGCATGTCGTCCCGCTCGATCTCGTAGCTCAACCAGGCGCGCAGATCGTTGTAGCCTTCGGTCGGAAGTTCGTAGTCGGCCACGTCGTCCTGTGCGGACGCGCGGACGTAATCCAGCCGGGCGTTGAACGCGCCGGTCTCGAAATCGAGCCCGATTCCGGCACGGCGGGGCGGAATAAGCGGCAGATGATCGTTGCCGCTCACATCCAGTTCGGCGGAGACCGTGTCGAAGAAGCCCGTCACGTCCAGCCGCGCATCGCCCCACTCCATTACCGTTACCGAGGCCTCCAGGTCGAGGCCGGTGAAGGTTGCGTCGGCCTGGGCGAAGCGGCGTACGTTCAACTCCTCCATTTCCTCTCCGGTCGCGGCCTGATAGATGAAATCGGTAAAGGCGGTACGGTAAACGGTGGCGGCGAACGACCAGCCGTCGCCCACTCCGCGCAGGATCCCCGAGAAGTTCAGCGCCTTTTCCTCCTGGATTTCGGGATCGCCGATCTCGAAGCTCAGGGTGGCCAGGTGAGGACCGTACGAGAACAATTCCTCGCCCACCGGCGCACGCGAGGAGTAATCGATCAGCGCCGACGCGGTCCAGTTGGCGTCAACCTGCAGTATCGCGCCCAGCGATGCGCTAAAGGTGGTGAAATCCCAGCTCCCGCCGGCCTCGGGCTCATGCTCGACGCTTTCCAGGCGGGCGCCCGCCTCCACGTTGAAATCCGCGAGCTGCCGCTCGCCAACCCAGAAGGCGCCCAGGGAACGGGTATCCACGGGCGGCGTAAAGGCTTCTTCGCCGACCACCGAAAACGACCGGTCCGTCACCTGCAACCCAAGCGCCCCGGTCCAGCCGGCGGCCGGCCCGTGGGTCAGTTCCACGCGCGCCTCCCAGGCCTGGTTCTCGAAGGCCGTGCCTACCTCGCCGGACCCCTCCACTTCCGCATGCTCGTAGTCGTTGATGCCCAGCCTGACGTTGACGTTGGTAAAACCGGGAAGCGGATCGGCCAAAGCGGCCTCGACATCCACGCGCGTCTGCTTCAGGTCGATATAAGGCGGGACTCCTTCCTCTTCTTCATGATGCTCCTCCTCTTCCTCGTGGTGCTCGCCTTCTTCCTCTTCTTCCTCTTCTTCGTGAAGATGGAGTTCCTCGTCATGGCCCGGAATGCCGTACTCCCCATCCAGAACGCTGACCGCAATCCCGAAAAAGCCTCGCTCGCCGATCACCGAAAAGCCGCCGGAACCGCCAAACATCTCCTGGCCGCTGCCGGGAACAATCCCGAAGGCTTCTTCCTCCTCTTCGTGATCTTCTCCCTCATCTTCGTCGTCCTCGTCCCCGTGGTGCTCCTCCTCTTCCTCGTGTTCCTCTTCCATCGCGCGCAGCAGCTCGGACTCGGCGAAGCCCGGAATCTCGTAGTCATCGGTATCGCGCCGGAACGCGTCGACGTGCCAGGCAATGCTCCCCGCGCCGCCGTCCAGGCGGAACGATCCGGTCCGCGCGTTGCCGTTGTTCCCGAACCCCAGGCTCACCTTGCCGTCCAATTCGCCGGGCAGCTCGTGAGGTATTCGCCCGGTGTGGGTATCGACTACTCCGCCTATGGCGCCGGAGCCGTACAACAGCGTTCCGGGACCCTTGAAGATCTGAATCCGGTTGGCGATGAAGGGTTCCACGCTCACGGCGTGGTCGCCGCTGGTGACCGCCACGTCCATGGTGTCGATGCGGTCCTCCATCACGCGCACCCGCGCGCCGCCCAGCCCATGAATGACGGGACGGCCCACGGCCAATCCGAAAGAACTGTTGTGTATGCCCGGTTCGCCACCTACGGTATCGCCGATGTTGTGCGCCACTTTCCGCTCCAGTTCACGGCCCGCGAGGACTTCGGCAGGGGTTGCCAGGCCTTCGGCGGACAGCGGATGCCCCACGATCACGATTTCCTCGATCGCATCGTCCGGCGCCTCTTGCGCCTCCTGTGCCTGCTCCTGTCCAAGACCTGCGGGCGCGCCGGCAAGCGCCCCGATCAAAAAAACAATTCTCAAATTACTCATCGGCCATCTCCTGATCCACCAGATCCGTGCGCAGCATCAGCGGGTGCAGCGCACGCTGTTAAAGGGGTGCAATCAGACGATGGGCGGGGCGCGGGTGAGGCGAGGCTCAAACGGCCGGGACGCCGTAATGGGGAATCGAGAGGCGACGGGCGCCGACACGCGCAACAGGCGCGACCCGGGCTGTTCTGAAATGGTTGGGGCGACGCTGCCGAAATCGGTGAACAGGCATACCGCGCATACCTCGCCGGCGCAATGCTCGCCGTGCCAGTGCTGGTCCGCCTCCAGCGCTCCCGCGTAGAGCAGCAACGCAGCAACACAGACAATGCCGCGAATACGGCAACGATTTTCAAGCATCATGGCAAGCATGGCGCATTCCCCCGGCGCCGCAAGCGTAACACACCGCAGCGGGCGGCAGCCTTCACAAAATGGCATCCGCGCCAACCACGAATCCGCAGCCGATCGGCAGTGAGCCAACGAGCCGGATTCTGCCGGACTCGCAAGCGTGCTGATCTCTTAAACTGTACCGGGGGGGTGATATATGCAAACACGATGTTGTCGGCCCGCCTCATGGTTGGTCGTCCTGTTGCTGGTTCCCTGGGTCGCTCGGGCGGCCCAGTCTGATTTGCCGGAATTCACGCCGGCGGATCCGGCGCTCGCTCGATTCGTACAGGACGTCGTTGACGCGAACCCGCGCGTACAGGCCGCTCGCGCCACCCTTGAGGCGAGCAGTGCGTATCGCGACGCGGCGTCACGCCCGCTCTACAATCCGGAACTCAGTCTCGAAGCCGAGAACGCCGACGCCGACACGCGCGCGCTCGGGATCAGTCAGACGATTGACTGGGGCGGCAAGCGCAACGCGCGGAACGCGGTCGCCGAGTCGGACCGCTTGGTGGTGGAAGCAGAGTATCTCGCTACGCGGTGGGACGTCACCGTGGAACTGCTCAACGGCCTGGCGCTGCATCAAACCGGCATCGAGCGCAACAAGCTTGCCGAATCCCGCGCACAACTGATGGACAACTTTGTGGCGCTGGCGGAACGGCGCTTTGACGCCGGCGACCTGAGCCGGGTGGAATTCGATCTCGCCCGGCTTTCGGGCACGGACGCGCGCATCCGCAGGGCGACTGCCGCTTCCGCGTTGGCGGAAGCGCGCCAGGCCGTGAGAAACGTGACGCCGCAATCGCCCGCCGCTCAATGGCCGGCGCTGCCGACGTCACCGCCAGGCGTGCAGTCGAATGCCCACGCTCAATCGCTGGTTCTCGGATTGCCCGAGGTCCTGGCCGCCCGGCGTCGGGTCGAGTCCGCGGATGCCCTGGTTGAACTCAGGCGACGTGAGCGTCGGCCGGACGCCACGGTAAGTCTTGCGGGGGGCGAGGAGGATGGTGAGACCCTGATCGGCCTCAGTCTCAGCATCCCGTTTTTTATCCGCAATCGTTACAACCATGAAGTGAGGGCGGCTCTGGCGGAGCGCAGTCAGGCGCAACAGATTGCCGACGATGTCCTGCAGCGTGCCCACGCGCGGCTGATCGGCGCCGCCGAGCGATACGAGCTGTCGCGCGGCGCCTGGAAAGATTGGGAATTGACCGGGCAGGTGAGCCTCACACGCCGGACCGGTCAATTGCAAAGGCTGTGGGAAGCCGGTGAACTGAGCACGACGGATTACCTGGTGCAGTTGACCGCCACGCTCGACGTGCAGGAAAGCGCGCTTGATTTGCGCCACGCCCTGTGGCGCGCCTGGTTCGAGTGGTTGGGGGCGTCCGGCCAGGTGGACGCCTGGTTTGGTAATGGAGGTGTCCAATGAACCATCACTACGCCGCCGCCACCACGGACCCGGAGAATCGTTTTGTGGGCGTATCGAAGTGTTGGGCGGCGTGTTTGTGCCTCGCGGTCCTCGCCCCCGCCTACGCCCAGGACGCGGACCACGACGAGCACGAAGAAGATGAGGGCAGCGCCATACGAATGACCCTCGACGAGCGTGCGTCCGCGGGCGTAGTGGTGGAGGCCATTGCCCGGCGCGCGCTGAGCGAATCTCTGCGCCTGCCCGGCGAGGTTGTCAGCAACGCTTACCGTTCAGCGCGGGTCACGACCCGAATTCCGGCGCAGGTGGTTGCCCGGCACGTCCGTTTGGGCGATCACGTCGGGGCCGGCCGGCGGCTGCTGACCCTTTCGAGCGTCGAGATGGCCGAAGCGCAAGGCGCACTCATCGTCGCCGACCGAGAGTGGCAGCGCGTCAGGTCGCTTGGCCGGGACACGGTGTCCGCGCAGCGTTACACCGAAGCGCAGGTCGCCCGACAACAGGCGTTCGGCAAGGTAGTGGCCTACGGCATGACCGAATCGCAAGCCGAGGCACTGATGCAATCCGACGACGCGAGCCGGGCCACCGGCGTGTTCGACCTGACGGCGCCGCAAGCCGGCACGGTGTTGCAGGACGACTTCATCGTGGGTGAACTGATCGAGCCGGGCCGTGTGCTGGTCAACATCAGCGACGAGTCGGTGATGTGGGTGGAAGCGCAAACGGTACCGAGCGCATTGCCGGAATTCGACGACGGCGCCAGGGCGCGCGTCAGTCTCGATCGCGTCGTCTGGCTCGAAGGCACTGTCATTCAGCGCCAGCACCTTCTGGACGAGTCCACGCGCACCCAGGGCTTTCGCATCGAAGTAAACAACGCCGACGATCGGCTGCATCCCGGCCAGTTCGTCGACGTGGAGATTGAAACCGGCATGAGTGCGCCGGCACTGGCCGTTCCGAACACGGCCGTGACCCTGATTGACGGTGCGCCAGCGGTATTCAGGCTCGAAAACGGCACCGAGTTTCATGCCGAGGAAATCGACGCGGGACCCACCGTGGGCGACTGGACGGTGGTTCGCGGCGGGCTCTTCGAGGGTGACGAAGTGGCCGTAGGCGGCGTGTTTCATCTCAAGTCGCTGCTGCTCAAGTCTGCGATCGGCGAAGGCCATGCGCACTAGCGCGCTGTAGCGCCAGGGAATTCAGATGTTAGAGAAGCTTGTCGAAGCCTCGCTGCGTTACAAGTTCCTCGTCCTCATCGTCTTCGGGGTGGTCGCGTTCATGGGCTGGCGGGCCGTGGTGACGGTGCCCATCGATGCCTTTCCCGATGTCACTCCCGCGCAGGTCAACATCTACACCGAGTCGCCGGGACTCGCCGCGGAGGACATCGAGCAGTTGCTGACCTTTCCGATCGAGTCCGGCCTGGCGGGGCTGCCCGGCGTGCAGGAGATACGTTCGGTCAGCCTCTTCGGCCTTTCGTACGTCGCCGTCTATTTCGATGACGGCATGGACATCTATTTCGCGCGCCGCCTCGTGATGGAACGGCTGCAGGAGGTCGGCGACCGCATCCCGGAAGGCTACGGCACGCCCGAGATGGGGCCGAATACGTCGGGACTGGGCCAGGTGTTCTGGTACACGCTGGAACGCGCCGACGAGCGGCTCAACGCAGCGGTCACCGACATGGATCTGCGCACCCTGCACGACTGGAGCGTGCGTCTGATCCTTCGCACCGCGCCGGGCGTCGACGACGTGATTTCCTGGGGCGGCCAGGAGCGGCAGTTCCAGGTCGTGATCGATCCCTTCAGCCTCATCAAGTACGACCTGACCTTCACCGAGGTCATGGAAGTCATCGAGCAAAACAACCGGCAGGTGGGCGGCGGGTACGTCAACCTCGGCGCCGAACAGTACCTGGTGCGCGGCCTGGGCCTGGTCGAAGACGAGCGCGACATCGGCAGCATGGTGGTCAAGGTCGAAGACGGCATACCCGTTTACCTGCGCGACCTCGCCGACATCAGGCAGGGCGGGGCCGTACGCTTCGGCGCCGTCACGCGCGACGGCAAGGAGGTCGTGCTCGGCATGGCGCTCTCCCGAATGGGCGAGAATGCGAAGGACGTCGTCGAGGCGGTAAAGGAAAAGGTCGAGATCGTCGATCAGTCCTTGCCGGAAGGGGTCACGCTACGGCCGGTTTACGAGCGCACCGACCTGGTGGAGGAGGCCGTCGGCACGGCGGTCGCTGCGTTGGTCCAGGGGTCGATCCTGATCGCGATCGTGCTGTTCCTGTTGCTCGGCGAGTTGCGCTCGGCCGCGGTGGTGATTGCCGCCCTGCCGTTTGCCACGCTCATCGCGTTCATCTTCATGGGCGAAGCGGGCCTGTCCGCCAATCTCATTTCGCTGGCGGGGCTCGCCGTGGGCATAGGAATAATGATCGACGGCGCCGTGGTGATGGTCGAGAACTCGTTCCGCATCATGGCGCAGCGGAGGGAGTCCGGCGGGCCCGTCGATCGAACCGCCGCGGTGATGGAAGCCGCGCGCGAGGTCGCCAACCCTGTTTCGTTCGCGATCCTCATCATCATTGTGGTGTTTCTGCCGCTGTTCGCGCTTGAAGGCCTCGAAGGCAAGCTGTTCAAACCGATGGCCTTCAACATCAGTTTTGCAATGGCCGGATCGTTGGTGCTGACGCTCACGCTGATTCCGATACTGGCCGCGTTGATTCTCAAACCCAGGGAAGAGCGAGACACTTGGCTGGTGCGCGTGATCAAGGCCCGCTATCTGCCGCTGCTCGAGTGGTCGCTGGGCCGGAAAGAGATCGTGGTGGCCGGCGCGGTCGCGTTACTCGCCGCAAGCCTGGCGCTGTTTCCGCTGCTGGGCAAGGAATTCATGCCGCAGCTTCAGGAGGGCTCGATCATGTGGCGCGTCACCTCGATCCCTTCGGCGTCGCTCGATCAATCCATCAAGGTCTCGATAGACATCGAGAATGCGCTCTCGCGGTTCCCGGAAGTCGAGACCACCGTGGCGATGATCGGGCGCGCGGAAAAAGGCGAAACGGCGGACGTGAACTACATGGAGATTTACACGCAGCTCAAGCCGGAAGAGGAGTGGCCGGGCGATCGCGACATCGGGGAACTCGCCGAGGTCATGCGCGAAGAGCTTGAACGCGTCGTCCCCACGGCGGTCGTGGCCTTTACGCAGCCGATCCAGATGCGCGTCGAGGAACTGATATCGGGCGTGCGCGCAACCCTCGCGGCGAAGATCTACGGGGAGGATCTGTCGGTACTGGACCGGCTGAGCGAGGAGGTCAAGGACGCGATCGCCACGGTTGACGGCGTCGCCGACCTGTCGCTCGAAGCCAACGTCGGCAAACCGCAGATTCAAATCCGGGTCAAGCGCGACCAGCTTGCGCGGTTCGGACTGAACGCCGACGACGTCCTGGCGGTCGTGCGCACCGGTATCGGAAACGAGCCGGTGTCCACGCTGATCGACGGCGTGCGCCGTTTCGACATCACCGCGCGGCTCGACGACGCGTCGAAAGCGACAGTGCAGTCGATTCAGCGCATCCCGCTCAGAACCGGCAGCGGTGCGATCGTGCCGCTATCCGCCGTGGCCGACGTGAGCGTTGCCGAAGGTTATTCCTTCATTCGACGAGAACAGTTGCAACGATACGCCATCATCCAGATGGATGTGCGCGGCCGCGATATCGACGGCTTCGTGCGCGACGCAAACGCCGCGATCGAGGACCGGATCAACCTGCCGACCGGTTACTGGATCGAGTGGGGCGGCGCATTCGAAAACCAGCAACGCGCCCTGGCGCGGTTGTCGATCATCGTCCCGTTGACGATTTTCTTCATCTTCGTCCTGCTATACACGGCGTTCAACTCGGTCAAGTACGCGACCCTGATTATCGCGAACGTCCCGTTCGCGACCATCGGCGGCCTGATCGCACTGTTCATTACCGGTCAATATGTCTCGGTGCCATCGGCGATAGGATTCATCGCCGTGTTCGGCGTGGCGATGCTGAACGGCATCGTCCTGGTCAGTTTCATCAACGAGTTGCGCGACAATGGCATGAGCGTCGCCGACGCCGTCCGCAGGGGAACCGCCATGCGCCTGCGCCCCGTGTTGATGACGGCGAGCACAGCCATACTGGGCCTGGTGCCCATGTTGCTGTCCTCGGGCGTCGGCGCGGAAACGCAACGCCCGCTCGCCACGGTCGTCGTGGGCGGCCTCGTGACCTCAACCTTCCTGACGCTGATCCTGCTGCCCGTAATCTACGAATGGATCGAATCGGGACCCGGAGATTGATGGCGACGGAAGCGGGTTCGGTGTTACAGTTATCCGCCGGCGGGACCATTTGCCGATTCGGGGGGGTAGCGTACGGTGCCTATTGAGCCAAGCGGACTGCTAGCGGGATTTTTCGGCTTCCTGTGGGCGTCTTTCCTGCTGCTGGCGCCCATGCTGCTGCTCGGGCTGTTTCTCTCCGGGCTGATACACGTCTTTATTTCCCGGGAAGCCATTCTCCGATGGCTGCGCCACGACAGCCTCAAGTCCGTGAGCACGAGTGCGGCGCTGGGCGTTCCGGTGCCGCTGTGCAGTTGTTCGGTGGTGCCGGTTGTGGCGGAAATGCGCAGGAAGGGCGCGTCGCGTTCGTCGTGCATGTCGTTCCTGATTACCGCGCCGGAAACGGGAGCGGACTCCATTCTCGTGACCAACGCCTTCTTCGGCTGGATAGCGGCCGTCGTGCGCCCCGTAATCAGCTTCGTGACCGCGGTGGTCGCCGGCATCTTCAGCATCGGACTGATACGGGGCGACGACCCCGAAGCCGAGACCAGCGGCCATGACCATGACCATGATCACGGCCACGACCACGATCATGACCACGACCACGGCGAGCACAAGCCGCTTTTGCCCGGCAGCGACGACTGCTACGTGAGCCCATCGGAGATGAAAAAGATGGCCGGTCGATGGGTGGAAAGCCTGTACCTGACCGCAAGCCGGGTGAAGTCCGCCTCCTGGCTCAAGCCGGACTTTTATCACGACCCCAAATTCGCGGGCGATCAACCCGGACGGGCGTCCGGAGAGCCGGAGGCCGAACGGTCGGAACGGTCCGGCCTGAGTTTCCGCACGGTGGTCCGGCACATTTTCCGCTACGGGTTCATCGAGATCGCCGACGACATACTTTTTGCGTTGCTGGTGGGCGTTGCCCTGGGCGGCGTCCTCTACCTGGCCATTCCGGGCGACCTGATGGCCAGCGAATACGCCCGCTGGCTGTCCTATCCGATCATGGTCATCGTAGGCGTTCCGCTCTACATCTGCGCCTCGGCCAGCACCCCGATCGCGGCGGCGCTGGTCGCCAAGGGCTTCAGCCCCGGAGCGGCGCTGATTTTCCTGATGACCGGCCCGGCCACCAATACCGGCACGATCGCGATCATCATGAGCCAGTTCGGCGTGCGGTTTGCATCGGTGTATGTCAGTTCCGTAATCGCCGTTACCGTGGTCCTCGGAATCCTGATCGACATCCTGCTGCTCGCGACGGGGCTGGGCATCACCGTCAATCTGGCGCCGTCGGAATCCACCACGATCCAATTCCTGCAATGGGCGTCGGCGTTTGCGCTTTTCGGGCTGGTTGTGTGGCGCTTCCGCGCGGGCGCTCTGAAGAGCGGCTACGAAGACCTGCTGATGAACATCCGGCCGGTGTCCTCGCGCTGGAGAAGCACCTGGGCGCGCATGACGCGCAACCGCTCCTTCAGGGGCGTGCTGGCGCCCAGCACCCCGATGGGCGTGATCGTCTGGGTGCTGGCGCTCGGCGCACTGCTTGCCACGGGCTTCACCACGGTCCCGCCCGACAGCGTCGGTTACGGGCGGCTGGCGGGCCGGGTGTACTGGAAAGACCTGCAGCCGGGATTGCATTACCTGGCTCCGCGTCCGGTCGTAAAGGTGGACAAGTGGCCGATCCGGGAGGTCAAGTCGATCATGGGCGATACGCCGCACGAGTACGTGGCCGGCGACCTGAGCCTGATGTCTGTTCACGTCAATGTGCAATACCGGGTAAACGATCCTTATACCTATCACTACCAGACGAACAATCCCGAACAGATCATCGAGCGATGGGTGCGCGACCATGTGCGCTCTTTCATTGCGGCCCGGGACCTGGAGCAGCTTCTAAACGTGCACAGGGCTACCCTGGAGGAGGAAATCGGCGCTCTGTTCACGGATCCCGGCGAGGACAGCACACCGGCGCTGGATAGCGTTGACCTCGTAAAGGTCAACCTGCTGAGAATTGTTCCCACCATGGAGACCGTCAGCGCGTTCCGTGAAGTTTCCAGCGCCCAGGAAGACAAGGAGCGGATCGTGGTGAACGCGCAACGATTCATGGCCGAGCTCGTTCCCCAGGCGCACGGCAACGCCGAATATGAAGTACGGCAGGCCGAGGGGGCCGCCTACGGCAGGGTCACAACGTCAAGGGCGGAGGCCGAGGCGATCATTACCGTGGCCTCCGCGGTTGCCACGGCGCCCGAAGTAACGCAAAACATGCTGTGGCGCGAAAAGCTGGAAACCGCCCTTTCGGGGAACGCCAAGATTATCGTCCCGAATCAGGACAGCCTGGAAAAAGTCGCGCTGTGGAAAAGAAGGCCGGATGACGTCCCTGCTGCGAACGGGCAGCCGGGCGAGGAGAACAGGCCATGAATTTGAAACAAAAACTGACGGCGGTTGCGGCCGCAATCGCGCTGAGCGTGGTGGCATACGACAGCTTCTACGTCATCAATGAAACCGAGCAGGGCGTGCTGACGCACTTCGGCAGGATCTCACCGCCGGTGCGCCAGCCCGGATTCCATCTCAAATGGCCGCGCCCCATTTCCCACATCTACAAGGTGGACCGCCGCATCCACACACTGACCAACCTTCCCAACGAGTTGCTCACCGAGGACCAGAAGAGCATCCTCGTTGACGGCTACCTGCTATGGCGCGTCGTGGATCCGATACTGTTCGTGGAGGCGATACGCACCGGCGAGAGCGCGATCGAGAAGCTCCAGGACCTGTATCTTTCCAGCAGCGGGATCGTCATCAGCAACATGGCCCGGGAAGCGTTCATCGGGCTGGGCCTGGAGCATGAGGACACCGACATTGCGGCGGCCGAAATTCTGGCGCGGATCGCTCCCATCGCACTGGAGAGCTATGGCGTCGAAGTGCTTCGCGCCGGCATCGTCGAGTACACGCTGCCTCCGGAGAATCGCCCCAGCGTGATAGAACGCATGATCGCGGAGAGGGCGCGGATCGCCACACGCTACCGAAGCGAAGGCGAGGAAATGGCGATCCGTATCGAGGCCCTGGCCATCAACGAGCACGAGAAGCTGCTGGCGGAGGCGCATGCCGAGGCGACCGCCATCCTCGGCCGCGCCGAAGCGGAGGCCATTTCCCTGCTGGGCAGGGCCTATCAGCAGGACCCTGAGTTCTACAAGTTCATCCGCGCCCTGGACAGCTATGACCTGATTATCGACAAGAACACCACGCTCATGCTGCCGGCCGACAATGAGCTGTTCAAGTATCTCGACAGCACCGAAGCGCCCGGCCCATGAGCGAAAAGCTGCCGCCCAGCACCCGCGCCATTCATCAGGCGTTCGATTTTGTCGGCCGCAACAGCGGCAAGCTCACGCTGGGGGTGGTGGCCGCCGCGCTGGCCGTTTTTCTGGCCACCGGCTTCTACGTCGTCAAGAAAGAGGAGCTTGGCGTGCTGACGCGCTTCGGCCGGGTGATCGACGCAAACGTCGAACCCGGTTGGCATTACTGCGTGCCGATCATCGAAAAGACTCATGTCCGCAAGGTTCTCAGAATCGAAGGGTACCAGGTGGCCAGCGCCGACGCCGGCACAGTCAACTTCACGATCCTCACGGGCGACACCAATCTGCTCGAAATTGCAGTGGCAGTTCAGTATCAGATCGATAACCTGCGAAACTTCCTGTTCGCCACCGACGACCCGATACAGGTTCTCACCATGCTGATCCGCGAGGAACTGGTGCAGACCGTTGGCCAGAACTTCATCGATCTGGTGCTCACGCTGAACCGCAATGTCATTCAGCAGCACATTGAAGAAGCCGTTACCGAAGAACTCGAGCGCAACGACATCGGCGTGGAACTGGTCGCGCTGAACATCGTCGAGGTCAGTCCGGTGGAAGAAACGCGGGCCGCCTTCCGCGACGTCAGCGACGCCACCGCCGACAAGGCCCAGGCCATCAGCAACGCCAACCGGGACCGCGAACACTTCCTGGCGCGTTCGCGCGGACAGGCCGAGGCCATTCTGATGGACGCGCGGGCCAAGGCCACGGAAAGGGTGGCCCAGGCCGGAAGCAGCGCCGACGCGTTCCTCGAACTGCTGGACGAATACCGGCAACAGCCCGCCCAGGTCACGGTCACGCGCTATTGGCAGCGCATGCGCACCATATTCAAGGATGCCAGTCTCGCGGCGGTCAACCCCGGCGCCGAATCGACAATCGACATCAACATGATTGACGGCCTGGGCGGAGCGACGCCCGCGGAAATGCTCCTGGTTCCGCCGGCCCGCGCTGACCGTCCCCTGCTGTCGGCAACGACGCGCCCCGGCGAGCATGCCGTGGAGACCGTGGATGACGACAAGTTCCTGGTGAGCGGACAATTCCACAGCCGCAGCGCCGAGCGCGACGACCTGGCCATTGCCCGGCCGAGGTCGCTCATTTTCGACTCGGCGTCCATCTTCACGCACCAGCGGGTAAAGAGCGACCCGCCGCCGGCGACCGATCAGCCGTTTACCGAACCCATGGTAGAAACCCTGGCGAAGGAGGAAGCGCAAATGGATGAGCAGCAGGCGGAGGCCGCCTCCGAATAGCATGTTCAGGCAGGCTGTCATGATCCTGGCCCTGGCCTCCCTGGCCTTTGCCGCGAACGCCGCCCCCGGAGTTTCCGCCGACCGGATCGTGTTCGGCCAGACCGCCTGTTTCACAGGCACGAACGAGGATCTGGGGACGCATTACAGGGCAGGCATCCTGGCAGCGTTCGCGGAACGGAACAGCACGGGCGGGGTCGCCGGAAGGACCCTGGAACTGCTTGCGCTCGACGATGGCTACGAGCCGGACCTGGCGGCCGCCAACGCCGAGAGCTTCATTTCCGAACAGCCGGTGTTTGCGGTCATCGGCGCGGTTGGCACGCCTACCTCAAGACGCATCGCTCCGATGCTCAGGAATGCGGGGGTCCCGTTCATAGGACCCCTGACCGGCGCGGACTTCCTGCGCGATGCCAAGCGCTATCCGAACGTGGTGAACCTGAGAGCCAGCTACTTCGAGGAAATCGAACGGCTGATCGACTACATGATCGAGCAGGGAGGAGCGAGGTTCGGAATCATCTACCAGGACGACGCCTTCGGGCGAACGGCGCTGAGAAGTTACAAGGCGCTCATGGACGAACGCGCCATTCCGATACTGGCGAGGAGCGCCTACACCCGCAACACCCACGCCGTACATACCAGCCTGTTCTCGGTGGAAAAAGCGGATCTGGACGCGATCCTGCTGGTCGGCACCTACGCGGCGAACTCCACCATAATCAATCTGGCCAACTCGCTGGGGCAGGATTACCTGCTGGCCAACCTCTCGTACACGGTCTCGCATGAACTGAAGGAACTGATCAGCGACCCGAACCCCAGAATTCTCGTTACCGAGGTTGTGCCGGACGCCGGCAATTACCAGAGCCCGATCGTGGCAAGTTTTCAGCGGGCCGTTTCCGAGGAAGCACGGCATACGCAATCGGATGACCCCGTCAACGAGGATTCGCTGGAAGGCTACATCCTCGGCCGTTTCGTAATCGCCGTGCTGGAGCGGATGGAAGGTGAACTGACCCGCGAGAACTTCCTGCGCAACGCACTGTCTCCGGAGCCGATGGAGCTGGACGGCTGGAAAATCGAGTTCCGGCCGGGATCGAACGCCGGCTCGCGCTATATCCGGCTGACTCACCTGGGCGCTGAACCGGAAATCGGGAAGAACGGTTCGTGAAGAAACTGGAACAGTTCTCGCTGGAGGAGATCGGCGAGGAATGGCTGCGCGAACTCTACAAGGTCGTGGCCCGGCGGCGAGGCGTGATGTTCCGCCTGATAGACCAGTCTACGCGCATGCTGCTGCTGGGCAACGCCGGCGGCGCGGCGCTGGTGATCGGATTCATGACCATCTCGGCAAATCCCGAATTCATGGGCACCTCAGAGATTGCCGAGGACCCGGCCTACCACTGGGTGGCCCTCACGGCCCTGGTGATCTTCGCCGTCGGCATTCTCACTTCCGCCATTACCACCATTCTCGTGGCGCTGGTTTCGGTCAAGGAGGCGCACGGGGCGGAGACTGCCCTCAAGAAGTTCGTCGACGGGGAAATGGACCGCACTCAGGTACTGTTCTTCGTGGAGAACCAGGCTTTCCGCGTGGCGGATTTCGCCACCGCTTCGGGCGTTGCCGCCGGCTCGGCTTTCCTGATCGGCGGAATCGTCAGCATCGTACTGCTGATGTTGTTTTTCTGACCCAATCCGGTCCAGTGCGGGGGGTTCCAATGCAGAAACTGAATCGAGTGCGACTCGCCATCGTCCCGGCCTGACCCACGATGGATCCGGTCCTCCTCCTGCTGCTGCTCGGGTACTGCCTGGCGATCTTTGCGGCCGCCTTTCTGGGCGGAAAACTCTCGGTGCTGGGCGAGCTTTCGCATACCCGCACCCAGTTGGTCATGAGTCTTGTGGCGGGATTCATCCTGGGCATTGCCCTTTATCACCTGCTGCCGCATGGACTGGACCGCATTCCGGGTCCAGAGAGCGCCGAGAAGGGCATGGTCTGGGCGGTTTTCGGCGCAATCATGATGATTGCCCTGCTGCGCATGTTCCATTTTCACCAGCATGACTTCAGTGGCGAGGCGCGTGACTTGTACCATCACCGGGATCACCGTCACGAGTTGGTCGGCGCCAGGAGCGTAATCGGCATTGCGATCGGCCTCGGGATTCACACGATTACCGAGGGCGTGTTGCTGGGAGCAAGCGTTCAGGCGAGCGTGCGCCCTACCGGCATAGGCGCGCTGCCGGGACTAGGCGCGTTCATGGCGATACTGCTGCACAAGCCGCTGGATGCGTACTCGATCGTCAGCATGATGCGGTCGGCGGGATACGCCGCCCGCTATCGCAACCTCGTAAACCTGGGATTCGCGCTGCTGTGTCCCGCTGTGGCGCTGGGCACTTTCTGGGGCGTCGGGCAGCTCGACGTCGTGGAGGGCACCGGTGGAGCGGTGGCCGGCTACGTTCTTTGTTTTGCCGCCGGCGCTTTCCTTTGCATCGCCCTGAGCGACCTTTTGCCGGAGATCCATTTTCACTCGCATGACCGGCTAAGGCTCATCCTGGTCTTCCTGGTAGGCATCGGTCTCGCATATGCGCTTCACTTCGTCGAGGCGGGGGTCATGCTGGGCGGCGAAGAGCACGGGGGCCATTAGCAACCCGAACGCCGAGCGTAATCATGCGACTTGTGCGGCGGGCCTTTAGCCGCCGAACAGCAAGCGGTTCAGGTACGGCAGTCCGAGCGCGAGAATGACGC
>JAPPHC010000040.1 GCA_028821145.1 Gammaproteobacteria bacterium | reverse complement strand
GGGTGAATTGCCACATGCCCAGGGCGGCCGCCGACGAGCGCGCGTGCGGCTGAAAAGAGGACTCCACGTGCGGCAGCGCGGCCACCCCCGCGGGCACGCCGTGGTCCTCGAGCGTCCTGAGAATGTGGTCGCGCCACCGTCCGGATCGCACCAGGCCGTCCCGGAACTTCTCGGCCACTCCCTGCTGCACGCGCAGGCGTCCAGCCGCGGCCCGGAGCGTGTCGCGCGACGGGTCGGGCCCCCAGGCGTCAAGAACCCGCTGTTCTTTTTCGCTGAGTTTTCCGGGCCGCCGGTCCGCCAGTCGCAAAAGCACGTTGCGGTAGTCGCTCACGGCCGCCCGTATCGTGTTGCGCCGCGCGCGCGGCGAAAGGTCCTTTAGGGATACTTCGCCGTAAACAACGCCTACGTACAGGCTGTCGTGTACCAGGCCCGTATCGCGGCCCGTGGCCCCGAACACCCGCTTCCAGAAGTCGATTTCGGTTCGAAGCCCCTCCGGAACCGGCAGGTCCCCGGCGGCGAATGCGACCGCGGGGTTCAGCGCGAGAGCCAGCATCAAGGCAAGCGCCGACAGCACGGCGGGTGTTCTCGCGGGCGCCCTCATATTCGGGCAGACTTTCTACACTAAAGCCGCGTATTTCGCAATCCGCCGGCGCGGTCAGGCGCCCAGACCCTGGGACATCTGCGCGAAGCTGGTCAGGGGGAACCCGCACCTGCGGTCCCAGTCCGACGGATCGATGACCGGCGTGTTGATCAGGCCGATCATTTCATCGAACTTGCTCAAGGCCGCACAGCCCACGGACTCCGGATCAGTGACGCTTCTGTACGTCGGCCAGGCGCGATCCCGGGCGTGGCGCCAGAACGGGCTGTCATGTCGGGAACCGCAACTGTAGTGCCAGCCCACAAACAGGCCGCAGGTGAGCGTGTCGTTGATCAGAAAGCGGTTGACGACGGAAACGTCGTTTTCCTGGTATTCGGCCGGCCGGTTGAACCGCATCTGCAGAATCATTCCTACCTGCATCTCGGCCAGCCGGATCGCGGTGGCTTCCAGCGGTTCCATGAAACCGCCGGCATTACCGATGCGGGCCACCGCGCCGTCGTAGATCCGTCGGTGGACGAAGTTCGGAAAACGCAGCACGGCGCGTTTTTCGAATTCCGGCACGCCGTCCTGCGCCAGCAGCTCGTCGAAGTCCTTTTCGACTTCGTCCAGGCTGGACACGTCGCGGTTGAAGATGTAACCGTATGACGTGTGCGCGGTCAGCGGGATGACGAACACCCATCCGTGCGGACGCGCGATCGCGCGCGTATAGGTGTGTTTGAGGACCGGCCCGTCGGGCGGTTCCTCGATGATCGCCGGACAGCGGCGGATCACCGCCGTGTTCGTCGGGATGAAGGAGATTTCGATGTGCTCTTCGGGATCCAGCCGTTTGGGAAATCCGCGCGCGTCAAACACCAGGTCGTAGCGCTCCGGCGGCAGGCCCTCGAACTCCACCTGCGCCCCGCCGTCCACTTTCGTGATGTCCAGCACTTTGGCGTCGATGTGGCGGGCGCGCGTGCCCTCGCTCAGCAGGTCCCCCATTACGTCGGCCGACAGGTGATAGGCGTAGGAAACCGCTTGTGGCGTGAAATGGTGAATGAATTCGCTTCTCCGCCGGCCCCATCCCTCGAACTGCACGCCGTACTTGCGGGTCGCGTTCAGGCGTCGCTGAACCTTCTCGTGCGGCAGTCCCGACAGCCGATGCAATTGCTGGACCAAGCTGGGCCAGCTTCCCTCGCCCACGCCGATGACCGGAATGCGCGAGTCGTAAATGTGGTGCAGTTCGTGATCCTTGTCCGGGTGCAGTCGAGACACGCTGGCGGCGGCCAGCGCGCCCGCCGTGCCCCGCCCGACCACGGCGATCTTCCTGCACGAATTACTGCCCGGCATTGTCACGGCTGGGGTCCCCCCGAAACCACCTAGGTCAACATGCCCGAAGACTGATTCTACTTGAGCGCGTGGAATCGGCCTGCCGATGGACAATGCCTGGCGACCAACCCTATACTCGGCTGCACTCAAATGGGGGTGGAATGAGCGGTTTTCGTCGCGAATCAATGCGTAAGGCGGCACTCGCGGCTCAGGTTCCGTGAGCGGGCAGGACACAGGCAAGGGGCAATTCGCGACCCGATTTGCCGAATGGATGATCGCTTTTCGCTACCGGGTCATCCTGGCCGCCCTGTTCCTGGTGGCGGTCGCGTCCAGCGGCATTCTGCGACTCGGTTTCTCGGGCGACTACCGCATCTTTTTCGACGAGGACAATCCGCAGCTCCTGGCGCTGGAAGCGCTGGAGGACACCTACGGCAAGAACGAAAACGTCGTATTCCTGATCGTTCCGGACGACGGAAACGCGACCTCGGAAACCGCGCTCTCGGCAGCGGTCTGGCTGACGGAGGCCGCCTGGCAGACACCGTATTCCCGGCGGGTCGATTCGCTGACGAACTTCCAGTACACGACGGCCGAGGGCGACGACCTGTATGTGCGGGACCTCGTTGACCCACAGCAACTGAGCGATCCCGATGCGCGGTCACGCATACATGCGATTGCCCTGGCCGACCCCCGTGTCGAGGGCAGCATCCTGGCGACCGGCGGCGACGTGAGCGTGGTGAACGTAACGGTGGAACTGCCCGACGGGGACCAGCTGGAGGCGGTCGCCGAAGTCGCAGGCTTCGCCCGCGAGATCGCCGCACAGGCCGAAGAACAGTTTGCCGGCATGGACCTTCGCGTGGTCGGCACGGTCATGATCAACCAGACCTTCCTGGAAGCATCGATCGAGAGCCAGATGATCTTCCTGCCCGCCAGCCTTGCGCTTATGGCCCTGATCCTGGGGGTCCTCATCCGCGGCATTGCGGGGGTGGCGGCGACCGGGACGGTGATCGTCTTTTCCATTCTCGCGTCGATCGGCCTGGGCGGTTGGGCCGGCCTGCCGTTTTCCCCGCCCATCTCGCCGGCGCCGACCATCGTGCTGATGATTGTCGTGGCCAACTGCGTTCACCTGCTGGTGACATTGCAGCAGCACATGCGCGCCGGGCACTCGAAGCGCGATGCCATCGTCCATTCCGTCAGTCTGAACCTGCACCCGGTGTTCCTGGCCAGCCTCACTACGGCGCTCGGATTCCTGAGCATGAACTTCTCGGAGGTGCCCCCCTACCGCCACCTCGGCAACTTCGTCGCTTTCGGGATCGGCATGTCCTTTCTTCTCTCCGTCACATTCCTGCCGGCCGTGCTTTCGCTGCTCCCGGTCCGTCCCGGTTCGGACCGGCGCCTGGTGGGGCCGCTGCTCGGTTCCATGGCGGACTTTGCGCTGCGGCGCAGAAAGGCGCTGCTGTGGGGATGGGCGGTGGTGGTGATCGCGATGATCGTGGCCATTCCGCGCAACGAACTCAACGACGTACTGGTCCATTTCTTCGACGAAAGCGTCGAGTTCAGGCGCGACACCGATTTCATGGACGAGCACCTGAGCGGCAATACCGTGCTCGATTACTCGCTGGAGGCGGCCGCCGCGGGCGGCGTAACCGATCCCGAATTCCTCATCGAGGTATCGGACTTTGCCGAGTGGTTCCGCGAGCAGCCCTCCGTGCGCCATGTCTCGGTCATCACCGACACGTTTCGGCAACTCAACCAGAGCATGCACGGCGACGATCCCGCGTTTTACCGGATTCCCGACAGCCGGGAACTGGCCGCCCAGTACCTGTTGCTCTACGAACTTTCGCTTCCCCAGGGCCTGGATCTCAACAACCAGATCGACACGCTCCGATCGGCTACGCGCATGACGGTGTCGTCCACGACGCTGTATTCGCAGGACCTGCTGGATCTGAACGCGCGCGCAGACGCCTGGCTCAAGGAAAATGCGCCCCGGATCGTCGGGGTCAACAGTTCCGGTCCCTCGGCGCTGTTCGCCTACATCGGCCAGCGCAACATCCGAGCCATGCTGTTGGGCACCATCGTCGTGCTTGTCGCGATTTCCGCCATTCTCCTGGCCGCCCTGCGATCGCTTCGGCTCGGCCTGGTCAGCATCGTGCCCAATCTGCTCCCCGCCGTGATGGGTTTCGGTGTCTGGGGACTGACGGTCGGGCAGGTCGGACTTTCGCTGTCCGTGGTGGTGGCCATGACGATAGGCATAGTCGTGGACGACACGGTGCATTTTCTTGCCAAGTACCGCCGTGCGCGGCGCGAATACGGCCGCGATCCCGAGCAGGCCGTGCACTATGCTTTCGAGACCGCCGGGCGGGCGCTGTTCACGACCACGGTCGTGCTGGTGGCCGGTTTTCTCATATTCGCGTTTTCTCCGTTCCTTCCCACGGCCCAGGTGGGAATCCTCACCGCGATGGTTATCGGCTTCGCACTCATCGCGGATTTGTCCCTGCTGCCCGCGCTGTTGCTGGCAATCGACAAGCCGTCCGGCGGACAAACCGCGCAGAAAAGCGCCCTCGTGCCATAATTTCGCCGGGTCACACCGGGCGCCGCCGTGTTCAACAATCCATTTGACTCATTCCACAAGACCGTTGGCAAGGCCAAGAAGGAGCGCGAACGACTCGACCGGCTGCTGACCATTTCCACGCCGGGGGAACTCGCCCTGGTGGCGGTCACGGGGCTGGTATTGCTCCTGTTCGTGGCGTGGCTGTTGTTCGGCACCGTGGCCCGCAGTGTCACGATTGAAGGCGTGCTTGTCGAGGCGGGCGAGCGACATTCGGGGGACAGTTCGTCCCTGCAAGCGGTGGTGTGGCTCGAAAGAGGCCTGGTGCGCCAGATCGAGTCCGGCATGCCGGCTTCACTGGAAATCGACATGACCGATGGACAGGCGCGCGGTCATGCGGGCGTGGTCGCGGGCCTCGCCGCCGTGCCCCCGGCCGACGGGGCGGCGCCGTTTGAGTCGGCGGCGCCGGTGACCCCGCACCGATTGCAAATCATCCTCGACGAGGGCCAGGAATTCCCTTCCGCCGATGGGCCCGCCTGCCGGATCGTGATCGAACTCGGCAGACAGTCCCCGCTCGCATTTTTCGTACGGAGGCAATCCTGAAATGCCTCCGCGCGCCTCCAATGAGGCTGCCGCATCGGAACCCGTAAAACGCAGGGTCACCACTCCGCTTCTGCTGCAGATGCACGCAACCGAATGCGGCGCTGCCTGCCTTGGCAGCATCCTGGCGTATTTCGGGCGCTGGGCCCCGCTTACCGAACTGCGCGAAAAATGCGAGGTGAGCCGCGACGGCTCCAGCGCCGCAAGCATCCTGCGCGCCGCCAGGCACTACGGTCTCAAGTGCAGCGGACTGAGCCTGACCAGCGCGGCGCTCAAGAAGGTGGAGTTGCCTCTGATCCTGTTCTGGCAATTTCACCATTTCCTGATTCTTGAAGGGTTCGACAGAAACAATTTCTACCTCAACGACCCTTCCACCGGGCGCCGTACGGTTACCGCCGAAGAGTTCGACAAGGGCTACAGCAACGTTGCACTGAGATTCGAGCGTACGGCGGATTTCCGGCCGGGCGGCGAAAGACCGGGCCTGCTGAGGCAATTGACCACCTGGCGCGCGGGCTCTTGGGGCGTGGTTGCCGGGACGGTTGCCTGCGGACTGATGCTGGCGCTGCTGGCCCTGGTCATTCCCGCAAGCGTCAGTGTTTTCGTGGACCACGTTCTGGCAAACAACCGGCCCCGGGGGGGATTGGTGGCGGCCTTTCTTGGCGCCGGCATCCTGGTTTACGTCCTTTCCCTGCTCAAGCACCGTTTCCTGAACCGTCTGGCGATCCGCATCTCGGTGGTCGGCTTCAACAGCGGCTTGTCGCGGCTGCTGCGCCTGCCGGTGGAGTTCTTCCAGCACAGGCTGGTCGGCGACCTGACCGACCGGGTCACCTCCATCGACCGGATCGCCAAGAACCTGACCGGCCAGCTCCTGGTGCTCATTATCGACATGGCGATGAGCGCGGTGTTTCTGGCGGCGATGCTGGCCTATGATGTCTGGATTGCGCTGACCGTGCTGGCCCTGGCCAACGTGAACGGAGTGCTGGCGTATTTCGTCAAGTCGCTGCGCGCCGATCGAAGCCATGCGATGAGGCGTGAGCAGGGAATGCTGATCGGCGTCGGTATGCAGATGTTGAGTCATGTGGACAACCTGCGCATGACGGCCACCGACGATCGGTTCTTTTCACGCTGGAGCGGCCAGCAGGCGCGCGAACTGGATGCGCGCCGGAGCTATTCCGAACGGGGCTATCTCGACGCCGCGCTTCCCGGTCTCATCGCCGCACTGCGTGCCGCGGCGATCCTGGGCATCGGAGCCACCCGGGTGATGGCCGGGGACATCACGCTGGGTACGCTCGTGGGGCTCTACATTCTGGCGGAGATGTTTCTGGCGCCTATCGGGCGCTTTCTGGAACTCGCGGACCAGCGCCAGGCGCTCGATACGGACATGCAGCGGCTGGAAGACATCTCCAGGGCGGAGGAAGACCCCGTTTTCGCCCGCCGTAGTCCCGAGTCCGAGTCGATCCCCACGTTCAACGGCCGGCTGCAACTTGCCGGCCGCGTCGAATTGCGGGAGGTCACCTTCGGCTACAACAAGGCCAGGCCACCGCTGATCAAGGACTTCAACCTGGTGATTAGGCCGGGGCGCCGGGTTGCCGTGGTCGGCCCCAGCGGTTCCGGCAAATCCACGCTGTCGCGCCTGGTTGCGGGTATCTATCAGCCCTGGTCCGGCGAAATCCTGTTCGATGGCCATCCGCGGCATGAAATACCCGAAGAAGTACTGCGGCGATCCGTTTCCATGGTGGATCAGGACGTGGTGCTTTTTTCCGCGTCCCTGCGCGACAACATCACCTTGTGGAACCCGGCCGTGCCGGACGAAGCCGTCATCGCCGCCGCGCGGGACGCCTGCATCCACGACGAAATCCTGCGCCGGCCGAACGGATATTCGACTCGGGTCGAGGAAGCGGGAGTGAATTTCAGCGGCGGCCAGCAACAGCGGTTGGAAATCGCCCGGGCGCTGATGGGCAATCCGACCGTGCTCATTCTCGACGAGGCAACCAGCGCGCTGGACGCGGCCACGGAAGAATACGTCGACGATGCATTGCGTCGCAGGGGCGTGAGCTGCCTGATCGTGGCGCACCGGCTGAGCACCGTTAGGGACTGTGACGAAATCATCGTGCTGGAAAAGGGTGTCGAAGTGCAGCGCGGCAACCACGACGAGTTGATCGCGGATCGGGCAGGCACCTATTACAAGCTCGTCAAGGCCGGTTGAAGCGATGCCCCGTACGCAATACACATCCATCGCGGAACTTGCCGGCCGGTCCGGCGAATCCGTAGCCTGCGCCGGCAACCTGCCGGTGGAGCTCGACGACGCGGACAGCGTATGGTTCATCGATCGGGGCGCGGTCGATCTGTTCCTGGTCGAATTCAGGGACGGTGTGGAGCAGACGGCGCCGCAGCATCTCCTGCGCGCCGAGGCCGGCGGCATTCTGCCGGGCGTCGCGCCCGACGAGGACGACACGACGTTCAGCCTGATCGCGAAGGGATTGCCCGGTACGCTTCTGAAACGCCTGCCGGCAAGCATGCTCTCCAGGGTGGACCCGGCGGAACTGGCCGAGCAGACCGATGCCTGGCTGAGCGGCGTTACCGACACGCTTTTCCGTTACGCAACCCACAGTCCGCGCCCCGATGCGTTGATCGAACCGGGTGAGACACGAACCCTGGGCCCCGGGACGCTGTCCGTTCGTCGCGGAGTGGTTTGGGTATCCCGGCCGCCCGCAGGCGCCAGCCTTTTCATGGACCTGATCGACTGTTCCGAACTCAGCGGGGCAGGCAGTCCGCAGGAAGCCGTGATTCCTCTGACTCAAACCGGCTGGCTCACCCTGTCCGACGCCGCGGCGCTTTCCGCCAGGTCGTCCGAGACGCTTGCGGCGGAAGGCGCGCTGCTTCCGGCGCTGGCTTCCTTTCACGTCGTTGCCTTTGCCCTCGAGCGGCTCAACCGCCGGCTCGCGGTAGTCGACAGCGCGAATCTGGAACGCGCGCGGACAAGCAGCCGCCGCGTGGCCGAGGAAGTCGCCCGGCGCCGGCTGTTCAATATCTATGACCTGCCGGACGATCGGGGCGCGGTCGCGGACGATACGGCTCTTGCGGATGCCGTGAAGATCGTCGGCCGCCGCGAGGGCATCGAATTCAGGATTCCGGCGCGCTCCGGACCCTTCGATTCACCGGTCGGACTGGCCGATATCCTGGATGCCTCCGGCGTGCGTGCCCGGCGGGTGCGATTGAGCGCAGAGGACAAATGGTGGCGGGGCGACAGCAATGCGATGCTGGCCTTCCGGGCCGAGGACGGCCGTCCCGTAGCGCTTCTGCCGGGAATGTTCGGTCGCTATCGGGAATTCGACCCGGCCAGCAAGCGCAGCATCAGGGTGACGGCGGAGCGTGCCGGCGCGTTGCAGGACGATGCATGGATGTTCTATCCGCCATTGCCGCAGGGCAGCGCGGAACCGGCCGATCTTCTCCGAATCGGCCTGCGAGGATCGGGCGCGGACCTGGTGCGGCTGGTTGTGGCGGGACTGCCGGGCGGTCTGATCAAGCTGGCGCCGGCCTTTGCTCTCGGCTTCGTCGCAAACCATATCGTCCAGGGCGGAAGTCCCGGTGCGCTTTACGCCGTGGCGCTGGCGCTGGCGGGCCTGGGCCTGCTCGGCGCACTTCTGCACCTGCTTCAGGGCACGGCGATGATGCGGCTGGAGAGCCGCTCGTCGTCGCGGATCGAGGCTGCCTTCTGGGACCGCCTACTGCGGCTGCCGCGAAGCGTTCTGCGCCGCTACCCGGCCGGCGATCTGGCCATGTCGGGGATGACATTCCAGAACCTGCGCGACGGATTGCAGGGAGCGCTCGCGGACAGTGTGTTGTCGCTTATTTTCCTGCTCCCGGTATTTGGCGTCATTTTCTTTTACGACGCCACGCTCGGGATCATCGCCCTGGTCTTCAGCCTGACCTCGCTGCTGGTGACTGTGGCGCTCGGATCCGGCCAGGTTTCATTCCATGGCCGCATGATGGGCGCCGTACGCCGCGCAACCGGCAACCTGTTCCAGATCATCAAGGGAATCGCCAAGCTGCGTGTCGAGAACGCGGAAGGGTCGGCTTTCGCCATGTCCGCCAAGGACCATCGTGAGCAGAAACGCGCGGAGTACGAACTGAGCGCGATGCAGGGGCATATGCAGGCCTTCGGCGCCGCGCTCCCCTTCCTCGCGGGCGCGGTACTGCTTTTTGCCGTGGCGACAACTGGCGACAGGACGGTCCCGGTCAGCGACTTCCTCGTCGTTTACACAGTGTTTATCGCATACCAGGCCGCCGTTGCCCGGCTCGGCGAGTCCTTCGGCGTAATTGCCGGCATGCGGCCGGCGTTCGAACACATGCGCCCGCTGCTCGCCGCGGCTCCAGAGACCGCGGTCGAAGGCGAGTCGGTCGAATATCTGGCCGGGGAGATTCTGTTCGACCATATCTCCTTCCGTTACGACCCCGACGGCCCGCTGATTCTCGACGACGTCACGATACGCGCCCGTCCCGGAGAGTTCGTCGCCATTGCCGGCGAGTCCGGGGCCGGCAAGAGCACGCTGTTCCGGCTTGCGCTGGGCGTGGACCAGCCATCCTCCGGGTCGGTCTATTTCGATGGCCGCGACCTGCGGCGCCTGAATCTGAAGCAGCTGCGCCGGAAGATAGGCGTGGTCCCCCAGTCGGTGCAGCTTCATCCCCAGGATCTCTGGGACAATATCGTCGCCCACCACGACGAAGCGTCCACCGAGGAGGCATGGCAGGCGGCCCAGACCGCCGAAATCGAACGCGAGATCAAGTCCATGCCCATGGGCATGATGACGCTGGTCGGCACCAGCGGCGCGGTTCTGTCAGGCGGGGAGAGTCAGCGCATCACGATCGCGCGCGCGCTGATGCGCGGTCCCAGGATTCTGCTGCTGGACGAAGCGACCAATTGGCTCGACAACGAGAGCCAGGCCCAGGTCATGCAGAACCTGGCCGTGTTGACCTCGACCCGGATCGTCATCGCCCACCGCCTGTCGACGCTGGAACACGCCGACCGCATCTACGTGCTGCAGGCCGGCAAGGTCGTGCAAAGCGGCGCCTTCGGGGAACTCATGGAGGTGGAAGGGGTATTCCGGGAACTGGTCAAGAGGCAGATCGCATAAGCGCAAGCCGTTGAAGAGACCCCTTAACGCAGCGAAATTCCTCGTCGCAAAGGCCGGCTCCGACGTCACGTTTCGCCAACGCTTGCTGGTGGCGCCGAAAGAAACGATTGAAACGGAACTGGGCGTGACGATGGCCGACGGCCATGAGATACGCATTTACGAAAACACGGACACCGTGACGCATCTCGTGCTTCCGCCGCCGAGCAGGCTCAACGAGGAAGAGCGCGAAGCGGCCAGGACCGGCGTGGCGTCGCTCGAGTATCTCAGGAAGACCATGTACGATCCCGCGCCCGACATTCGTCCGCCGGCCGGACAGCCGGCAACTGCCCTGGACGGCCCCCTTGCGCCCGGAGCGCTTGCGACGGCGGGCAGGGAGAGCATCCGCCGCGGCCTCGCGTTCCTGGATTCCGCTGTGGACGAAAATGGCGCCTGGCACTGCATCCGGTTCAGCACGGCCGACCCGAATATTCCACGGCATTTCGAAAGGCCCGCTTTCGTTTCGGCCTTCTGCGCACTGGCCCTGGAAAGTTGCGGTGAAAAGACGGCCAGGGCCATCTGCACCCGCACGCGGCAGTACGTCGCCGACACGATGGAATACCCTGGTTTGTGGCGCTACTACCGTCATCTGCCACGGGACCTGGACAGCTCCGCGCTCTGTTCACTCGTTATCGGGGACCATCCCTGGATCCTTCTGGGAAGGAACGTTTCCCGTATGCTGGCCAACCGCGACGAGCAGGGACGTTTCCTGACCTGGTTGCTGGAGGACGGCGAACCCGACGTCGTGTCACGCTTTCGAATCGAAGCCGATCCCGTAGTCAATGCGAATGTCATCGCCTACCTTGGCGACCATCCGGAAACTGCCGACGCCCAGGCCTGGCTGGCGGACCTGATCAGGGAGGACCGTGTCGAGGGTTCCTCCAAGTGGTATCCGGACGCGGTCGCAATCTACTACGCAACCACACGGGCCATGATTCGTGCGCGGCCCGCCTTCGATGAGCTGCGACCGGTGCTTGCCGAACGCATCCTGGGCTTGCGCGACGAGGAGGAGGGGTTCGGCAACGTCCTGCAGACCGCCCAGGCGGTGTCGGCGCTCTACAACATCGGATGCCTTCAAAACGCGAACGTGAAACGCCTGGCGGAAAGGTTGATCGGATCGCAGCACGAGGACGGGAGCTGGCCGGAACTGCTGGCGTTTGGCGACCAGACTTTGAGGTGGGGCACGGTAGGGCAGATAGGACACGCCTCCGAAAGCGTGACCACCGCGTTTTGCATCGAAGCATTGGAGCGTATCGTCGAAATCCTGGCCGCCTGAACGATTTGCGCCGATGTCATGCGGTGCTAACATGAACCGCGATGTAGGCGGGGGTGAACATCCCGTAGAGACGCTGCCATGCCGCAGGAAACAGCCGCAAGTGGTGGCTTTGGGCCACACAATGTCGATGTCTCAGATCTGATCGAGCCTTCGATCCGAACAGCCCTGCCGCACTATCTGCCGCTGGGCGTATTTCCCCTGATTCTTGCCGCCGCGGCCTATGGAGGCTGGTGGTTGTTGCCGCCGTTTCTGTTCTTTGCCGCCGCCACGCCGCTCGATCGGGCGTTCGGTCTCGACGGTCGCAACATGGATCCGGCCAAGGCTCCGGGCCGCCGCCTGATCTGGCACAACCTGCCGGTCTGGTGCTGGGCGTTCCTCTGGCCTGTCACGCTGGTTTTCGGCCTGTGGCAGATTCTGGTTGCGAATCCGTTTGCAATTTGGGAGGACGTGATACTGGCGATCATCCTGACGATGGAGGCGCAGGCGGTCTTTATTGTCGGTCACGAACTGGTCCATCGGCGCACTCCCTGGGAAAGGCGGTGGGGCGAGTTCCTGCTTGCCTCGGCCTCCTATCCGCAGTACGCGACGGAACACGTCTATATCCACCATGCGCAGGTGGGCACGCCGCACGACGTGGGGTCCGCCCCCAAGGGCGAGAGTTTCTGGAGTTATTTTCCGAAGGAAATCGTAAGCAACCTCACCAATTCGTGGAAAATGGCAGGCCAGCTCCTGGCGCGCCGCCGACTGCCCGTCTGGCACTACAGCAATCCGTTCTGGCGCTACGGCATCTATGTCGCATTCTGGTACGGACTGGTGTTCTGGATGGGCGGAATCTGGGCGGTCCTGGTCTTCCTCTTCCTCGGTTTCTGCTGCGTGTTCTCGATGAAGATCAGCAATTACCTGCAACACTACGGTCTTCGACGGGTCCTTCTTCCGAACGGCCGCTGGGAAAAGGTGGCGCCGCGCCATTCCTGGAGCGCCGACTGGAAGTTCAGCAACTGGATGTTCTTCAACATGCAGCGCCACGCGGACCATCATGCGCTGGCCAGCCGCCCCTATCCGCTGCTGCAGATCACCGGCGCGGACGAATCACCGTTCCTGCCGGGCACCTACAGCGACCTGATGAATATCGTGCTGCGGCCGAAGCGCTGGTTCGAAAAGATGGATCCGCTGGTGGATCAATGGCGCGAGCATTTCTACCCGGAGATAGACGACTGGAGCGCCTACGACAGCCCGGTTGGCGCGGCCCGGCCTGAGCATCTGAGCGCAATCATTGAAATCTTCGGGTCCGCCCCGCGGCTGGCGCGATGGATCGAACGCAACCCGGAGCTGCTGGACAATCTCAAGGATCCGGAATTCACCGATCTCGACCTGCCCAGGGGATTCATGTCCGACCCGGAAGTCGAAGCGATTGCGCGTCGCGGGCTGGCGCGAGTGTATTGGACGTTCGAGATGAGCGTTGAGGAAATGAAGGGCCTGATGGCCGAGATTCCGGCGACCGACGCGAAAGACACCGCGGAAGTGGTGCGTAACTGGTCGAACGACAAGGCATTTCAGATCGGAATGCACGTGATGCGCGGAAACCTGTCGCCTGTCGAGGCGAGGACCGCGTTGTCGAATCTGGCCGAAGCCTCGATCGCTACCGTGCTGGCCTCGGTGGTTGCGGATTTCGTGGACCGGCGCGGGCCCGTGAGCGAGGGTGGGGCGGCCGCGATATTCCTGGGCGATCTCGCCGGTCGGGAGGCTCATCCCGGCGTTGCGGCCGATTTCCTGTTTGTGCATGACGGCCCGGGCGAGGGCGGGCGGCTATGCGCGCTGTTTCTCGACACGCTGACCGGTCTGACGCACAACAGCCTGCTGTTCTCCCCCATCCCGCAAGGGACGGAGCGCTGTGTCGTGCTGCCGTTAGGCGACCTGGCCGAGCATTGCAGGAATTTCGGCGCGGCAAGGGGTTCCGATCTCACCAGGGCGCGTTGCGTGTTCGAAACCGGCGATTCCCGGATAGGGGCCCGCTTCGACGAAGTGCGGCGCGACGTCCTGTCCGAGTGGGGCGCGTCGGCGGCAACGGAGACCGCGCCCGACGCTGAAGCGGAACTCGATGCCTTTCTCACGCGCGCCTGAGGGCGTCCCGGACGGAAACGAATCCTCAGCAAGCCCCAATGAAGACGACGGCTGCCGACCGGGGCATCGTCAAGCTGCCCGCGCTTACGCCCCACCTGGAGTTCCACGTCATCGGCGAGCAGCAGACCCTGCTGGTTTCCGAGTCGTTCAATACGCTGCTGCACGGCGAAATCTATTGCAAGCTCCTGCCTGTGCTGGACGGCCGGCTCGAGCAGGAAGAAATTGCCGCCTCCCTCAAGGCCGGACACACCGACTCCGAAGTTCGAGCGGCCATCGCTTCACTGGCCGCCAGGGGCTACGTAGTCTCCGGCGGGCATGGAATGGACAGGGACCGGGCGGCCTATTGGTCGTCCCTCGGCGCGTCGCCATGCCGGGCGGAGCAACGCCTGGCGGAATCGCGCGTCGAAATAACGGGCGACGAGGGCCGCCTGGCGCGGCATCTGGAAGAACTCGGGGCCGCCGTCGGGAACGACGGGCCGAAGCTCAGCGTGATCGTTTGCGACGAATATCTGCAGGAACGCCTTGCGCAGGAGAATCGCCGCCGGCTTGAAGCAGGTGCGCCATGGATGCTGATGCGCCCTCGCGGTATCCAGCCGCTGTTCGGTCCCGTATTCCGGGCGGATGGCGAAGGTCCCTGCTGGGCATGCCTGGCTTACCGGCTTGGCGGTCACCAGGAAGTGCATCAGTTTCTCAGGAATGTCGCCGGCGAGAAGGCCGCATTCAAACCGTTTGCCGCCGACCCCGCGCTGCTCGATGCACTGTACGGGCTGATCGCGGCGGAGATCGTCAAGTGGCTGGTGCTCGGCGAGGCGTCGCCGATTCACGAACAGGCTATGACGATGGACATCGGAACGTTCACGAGCTCGCGGCACCGCGTCATGCGCCGGCCGCAGTGCCCGGCCTGCGGCGACGAAGCCCTTTTCCGTGCGGACCGGGCGCCCGTGGCCTTGCGGCTGAAGTCGAGTCCCAGGGCCGTCAGCAATAGCGGTGGCGCGCGCACCGTGGCGCCCGAAGTCACGCTGGCGAAATACCGCCACCTGGTGAGCCCGATCAGCGGCGTCGTGACCTGGCTGAAGCGCACTACCGACGAGGCCGATTCCTGGCTGCATGTCTATTGGGCGGGGAGCAATCTCGGCATGAGAAGCCGAACCTTGAGTTCGCTCCGGCGCAGCCTGCGCAGCAAGAGCGCCGGCAAGGGCAGCACGCGCGAGCAGTCGGAGGTCAGCGCGCTGTGCGAGGCCCTCGAGCGGTATTCGGGCTGCCTTCATGGAGACGAGATCCGCGCCCGCAGGCGTTTTACCGATTTCGCCGCCGATGGGGAGGCAATTCACCCCAACGACGCGCAGCTCTTCAGCGACACTCAGCTTGACAACGCCGAAAACATCAACGCCAAGGGGCACCCGTACAACATCGTGCCTGAGCGCCTGGATCACGACGCCGAACTGGACTGGACGCCGGTATGGTCGTTTACGCAGCAGCGCCATCGCTATCTGCCGACCTCGATGCTCTACAGCATGGCGCCCGAGCAGCGCACAGCCGGCGACCTGATTGCCGATTCCAACGGCTGCGCCGCGGGCAACACCCTGGAGGAGGCCATACTGCAGGGCTTCTACGAACTGGCCGAGCGCGATGCTTTCGCCATCTGGTGGTACAACAGGCTCGAAGTGCCGGCCGTGGATCTGGCCAGCTTCGACGACGAGTACCTTGCGTCCGCGGCGGACTATTACGGCCGCTTCGAGCGGGACCTGTGGATGCTCGACGTGACCTCCGATATCGGAATTCCCGCATTCGTTGCGCTCTCGCGACGGCCGGATGCGGAAACCGAGGACATCATCTACGGCGCCGGCGCCCATGCCGACCCGCGTATAGCGGCCCTGCGCGCGGTTTGCGAATTGAACCAGTGCCTGACCTGGCTGCCGCGCCCAGAGAGCCGCGACGGCCGGCCCATGATCGACGATCCGCTGGCGCTCTGGTGGTGGAAGACCGCCCGGCTTGCGGATTGTTCCTGGCTGGCGCCGGCGCAAGATATGCCGCCGCGCGACGCCGCCCGCTACACGGTGATCGAGACGGCCGACATGCGCGAGGATGTGGAGCATTGCCGGGCGCTGGTCGAAGCCGCGGGCATGGAGTTCCTGGTCCTGGACCAGACGCGGCCCGACATCGGCATGCCCGTGGTGCGGGTCATCGTGCCGGGCCTGCGCCATTTCTGGGAACGACTAGCTCCGGGACGCCTGTATGAGGTGCCGGTCAGCATGGGCCGCCGCCGCCGCCCGATGGACGAAGCCGACATCAATCCCGCACCGGTCATCGCCTGAGGAGACAGCGTGGACATCGACGAAGCAATAACGCGGACCCAGGACCGGCTTGCGGAAGAGGGCGGCACCATGGCCGACCTGCTGGGGCACCTGAGAAACAGGATTTCGGGCGTTCTCATCGGGGACCGTGAATGGCAGCGGGTGCTGGAATGCGCCCGGAGACTTCCGATAACGATGGCCGCCCTGCCATTCGGCTTCGAACTACCGCTGCACGAGCGCAGGCCGGAAGCGGATTTCGGGGTTTCGCTGGCAAGCGGAACCCGCGCGGGCGCCTGGTTCGAGAAACTTGCGCGCGGCGATGAAAGCAATGAGACGGCGAGAGCCGTCGTGCGCCTGTTCAGGGATATGGAATCCGAAGGCTCGCCGCTGCGCGAGATCGTCGGGCGCAAACTGATGCTGGAATACGACATAGGCTCGGCGCGCGGCAACGGGCATGCGCAACCCGGAATCTTCCTGCGGCCCGGCGAACGTCCGATCGTGGGCGGTGACCAGCTGCACGATGTGGGCACGGTGGTTGACGCGCTCGTTTCCTGCGTGGGCTGGGAGATGAGCGATGCTCAGCGGAAGAGCCTCGAAATGGTTTACCGGGCGCAGCCCGTAGACACGCGAATGGATTCCTTCGGCGTATTTCCGTCCCGCTCGCGCGCGATACGCCTGGCGGTAATGGGCTTCGGATCGCAGCAGGAAATATGTTCTTTTCTTCAGGACTCGGGCTGGCCCGGCCGGATTTCGGCCGTGGAGTCCGTGATTGCACGCTTCCGGGAGCGGGCGAACATCGTCCGTTCCGGCGCGAACATCGACGTCGAGGAAAATGGCGTGGGCCCTGCGCTCGGGCTCACGCTCATCGTCAAGCAGAGATATACGAAAGATGCGCGCTACTGGCTTGACGGGCTTACCGATTGGGACCCGTTTCTGGACGCCCTCGGCCATGAGGACCTGGTAGTCGCGGACAAGCTTCGGGCGCTTGCCGGCTGGGTGTCCAAACCCTCCATGCTGTTCGGAAAGACCGGGCGTTACGTATTGTTAAGAGGCATTCACCACATCAAGCTGGTCATCTCCGGGAACAGGCTTCGCAAGGCCAAGGCTTACGTGTTCATGGTGTTGTCCGGAGAGGTGCCGGGCTAGGGGCCCATCAACCCGTTGCGCAGGACATATGCGCGCGAACCATCCCCCGCTCGCGTTGAGCGGGGGACAGCTTTCAGGATCGAACCGGCGCGGAACCGTAGTTCCGCGTCATGACCGGCGCCTGGCCGGCCGGTTCGGTTTACCAGCAGCAGCAGAGGCCGGCTGAAATGGCCTCGAGTTGCTCTTCGGTGATGTTCGGATCAGGAGGCAATGCGAGATGCACGGTCTGCATGTCGCTCTCATGAACCTGGATCGTCATCGAATCGGGAATCGCAATATCCAATTCCTTGCTGATGGTGTTTTTGGGATCTGCCAACAACTGTTGCCGGAATTCCGCGTCCAGGGCGGACTTCTCGACAATCTGCTGTAGCATCTGTTCTCCACTTCTCATAGTAAACCCCCGTCTTATTGAGTTGCTTCAGAGGCCCGCGCCGCGTTTCCCGTAAAGAATCACAACGCTGGTGGAACTCATTGTAACAGACCATGCCATACAATATTCACTGCGCGTTTTGCAGTCGGGGCGATGCCTTGGATCACAGCAAATTCAGCCAGCCCGCACCTCGACGCGTGCGCTGATGCGATTCCGCGGCGTCTGTGCGGCTCTCGCGCTCATGGTTCCATGGGGCGCCGCTGCCCAGACTCTTGATTTTTCCGGCGACCTGAGCCTGCAGACCCGCTGGTTTCCGGAAACGCCGGCCTTTGCCGGTCAGCGTGCGGGAAGCGGCGGCGTGGTCGTTGAGCCCACGCTTTACTGGGACATTACGGAAACGACCAGCTTTACGTTTACGCCGCTTTATCGCTACGACAGCGCCGATTCGCGACGCACCCATGCGGACTTGCGCGAGGCCTACCTGCTGATGTACGGGGACTGGGGCGAAACTGCCTGGGAGCTTCGCCTGGGAGTTGACCGCGTGTTCTGGGGCGTGGTCGAGCTGCACAACCTCGTGGATGTCGTCAATCAGTTCGACCTGATCGAGCACCCTCGCGAGGAAGCCAAGCTGGGTCAGCCAATGGCCTACCTGACCGTCTCCGGCGGCTGGGGGATGGCTGAATGGCTGGTCCTGCCCTACCATCGCAAGCGCACGTTTCCGGGGTTCGGCGGGCGTTTCCGAGGCAGCGTCCCACTGGTGGATGACGCCTTGTACGAGAGCGGCGCCGAAGAGCGTCACGTCGATCTGGCCGCTCGCTACAGCAACTCCATAGGTCCGGTCGATTTCGGCCTTAGCGCCTTCGCCGGGACCAATCGCGAGCCCTTTTTCGTTCCGGCCCTCCCGCCCGGCCTGATTCCCGGCCCGGACACACCCTTTATTCCCTACTACGAACAGATCCGGCAATTCGGCCTGGACGCGCAACTCACGACCGGGGACTGGCTCTACAAGCTCGAAGCCATTCGCCGCAACGGCGCCCGCAACCTGGTGGGCCGGGAGGAGGATTACCGCGCCTTCATCCTCGGCCTGGAACGCAATTTCTACGGAGTTTTCGGCTCCTTGACGGATGTGATCGCGTTCGCCGAGTGGCACGATGACAGTCGTGGATCGCTGGCCACAAACGCGTGGGCCAACGACCTGTTCGTCGGGGTCTCGGTTGCGTTGAACGACGTGCAGAGCACTGAATTCATAGTCGGCGTCCTGGGTGATTTGAGCCGCGATTACCGTGCATTGAACGTCGGAATGACTCGCCGCTTGACCGACAACTGGTCGATGCGCCTGGAAGTGATCGCGCAACTGCAGGTGGATCCGCTGGATATGACTTACGCGGGACGGCGGGACAGTTTCGTGGGATTGGATATCACATACAGCTACTGATGGTTTCGGGGGTGCTGACCGAGCGCCTGAAGGCGTACGGCGGGCTGATCCGGCTGGATCGTCCGGCAGGCACCCTGCTTTTGCTGTGGCCTACGCTGTTCGCCCTGTGGCTGGCTTCGGGCGGCGATCCGCCGGCCCGCATCCTGCTTGTATTTGTTGCGGGCACTTTCCTGATGCGCTCGGCCGGCTGCGCGGTGAACGACTATGCCGACCGCCGCGTGGACCGCCTGGTAAAGCGCACCCGCTCGCGACCGCTGGCGACAGGAGCGATCAGGCCCGCGGAGGCGCTTGCCGTGGCCGGCCTGCTGGCTGCAGGCGCAGCCTGGCTGGTCTTCAGCCTGCCGCCGCTGGTGATCGGGCTGGCGGTACTGGGCGCGGCAGTCGCCGGATTCTATCCTTTCGCGAAGAGGATCATGCCGGCCCCGCAACTGGTATTGGGCGTGGCGTTTTCGTGGGGCGTTCCGATGGCGTACGCCGCCGTTTCGGATCTCGGGAATCCCTCCTTGTGGATGCTTTGGCCGCTGACTTTCCTGTGGGTGGTGATTTACGACACCGTTTACGCCATGGTGGATCGGGACGACGATGAGCGGATCGGCGTTCCGTCCACGGCGATCGTCCTGGGCCGGCACGACGTGCTGTTCATCGTCGTGGCGCATGCCACGTACCTGGCGGGCATGATCGGGCTGGGATGGGCGGCCGGCCTTGGGCCGGCTTACTTCGCGGGTGTCGCCGGCGCGATGCTGTGCGCGGGCCGGCAGATTGCGCTGATACGCGGCAGGGACCGCGAGCGGTGCTTTCAGGCTTTCAACAACAATTCGCTGCTGGGCTTTCTGCTCTTCGCCGGGCTGGCGCTCGACATGCTCTTCACCACAGGTTGACGAGGTACACCCCGGGATGCGATTCCGGGCTGTCTTTGTGATACGATCAGGAAGTCTGGTTGGACTTGCGGTAAACATAAGCGGGGCGCAGAGCCGTGATCACTAAGGCAGACAGACATGTTGTCCGCTGAGGACATGCAGCGCCATCTCATTCAGAGGGCGGCTGACGATAGCGATTTCCGCAGGGGGCTCATAGCGGATCCCAAGGGCACCCTGTACCAGGAATTCGGCATCGAGATTCCCGACCATATTGAGTTTCACGTGCATCAAAGCGACATGCGCACCGTGCATGTCGTTCTGCCGCCCGACCCGGTGCTGGACGAGGAGCAACTCGAAGCGATTTCGGCCGGCATGTGCTGCTGCGGAATCTGACCGGGTTCCGTACTGCCGGATGGCTGGCCTGCCTGCCGGCCGGTATTGGCCTGCTCTCCGCAGGGGCCGCGAACGGCCAGTCCATCGAAGCGGCGCGCACGGCGCTTGGCGAGGGCCGGTTCGTCGAGGCCGCGGAAGTCGCCGAAGCCCTGGACACTTCCGACGGATACGCGCTGGCGGCCGAAGCGCTGGCGATACACGGGCATTACCTGGCTGCGGAAGACACGAAAGCCGAACTGCTCGGCCGCGCCATGCAATTTGGACAGAAGGCGATTCGAAAGGACTCGGAGAACCCGGCGGCGCATCTTCAACACGCTCACGCCATGGGGCGCTATACGCAGGCGGTGGGCACGCTGGGGGTCAAGCGCGAATATGCCGGACGGGTGCGGGCGGCGCTGGAGCGCGCACTGCTACTGAAACCGGGACTGGCCGAGGCGCATCTGAGCCTGGGAGCCTGGCACGCGGAGGCCATCCGGGGCGGTGGATTCATGGCAAGGGTGCTGTTCGGGGCCAGCGGCAATGAAGCCCGCGCCCACTACAATGCCGCGCTTGAGCTTGCGCCGGACGCCAAGATCGTTCACGCGGAATATGCCCTGGGGCTGTTGCTTCTGGACAGGCGCAGACACCTCGAAGAAGCCCTCAGCCTTCTGCAGCGCGCCAGGGAGTTGCCCTCCCGGGACGCCCACGACCGCATCGTTCACGATCGGGTGATTGCGAAACTGGCGGAGCTTGACACTTGAACATGGCGTTAGAATCCATCGACCGGACACTTGCAGGGCGGCGCCAGGGTTTTGACGACGAAGCCGATACTTGAGATTCCATCCGCCTACAGGGCCGGATACGAAAAAGCCCGTCTTGAGGATCAGGAAGCGTCCGACAACTACGTCCGGCACACGACCATTGGCGATCCCCGGCTGGATCCGGTCATGGAGGAAATCGCGGACTTGCCGCCTCCGGCCCTGCATCGGTTCATCCATGCCGGGATAGAACAGCAGCAGGATCAACTCAAGCGGGCGCCGAAGGCCATGCGCGATTTCTTCGAGGAAATCGAGCACGCTCCGGAGTGGTTCGATTACAAGGCCTGCGACGCTGGAATCCGCGCCTTTTTTGCAAACGCGAATTTCGTCCTGGTCGCATTCGTCGCGGGCGTCCTGATCGAAGGGTTTACCTCGCTGATCGCAACCTCATTCAATATCACCTCGCGCACCGTTACCGGGCCCGGAGACCGGCGGCTGAGACAGAACAACCGGCAACTGATGGAGATCTTCGTGCCGGGAGGATTGCACCGCCAGGGTGACGGGTGGAAGCTATCGGTGCGGGTCAGGTTCGTTCACGCCCGCATCCGCAGCCTACTGGCGAAAGCGGAGCCCTGGGATGCGGGAGCATGGGGCACTCCGCTGAGCGCGGCGCACCTCGGCTACGCGATATGCGTGTTCTCGATTCGCCTGGTGGAACAGGCAACGTCGGTGGGCGCGAAGTTTACGAAAGACGAGATCGCGAGTTTTCTGGCCTTGTGGCGCTATGTGGGCCACCTCATGGGCATACCCGATTCCATTCTTTACGCCGATGAAGCGCAGGCGCAACACCTGATCAGGACTACACTGAAGTGCGAACCTCCGCCCGGGCGTCATTCCATCGAAATGGCCCAGGCGTTTGTGCACAACGTGCCCACGGTCGCGGGAATCGAAGATCCCAGGGAGGCCGATTCAGTGCGTGGACTGGTCTTCCGGCTCTCCCGCGCGCTGATCGGCAACGAACTGGCCGACGCTCTGCAGTTTCCGAGGAGCAACCGGCTGGGAACGCTCTATTTCTTCCGCATGAAGCAGATCATTACGCGAATGCTCAAGGGCACCCGATCGGCCCACCTGGCGGATTTCCTTCAGCTTCTGGATGTTTCGCAATATGATGACGAAGGAATGAGCTACGTGATGCCGGACCACTGGCACACCTCGAAGCAAAATCCCTGGTAAGCATGACCGTGATTCCCATTGAAGCCCGCGGACCGGCCTTTTCCCGGCGCAACTTCGGGTCGGGGCGATGAATCCGGCGCTTCTCGATCGGTACATCGCCGCGGTACTGCGCTACCGCTGGCTGGTCATTGCCGGCGCCACCCTGGTCATGCTGACGATGGCGGCCGGCGGGCGGTTCATCACGGTTTCCAACGACCATCGGATTCTGTTCGGCGAGGACAACCCGCAACTCGCCGCCTACGACGCCCTTGAGGACACGTACACGTCGTCGAATACGGCGCTCATCGCCGTAACGCCCAGACAGGGCACCGTATTCACCCGCGAGACGCTGGGCGTGATCGAGAGGCTGACCGAAGAGGCGTGGCAGGCGCCCTATTCGAGCCGCGTTGACTCGCTGACCAACTACAACCACAGCGAGGCCCTGGGTGATGACCTGATCGTCGGCCCGTTGGTGGAGGACGCCGCGTCGCTGACCGACGCCGACCTTGACCGAATCGAGGGAATCGCCAACGACTCCATTGAACTTGTGGGCCGCATGCTGGCCGAAGACGGCCGTGTGGCCGGCCTGGCCATCAATTTCATACCGCCCAGCGAAACCCATGACGCCGCGGTCGTGGAACTCAACGCGCATCTCGACGGCATGCTGGCCCGGGCGCGTGCCGAGAACCCGGAGGTCGACTTTCATATCACCGGCGATATCGTGATGCAGCGCGCGTTTGCGCAGGCTACCCAGGACGACCTGGAGAGACTGACGCCGATCGTGTTCTTCCTGATCGTTGCCGTGGCCTACCTGATCCTGCGTTCGATTTCGGGGGCCCTGAGCATGGTCGTAATGATCCTGTTCTCGGTGGGCACGGCGATGGGTCTGGCGGGGTGGAACCAAACCGTTTTCAGCCCCGTGAATGCCGGAGTGCCGATCATCGTCATGGCGATAACGGTCGCCCAGTCGGTGCACATCACCACCATGACCCTTACGGCCATGCGCCGGGGAATGGACAAGATGGAGGCCGTTGCCGAATCGTTGCGCGTGAACGCCTTCCCCGTCTTCCTGGCTTCGCTCACGACCGTGATCGGGTTCCTGAGCCTGAACGCTTCGGATTCCCCGCCGTTTCATACGCTGGGAAACTACGTCGCCTTCGGCGTCGCCTGCACTTTCGTGTATTCGATGTCGCTGCTGCCCTCACTGCTCGCCATTCTGCCGTTGCGCGTGAAACCGGCGGCCGCGGGCGAAGTGACTTTCTTCGACCGCTTCGGCGAATTCGTGGTCGCACGACGGAAGCCGCTGCTGTGGCTGACCACGATTCCCGCATTGATTCTGCTGCTCGGTATTTCCCGCATCGAACTCAACGACAGCCTGCCCAACTACTTCGGCGAGCGCTATGAATTCCGGCGGGATTCGGACTACATCATCGAGAACCTGACCGGGCTGGAGTCGCAGGAGTACTCGCTGACGTCCCCCAGCGAGGGCGGCATCACCGATCCCGAATACCTTCGCCAGATCGACGCCTTCGCCGAGTGGTGCCGCAGCCAGCCGGAAGTGACCTATGTGCGCGTGTTTTCGGACACCATGAAACGTCTGAACAAGAATATGCACGAGGACGATCCGGCCTACTATCGATTGCCGGAAGATCAGGCGCTGGCCACGCAGTACCTTTTGCTGTACGAGCTTTCCCTGCCGTTCGGAATGGACCTGAACGACCGCATCGACATCAGCAAGTCGTCCACCCGCATGTCGGTGGTCATGCGGGACATAACCAGCAACGAGCAGCAGGTGCTCGCGGAGCGAGCCCGCGGCTGGCTTGCGGAGAATGCCCCCGGCCTTACGACGGAAGCGACCGGTCTCAGCGTCATCGTCTCGCACATCACGGAGCGAAACATCAAGTCCATGCTGCGCGGCACCGTAATCGCTATGTCGCTGATTTCGCTGGTCCTGGTCGTGGTCTTCAAGAGCCTGCGATTCGGCCTGCTGAGCCTGATCCCCAACTTCATCCCTGCCGGCATGAGCTTCGGCCTGTGGGGCTACCTGGTCGGCAGAGTGGGGATCGCGGCTTCGGTGGTGACTGTCGTGGCCTTCGGCATCATCGTGGACGACACGATTCACTTCCTGACGAAATACCTGAAGATACGTCGCGAGGGCCGTTCCGCCGCCGACGCGGTCCGTTATGCTTTCAGCACCGTGGGCAAGGCCCTGGGAACCACGACCGCGGTGTTGTCGGCCGGGTTCCTGGTGTTCGCGGCATCCGGGTTCGAGGTCAGTTGGGCGCTCGGAATACTGGTGGCCATGACGATCATGTTCGCCTTCCTCGCCGACTTCCTGCTTTTGCCGCCCCTGCTGATGGCATTTGATCGGAGAAAACTATGAATCGTGAGCCAAGCCGGGCACGTCCCTTCCGTGATACGGCCCGTTTCACCCTCTTGCTGGCGCTGGCGGGACTGGTGTCGTCGCCCGCTCTTGCGCAGGATCCCTCGCCGGAGGAAATCGGTCTTGCGATCGCGCACGAGGCGGCCGCCCGCAACGATGGTTTCGGTAACTTCACGGCCAATCTGACCATGATCCTGCGCAACCGTCAGGGCCAGGAGAGCCGCCGCCAGATCCGTTTCAAGGTCCTGGAAGTGGAGGGCGACGGCGACAAGAGCCTGTTCGTCTTCGACCAGCCGCGCGACGTTCAGGGCACGGCCCTGCTGACCCACGGTCATCTCACGGCCCAGGACGACCAGTGGCTTTATCTGCCGGCGTTGAAGCGGGTCAAGCGCATAAGTTCCTCGACCCGTACCGGGTCCTTCATGGGCAGCGAGTTCTCCTACGAGGACATGAGCAACCCGGAAGTCGAGAAATACTCCTACCGTTTCCTGCGCGAGGAACCGTGCGGCGAATTGACCTGCACGGTCAACGAACAGGTGCCGGTGGACACGAAATCTAGCTACAGCCGACAACTGGTATGGCAGGACAAGGAGCACCTGCGCACCTGGATGGTCCACTATTACGACCGCAAGAACTCACATCTGAAGACATTGGTTTTCGCGGGATACCGGCAGTACCTGGATCGATACTGGCGGGCCGGCGAAATGACCATGGAGAATCATCTGACGGGCAAGAGCACGGTGCTTAACTGGACGGACCTGGAGTTCGGTACGGACCTCGGCGACGGCGACTTTTCCCAGGCTGCGTTGCGGCGCGTGCGCTGACACGTCAGCAGACCTTAGCTGCCGTCTCTGTCGAATTCGCTTTTGAGTGCGCGGGCGGTCAGGCGGGCTATCAGGAAAATCAGCGACGCCGTGACGACGAGCCCCGCGATAAACAGGGACTGCGGAATCATCGGAGCGCCGGTCTGCTCCAGGGACGCCAGGCTGCCCGCCACGGAGCCCAGGTAGACATAGAGAAAAATGGCCGGCAGCATGCCAACCAGCGTGCCGGACAGGTAGGCCCCGAAGCGCACGTTCGTAAGCCCCAGGGCGTAGTTGAGCAGGTTGTAGGGGATCACCACGGAAAGGCGCGCGAGCAGCACGATCAGCCAGCCCCTGCGGGCCACCGCGCGGTCCAGGGCGCGGAAGCGCGGCATGGCCTCCAGCCGGGATTCGACCCAGTCCCTCGCCAGAAACCTTCCCACGAGAAACGCGCAGCACGCGCCCAGAGTGCTCGCCAGGGACACAAGGGCCACGCCCAGGCCGACACCGAAGAGTACGCCCGCCGCAAGGGTCAGAATGGAACCCGGAACCATGAACACGGCAGCCAGGATGTAGGCGAGAATGAAGCCGGCCCAGGCGATGCGCGGATGCGCCTGAGCCCAGTCGACCGACTGGATCAGCCACTCGCGCTCCGGCAGCAGCCACACGGCGATCACCAGCGCCGTCAGCGACAACAGCAGTATCAGCGCCCGCCGTTTCATTCCGTGCCGTGGTGACGCGCGACCCGGCGGTAGGCGGGCGCGCAGACCCGGAATACGGCCGCGGCAACAGGCATGGTGCAGACTGCCATGGTCGCCAGCGCCAGTGGCAGCCGATCCGGAGAACCGAAAACCCGCTCGGTCAGCAGCGCCACGCCCACCGGGCCCAGCGACAGTCCGAGCAGGTTTACGCAGAACAGGTACACGGCGATGATTCGGGCCCGGAACCGATTCGGAGTCACCTCGTTCAGCGCTACCGGCGAAATTCCGAAGGGCATGCTGATCAGGCACTGCGTGATGCCGATCAGCGTCAGCGCCAGGGTTGCGGTGGACGCGAACGGAAAGGTCACGGCGAAGGGAAGGGCGATCAGGGCGATCGCGAACGCAACCCGAATTTCGGCGTCCCGTGGCCAGCGCCGGCGAAGCCGCTGCGCCGCCACGCTGCCCAGGTACACTCCGAGTGGCGCAGTCACCAGTGTGAGCGCGCCCAGGCTCAGGCCCGTCTGGGCCTGGGTCAAGCCGAATTCGCGGATCAGGAAGGACGGCGTCCAGGCGCCGAAGCTGTACGAATAGGTGACCTGGCAGGTAAAGCCCAGAAAATGGGTCAGGTACAAGGTCCGTTGCGACCCGCCCAGGAACCGGACGAAGGACCTTGCGCTGACGCCGGTTTCGGGCGCCTCTCCGAAACGGGCCGTTTCGCGCACCGAGGCCAGCGTGAGCACGCCCAGCAGAACGCCCGGCAGGCCCACGACGATGAAGACGATCTGCCAGCCCCGGAGCGCGCCAAGCACGGGCAGGTCGGCGCTTCCTCCACCCGCCACCCAGTTGATGATCAGCCCTCCGGTCAGGGTCGCAAGCCCGATTCCGAGATAAAGGCCCGTGGCATAGGTGGCGGTGGCCCGCAAACGGGCTTTCGGCGGAAAGTAATCGGCGATCAGCGAGTACGCGGCGGGCGAGAGGGCCGCCTGGCCCACGCCTACCAGCATTCGGGCAGCGAACAGTTGCGCGTAGTTGGTTGCGAGTCCGCAGGCCGCGGTAGCCAGGCTCCACAGTACGACTCCCGCGGCAATGACCGCAGGGCGGTTCCACAAATCGGCCATCCCGGCGGCGAACAGGCCCAGGGTGGTGTAGAAGGCAGCGAAGGCCAGACCGTACAACATGCCGATCTCGACATCGCTCAGGTTGAGGTCGCGCTTCAGCGGCTCGACCAGCAGGGTGATGATGTTGCGGTCGAGGAACGAGCAAAGGTACAGGACCATCAGCAGGACCACGACGTACCACGCGTAGCCGCGCCGGGGCCATCGGGGCGTATCGGTTACTGCGGTCAAGCTACCGTTTCCAGGTCATGTGGATAAGTTTGTGGACAACATTGCCCGAAGCCCTTGGCTCTATTGGCCCTCGCGGTTTTCCACAGCGGGGGAAGATTTCAGCAGATTCGGGAAAGCCATCTAATATCAATAGTTTAGGAAAGGTTAGCAAAGATGTTGTGCGAAAGTTGCCGCAATGTGAACTGCGCAATACGATTTTTCGCCGGGTGTGAATAACTGCCTGGCGGTGGGCATATTATCCCGTCCCCGCGCACCGACTTTCCAGCAGCCGTACCAGCTCGCGGGCCGCCAGTCCGCGATGGCTTCTGAGTCCTTTTTCCGCGGCGCTCATCAGCGCCGCGCACCTGCCCGTGCGTCCGTCGAGGAATACCGGATCGTATCCGAACCCCCGGCGTCCTTCGGCCCTCTCGGCTATGCGTCCTTCCCAGACGCCCTCGGCAACCAGGGGAGCGTGTTCGTTATCGGGCGTGGCCAGGACCAGCACGCAGCGGAAGCGGGCGGTCCGGTTCCCGGCCGGCACGCCCTCAAGATCCTTCAGCAGTTTCCGGATGTTGGCCCGGGCGTTTCCATCGTCTCCGGCGTAGCGGGCGGAATAAATCCCCGGCGCGCCGCCCAGTGCGTCCACTTCCAGGCCCGAGTCATCGCTGAGCGCCGGCAGACCGGATTGCGCGGCAGCGGCGAAGGCCTTCAGCCGGGCATTTTCCTCGAAGCTTGAACCGGTCTCCTCCGCTGCCGCGAGACCGAGTTCCCGCATGTCAATCAAGCGGATTTGCTCCTTGAGCAACTCGCGGAGCTCGCGCAGCTTGCCGGGGTTGCCCGAGGCCAGTACGGCGCTTCGGATAGTGGTCATTTCAGCACGAGCAAGTTTAATGGCGGCAGGGTGCGATATTCTTTGCGCCCGAACGCAGGAAACGAACGCATGCCGGATCCCGCGACGCCGCCCGAGCTTCGCTACCCTCACCTATTCACGCCGATCTCGCTGGGGCCGGTGCAATTGGATCACCGGGTGATCATTCCCGGGCACTCCATGGTGCACGGGGACTCATCCGGCCTGATGACCGAGCGCTACCATGCCTACCTGGTGCGGCGGGCCCGGGGAGGGGCCGCGCTGGTGGGTATCGAGTCCGCACCGGTGCATCCCGACAGCCTGACCTGGACCGGACAGCTGGAACTGTGGCGGGACGAAATCATCGACCCCCTGGCCCGCACCGCCGAGGCGGTCCACGAGGCCGGATCCAGGCTGTCCATCATCCTCTGGCACGGCGGCCACAACGTTCCTTTCGGGCGTGGCGCGGTCGCGCTGGCGCCGTCGGCGATTCCTTCCGTGCAGATCGGCCAGGTGCCCAAGGCCATTTCCGTTGCCGAGATCAGGGACATGGTGGGCTATTACGCCGACGCGGCCGAGCGCTGCGCCAGGGCGGGCATTGACGTTATCGAGGTCCAGACCGCGTCCGACTACCTGCTCGGTTCGTTTCTCAGTCCGCAACTCAATCACAGGACCGACGGCTACGGCGGGTCGGTGGCGAACCGCTGCCGCTTCGTCGTCGAGGTTCTGGAAGCGATAAGAAAGAGAGTTTCCGGACAGGTGGCCGTGGGTTTGCGCACGTCGGTCTTCCACGCCATTCCGGGGGACCCGGACGGCTACGGCATCGAAGAATCCCTGGCCGCCATGGTGACGATTGCCGAGGCGGGCGTAACCGACTACATAAGCGTCATGAGCGGTTCGAACGCCAATTTTGCGGAGACCATTTCACCCATGGGCTATCCGCGGGTCCAACTGGCGGAGCAGTCTGCGCGCTTCACGGAGGCCCTGCCGGTTCCGGTCACCGTGGCCGGGCGCATCCGCAGCCCCGATGAAGCCGAGGCCGTCGTTGCCAACGGCCAGGCCGACATCGTGGCCATGGCCCGCGCCTTCATCGCCGATCCCGACTGGGTCCTGAAGGTGCGCCGGGGCGAGGAGGAGCGCATTCGTCCCTGCATGTCCTGCAACCAGGTCTGTCTGGGCTTCGCGATGCTCGCCCTGCCGGCCGGGTGCAACATCAACGCGGCGGCGGGACGGGAGTTCGAACTGCCCCGCGGGGCGCCGGCCCCGAGCCGCAAGCACATCGCCGTCGTGGGAGGCGGACCGGCCGGACTCGAATGCGCCCGCGTTGCGGCGCGGCGCGGCCACGCCGTTACCTTGTATGAAGCCACCGGGGAACTCGGCGGCGCCCTGCGCCTCGCCGCGATATGCCCACACCGCGAGGAGATGCTGCCGGCACTTCGATGGTGGGAGCGGGAACTTGCCCGGCTGGGCGTTACGGTACGGTTGAACACCGCGATCCATGATCCGGCGGAACTGGATGCAAACGAGATCGTCTGGGCCACCGGCGGCTCGCCCGGCTGGACTTGGCTCTGGCGCAATCGGCCGCGTATGACCGACGGCATTCCCGGCGCGCAGCGGCTGCCTCACGGTCGCGACATCCTGGCCGGCAAGGAGTCAGTCTCGGGAAGCGTCCTGGTGATCGACGAGGAAGGGAACTGGCCGGCAGTCAACCTGGTGGAATACCTGGCAGCGATGGACGGCGTTTCCGGCGTGACCGTCGCCACGGCCAGCGCCCTGTTCGGCGACCCGGAGCTGTCCCTGACCGGAGAACTGCCCCTGGTTACCCGCCGCCTCGAATCCGCGGGCGTTGAAGTTTGCGCCGGCACATTCGTGAAAGAGGTGAGGGACGACACCGCCATAACGACGGACGGCAAGGAGTTGGGATCCTTCGACGCCCTGGTGCTGTCCATGGGCGCGGTCGCCAACCCGGCGCCCGAAGGAGTAAGCGCAATCGGCGACTGCGTCGCTCCCCGGTCCATCTGGGCGGCGGTTCAGGACGGCGCCCGCCTGGCGCAAGAACTCTAGAGCGCCTCTTCCTGGGCCGCCAGGACCTGCTTGATGCCGTCGGCCGCAAGGTCGAGCATGCGGTCCAGTTCCTCGCGCAGAAACGCGTGCGCCTCGGCCGTGCCCTGCACCTCGATGATGCCCCCGGCCTCGTTCATCACCACGTTGACGTCGGCCTCGGCCTCGGAATCCTCGGCGTAGTCGAGGTCCAGCACTTCAAGCCCGCGATACAGTCCGACGGACACCGCCGCCACCTGCCCGTGCAGCGGGTAACGGGCGAACCTGCGCCGCCATGAGCGCCGGCTGCAGGCCAGGCTCAGCGCCAGCCAGCCCCCGGATATCGCGGCCGTGCGCGTCCCGCCGTCGGCCTGTATGACATCGCAATCGACGACGATCGTATGTTCGCCGAGAGCTTCGAAATCCACGCAGGCGCGCAGCGAGCGTCCGATCAGGCGCTGGATTTCCATCGTGCGTCCCGATTGGCGGCCGCTGCTGGCCTCCCGGCGGCTGCGCGTGTGCGTGGCCCCCGGCAGCATGCCGTATTCCGCAGTTACCCAACCGCGGCCGCTGCCGCGCAGGAAATGCGGGACCGTGGCTTCCACGCTTGCCGTGCAAAGCACGCGCGTTTCGCCGAAACGGGCGAGAACCGAGCCGCCGGGATGGGTCGTGTAGCCGGTCTCGAACGCGACAGTGCGCATCCGGTCCGGTTTTCGGCCACTGGGACGGCGCACGGCGGAAGTGGATTTTGTGCGCATCTGTCCAAATATGTTAGCGCCGGCCGCGACTTTTTGCATTCGGGCCTCGTTTCCGCTACCTATACCTCGGAGCGAAGCTAAAATTAGCCGGCATTAATTGGGCGGGGGCAGAAAAAGGCCGTTTCAATGATTCGCAGCATGACTGGCTATGCCAAAGAGGAATACCGCAGCGAGAGTGGCTGGCTGCAGTGGGAATTGAAGTCGGTCAACCATCGCCATCTGGATGTCGAAGTCCGCATGCCCAGCGCGTTTCGCGAGATGGAGCCCGAGATACGCAATCTGCTGGCGACCCACGTCGGGCGCGGGCACGTTGACGCCCGCCTGAGCTGGCGCCCGGCGGAAAAGTTCGCCGACCGGATCAAGGTCAATACCGGCCTGGCGGTGCGGGTCATCGGATACGCGCGGGTCCTGGCGGAGCAGATGCGCCGTCCGGCGGCGGTCAGCCCGCTTGACGTCATGCGTTGGCCGGGCGTGATCGAGGAACATTCCGCCGACCAGAGCCACATGTCCGGAGAGGTCCGCAAATTACTGCACAAGGCAGTCGACACCCTGCGCGCGACCCAGGCCAGCGAGGGCAGGAAACTGAAGAAATCCATCGAGAGCCGCTGCTCCAAGATGGACAAGATCCTCAAGAAGTTCCGTTCCCGCACGCCCGAACTCAGAGAGCGGGCCATGGTCCGCATGACGGAACGCCTCGACGCGATCAGGGTGCGGGTCGATGCCGAGCGCCTGGAGAAGGAAGTGGCGCTGCTGCTGATGCGCTACGACATCAGCGAGGAGCTCGATCGGCTGGAAGCCCACCTCGTGGCGCTGCGGTCCGCGCTCAAGGACAGCGAACCGGTCGGAAAGCGGGTGAATTTCCTTCTCCAGGAAATCGGCCGCGAGACCAATACGCTGGCCGCCAAGTCGGGAGACGCGCGCGGAACGCACGAAGCCGTGGATATGCGGGTTCTCGTCGAGCAAATGCGCGAGCAGGCCCAGAATATCCTGTGACGCCCCGCCTGTTTGTCGTTTCCGCCCCCTCGGGCACCGGCAAGACCACGATCGTCAAGCGTTTGGTCGAGGAGAACCCGGGCGTCAGCCTGGCGGTTTCACACACCACGCGCCCGCCCCGCGAACAGGAGCAGGACCAGCGGGACTATTACTTTGTCAGCGATACCGCCTTCGATGAAATCCGCGGCTATGACGGGTTTCTGGAACACGCAGACGTATTCGGCAACCGCTATGGCACCAGCCGGCGGGAGGTAAACGAGAAACTTGCAAGCGGCCGCCAGGTAATCCTGGAAATCGACTGGCAGGGCGCCGAGCAGGTGCGCCGCGCGAAGCCCGACGCGCAGTGTATTTTCCTTCTGCCGCCTTCCCGCGACGAACTGGAGAAGCGCCTCAGGGGCCGCAACACCGACAAGCCGGAGGTGGTGGAGCGGAGGTTTTCCGAAGCGCGCCACGACGTACGGAAGTGGACCGACTTTCACTACGTGCTCGTGAATGACGACATCGATGAGACCTGCCGCAGGATGTCGAAGATCCTGAAGGGCGACGGGGCGCAGTACGCGGTGTCCGACGAAAGGCACCGGGCGCGCGTCGAAGAACTTATCGGGGCCGGCGACTGGTAGTACCTTGCGGCGGCAGGCGTAGTGATGCAGAATTCCGGGTAAGGACTTCTCCACAGAGCAAAGGCAATGGCGCGAATTACCGTAGAAGACTGCCAGCAGCGGATCGAGAACATTTTCGACCTCGTTCGCGTGGCGGCTACGCGCGCGCGCAGGCTTGCCAACGGCGCCGAGCCCCTGGTTCCGCGCGAGAACGAAAAGCCCTCGGTGGTCGCGCTGCGCGAGATCGCGGCCGGGCTTGTTACGGAAGAAAGCCTCAACGAGCAGGAAAGGTCCGTCGAGGAAGCATTCGCGACTCCGGGAGAAGTTCGCGAGTATTAGGTCGGACGGCCGGCGCTTGTACCGGCAGTCCAAGGTCCGAGCGTCCGCCATCCCGTAACCGGGGACACGGCAAGAACCATGCAGCAGGCGGTTGTTCTGCCCGGCACGCAGAAAATCCGGGTATCCGGCGGCGGCATCCGCAGGCTGCTCGCCGACCTGGACTACCTGTCCGAGGAAGAGCGCGACCAGGTGCGGCAGGCCTACGAATACGGTGCGCGCGCCCATCACGATCAGCGGCGGCGTTCCGGCGAGCCGTACATTTCCCATCCGGTCGCCGTCGCCACCATCCTCGCCCAGCTGCGGCTGGACTCGGAAACCATAATCGCCGCGCTGTTGCATGACGTAATCGAAGATACGCCTACGCTCAGGGTCAATCTTGAAGACCATTTCGGGCAGCAGGTGGCCGCGATCGTTGACGGCGTAACCAAGCTGACCCGCCTGAGGAAAGCCGGTCATTCGGAAACCCAGGCGGCCAGTTTCCGCAAGATGATGCTGGCCATGGTCGATGACATCCGCGTCATCCTGGTCAAGCTGGCCGACCGCCTGCACAACATGCGAACGCTGGACGCGCTGGACCGGGAACGCCAGCAACGAATCGCGCGCGAGACGCTGGAGATCTACGCGCCCATCGCCAATCGCCTGGGCATTCGCACGATTCGCCGGGAGATGGAGGACCTGGGTTTTCGCTACGCATGGCCGCAGCGTTACCGGGTGATCAACCGGCACCTGAACCAGCGGCCCAGGCACCCGCGCGCGGTGCTCAGGCGCGTTTCGGACCGCCTGCGGCGTGCGCTCAAATCGGCCAACCTGGAAGGCAGCATTTCCGCCCGGGCCAAGTCCGCCTACAGCATCTATAACAAGATGCGCGAGAAGCAGCTGACATTCAAGGAAATCGCGGATGTCTTCGGCCTGCGCGTCATCGTTCCGGACATCGACGCCTGCTATCGGTGCCTTGGCATTGCGCACCAGTTGTTCCGCCCGATGCCGGGCAGGTTCAAGGATTACATCGCGATCCCGCGCGTGAACGGTTACCAGTCGCTGCACACGGTGCTGCTGGGCCCGGAAGGCATGCCGCTGGAATTTCAGATCCGCACGCCCGAGATGCATCGCGTGGCGGAAGGCGGAATCGCCGCGCACTGGCAGTACAAGGCCGAGGACAAGAGCGTGCTCCCGGCGCAGTTCCGCACCCAGGAATGGCTGCGGCGCATTACCGAAATGCAGGCCACCGCCCAGGAGGAGGAGTTCTACGATCACGTAAAGGTGGACCTGTTCCCCGACAAGGTTTACGTGTTCACGCCCAAGGGCGAGATCCTTCGCCTGCCGCGGGGCGCCACCTGCCTGGATTTCGCGTATGCCGTGCATACCGATGTCGGGCACCGCTGCGTCGCGGCGCGGGTGGACGGCCAGGTGACGCCGCTGCGCTCGCAGTTGAAGAACGGCCAGAACGTGCAGATACTCACGTCGCGCAACGCGCATCCGAACGCCGGCTGGCTGGAATACGTCGCCACGGCCAAGGCCCGCTCGGCCATTCTCGATTACCTGAAGAACACCCAGACCAGGGAGGCCCGCGAGGTTGGCGCCGTGCTGCTGAACCAGGCGCTGGCCGACCGGGGATCTTCGCTGCGCAAGATGGGGCGTGGCCCGCTAGAGGAAGCGCTCAAGGAGCTCGGGGTCACAAGCCGCCAGGAACTTTACGAACAGATCGGCCTGGGGGAACGCCTGGCGACCCTGGCGGCGGCCGTGGTCATGAATCCCGGAAGGAAACGGGCCGGCGACCGGCAGCGCGAGCTGACGCCCGTGGACATCGCCGGCGCCGAGGGCATGGTGGTGACTTACGGCAAATGCTGCTATCCGATACCGGGCGACGAAGTGGTGGGACATACTTCCAGCGGGCGCGGATTCGTCATTCATCGCAACACCTGCGGCAATTTCCGCGCCGAGCGCAAACACAAGGACCGCTGGATCCCGGTCAACTGGAAACGCCGCATCCGGCTGGAGTTTCCGTCCGGGTTGCGCATCCATATCGATCACCGGCCCGGCGTGCTCGCGGAAGTCGCCGCCCGCGTGGCCGAGACCGGCCACAATATCGCCCAGGTGAACATGCAGGACCGCCCCGAGGAAAGCACCGAACTGTTCCTGTCGGTGCTGGTCAAGGACAGGGACCGGCTTGCGCGGGTCATCCGGGCAATACGCACGCTGCCCAGCGTGCATCGCGTGCAGCGTGTTTAATACCCTGTCTGGCATATTATTGACCCCCGAGTCGCCCATGCAACGCACCCCTGTACACACGTCCCGCGCTCCGGCGGCGATCGGTTCCTATTCACAGGCCATCGTCGCGGGCGGCTTCTGCTATGTATCCGGGCAGATTCCGCTGGACCCGGAGACCGGCGAAATGGTTGAAGGCGATATCGGCGCGCAGATCAGGCAGGTTTTCGACAACCTGGCGGCGGTGGCCAGGGCCGCCGGTTGCGATCTCGGCAGGGACGCCGTGAAGATCACGGTGTTTCTGGTGGACCTGGCCCATTTCGGACTGGTCAACGAGGTCATGTCCGGGATGTTTGCCCAGCCCTTTCCCGCCCGCGCCGCGATCGAGGTGGCGGGACTGCCCAGGGGCGCGCAGGTAGAGGCCGACGCGATTCTGGTCGTTCCGTAGTACGAACTCGCTAGCGGAACACGTCGCCCGTTGCCTGCCGATTCCGCCTCCCCGCCGGTCGAAGACAGCCCGAAACTCACTACGCTCACGGGCATCGGCCCTGCCATTGCCGGCAAGCTTGAGCGGCTGGGCCTGCGAACGGTACGCGACCTGTTGTTCCTGCTGCCGATCCGCTACGAGGACCGCACCCGCATACGCCCCATCATCGAGGTCAGGCCCGGACAGCGGGCGCAGATCGAGGGAATGATCGCCCACGCCCGGGTCATCATGGGCCGCCGCCGGAGCCTGCTCTGCGCGCTGCGCGACGAGACGGCGGAAATCACGCTGCGCTTCTTTCACTTCACCCGGCAGCAACAGTCGGGCCTGAGCGCCGGGACCCGCCTGCTGTGCTACGGCGACGTCCGCCAGGGGCCCAGGGGATACGAGATCGTTCACCCCGAGTACCGAAGGCTGCGTGAATCCGAACCCGCGCCCGTCCAGGATCGGCTTACGCCCGTCTATCCCTCCACCGAGGGCGTCACCCAGCCCCGGCTTCGCAAACTGACCGATCACGCGCTTGCGAATGCCCTGGACGACTTGCCGGACCTGATTCCTGCCCGTTTCCTGGCCGGGCTCGATTTTCCGGGTCTGCACGACGCCTTGCGCACCGTGCATCGTCCGCCGAAGGGCATGGCGCTGGAAACGCTGCTGTCCGGACGGCATCCGGCCCGCAAGCGCATGGCGCTCGAAGAAATGCTGGCCTGGCATATGGGCTTGAGAAGGATGCGGGAAGCGGGTCAGCAGCGCCAGGCTTTTCCGTTGACCCCCCAAGGCCCGCTCCGCGAGGGTTTCCTGCGCCGTCTGCCTTTCGCGCTGACCCCGGGCCAGCGCCAGGCGATCGAACAGGTCGATGCCGACCTGGTTCGCGACATGCCCATGATGCGTCTGCTGCAGGGCGATGTCGGCTGCGGTAAGACCGTGGTGATCGCGGCCGCGGTGCTTGCGGCGATTCAGTCCGGGCGGCAGGCGGCAATCATGGCTCCCACCGAATTGCTGGCGGAACAGCACATGCGCACGCTGTCGGAATGGCTTGCGCCGCTGGGTGTGCGCCTGGCCTGGCTGGCCGGCGGCATGTCGCGCTCCGAACGCCGGGTATTCGAGGCCGAGCTTGCCGGCGGTGATGCCCAGCTGGCGATCGGGACGCACGCCCTGTTCCAGGAAGGCGTCCGGTACCGGTCACTGGGACTGGTGGTGGTGGACGAACAGCACCGCTTCGGGGTCCATCAGCGGCTGAGCCTGGTCGAAAAGGGCTCCGTCGGCGGGCAGGCGCCACACCAGCTGGTGACCACCGCCACGCCGATCCCGCGGTCGCTGGCCATGACGTTCTATGCGGGCCTGGACATCTCCGCCATACGGGACATGCCGCCCGGACGCCAGCCGGTCAACACCGCGCTGATTTCGCAGGAGCGGCGCCACGAAGTCATCGAGAGGGTGGCTGCGGCCTGCGGCGCCGGAAGGCAGGCTTACTGGGTGTGCCCGTTGATCGAGGAATCGGACTACATCGAGTCACAGGCCGCCGAGCCCACCCACCGCGAGTTGAGCGAAGCGCTGCCCGGCATACGGGTCGGCCTGCTGCACGGCCGTGCAACGCCGCGCGAGCGCGATCGGGTAATGGGCGAGTTCGCCGCCGGCAGGCTGGGCGTGCTGGTGGCCACGACGGTCATCGAAGTAGGCGTGGACATTCCGAAGGCCAGCCTGATGATCGTGGAAAACGCCGAACGCCTGGGTCTGGCCCAGTTGCACCAGTTGCGCGGGCGCGTGGGCCGGGGTGCGGACCTGAGCCATTGCGTTCTGATGTACCGGTCCCCGCTGGGAGAAATGGCCCGGGAAAGACTCAACACGATGCGAAATACAAACGATGGATTCGAGATCGCCCGCAAGGACCTGGAATTGCGCGGCGCCGGCGAAATCCTCGGTGTCCGGCAGACGGGCGCATTGCAGTTCCGCGTGGCCGACCTGGTGCGCGACGGAGCGCTGGCGGAGCCGGCCCAGCGCATAGCCGACGAAATGCTCCGTGCAAACGGCCCCGAGGTGGAGCAGCTCATAAGCCGCTGGGTCGGCGAAGGCGGCCGCTACGCCGGTGTTTAGGCCTTTCGTGTATCGTGGCGCCTTCTCACTAAATCCTGAGGTGCGCTTCATGCGTGTGCCAAGCATTGTTTTGCTCTGCCTTCTGGGGTCCGCGTGTGGCGAAGTGGGCGAGGAAGTCATTCAGTCGTGCGGTCCGGCGGCAACGGACGAGGCCCTCGCTCATGCGGATCAGGTCGCGCACTTGATTCGAGGCGACGAGTTGCGGGCCGTTGTGGCGGAATTGGCGAGCGACGAGTACGAAGGCCGGGCGCCCGGCACCGCAGGTGACCTCAGGGCGCGGGAATGGATTGCGGCGCAGCTTGCCGAAGCGAACATCGCACCCGGCGCGGACCAGGGCTATCAACAGCCGTTCGAGCTGGTGTCCGTCACGACCGAACTGCCGGCCGCCTGGCCGTTTTCCACCGGCGTTTCCATTTCGCCGGGCGCCGAATTCGTCGCCAACGTGGGCAATCAAACATCCCTGGCTTCGCTCGCCGACGCCGAACTCGTATTCGTGGGCTACGGCATCCAGGCGCCGGAATACGAATGGGACGATTACAAGTCGCAGGACATGAGCGGCAAGGTGCTGGTGATGCTGAACAACGACCCCGAATGGGATCGCGGCCTGTTTGCCGGCGAGCGCCGCCTCTACTACGGGCGATGGACCTACAAGTACGAGATCGCCGCCCGCCTGGGCGCGGCGGGCGCGATCATCATTCATACGACGCCTTCGGCGGGCTATCCCTGGCAGGTTGTCGAAACCTCGTGGAGCGGCCCGCAGTACGAAATTCCGGCCGAAGGCGAGCCGCGCCTGGAAGTCGCCGCCTGGATCACCGAATCGGCGGCGAGAGCGTTGCTGGCCTCCGCCGGCCACGAACTGGACGCGCTTGTGCAGTCGGCCCGCAGCCGTGACTTCGCGCCTGTGCCGCTGGGGATAAGCACGAGCCTCGAACTCGAGGCCGGCCTTGAGCGCGTGGAGACCGCCAACGTCCTGGGCGTACTGCCCGGATGCGACGAGAATCTGAAGAACGAGGCCGTGGTCGTGACCGCGCACCACGACCATCTGGGCAAAGGCGTCGCTGCTTCGGAGGGCGAGGACGTGATCTACAACGGCGCCTTCGATAACGCGACCGGCGTGGCGGCAGTGCTTTCGCTGGCAGAGGCCCTGGAGGGATTGCCCTCTCCGCCGCGGCGCTCGATCGTGTTCGCGCTGGTGGGGGCGGAAGAGCAGGGGCTGCTCGGATCGGCCTACTACGCCCGGCATCCCACCTTTCATGCGGGGCGCATTGCAGCCAACGTCAACCTGGACGGCGTGAGCATATGGGGCGAGGCGAGCGACATGATCTTCATCGGCCTGGGGAAGTCCTCGCTCGACCAGGTCGCCGCCGATGTGGCCTCGCACGTCGGAAGGACCCTGCGGGGCGACCAGTTTCCCGACCAGGGCTACTACTACCGGTCCGATCAATTCAGCTTTGCGAAGGTCGGCGTTCCGGGCGTCTACCTGGACGGCGGCGTTGAGATCATCGGCAAGCCGGAAGGATGGGGCAGGATGCGGATCAATGCCTACATCACCAGGGACTACCATCAACCCAGCGATGAATTGACCGAAGACTGGGTATTCGACGGTATGGTCGCGGACACGCGCTTCGGATTGCTGACCACCTACCTGATCGCCCAGGCGAACGAGATGCAGTCCTGGAACCCCGGGGACGAGTTTGCCGCTGCGCGCGCCGCGGCCCTGGCGGAGCTTGAGGCCGGCTACTAGCGGCGGCGTCCCGTTCCGCGCCACTCGGTCTCGCTTTCGGCGAGCCGCCGGGCCAGGACGAAGAGCAGGTCGGACAGGCGGTTCAGGTACTTCAACGACTCGGGGTTGAGCCCTCCTTCCTCGTCCTGCAGGGCCCATAGCGAGCGTTCCGCGCGCCGGCACACGGCGCGGGCGAAGTGGCAGGCGGCCGCGGCCGGTCCGCCCCCGGGCAGGATGAATTCCTTCAGCGGGGGCAGTTCGCTGTTGTGCTCGTCGATGGCGTCTTCCAGCGAGCGCACGTGTTCCGGCGACGTGGACTTCAACTCGTCCACGCACAGCTCCGCGCCGGTGTCGAACAGGCGATGCTGTACTTCCCGCAACAGGTCGGGGATGTCGCCCGGCTGAAGTTCGGCCAGCAACAGGCCCAGCGCCGCGTTCAGCTCATCGAGGTCGCCGAAGGCGGAGATGCGCGGATGGTGCTTGCGGTAACGGCGCTTCGCGTCGATGCCCGTTTCGCCGGCATCGCCGGTTCGCGTGTAGATTTTCGAAAGACGGTGTCCCACGTCGCTTAGTTTCCGTCCGCTTCCTCGAAGAACGAGAACTGCACGCCCAAGTGTATGCTCCGGCCGGGCCCACGGAAACCATAGACCTCCTCGAAGCGCGTGTCGCCGAGGTTCTCCGCGCGGATATGCCAGCGCAAACGGGACGTGGCCCGCCAGGTAGCGGTCAGGCTTGCGAGCAGGAACGAATCCAGCGACACGCGGCGCGAGGGATTGGGCCACGGCGGGTAAAAGATGTCCGGTTGTTCGCCGGTATAGGCCAGGTGCAGATTGATGCCGATCGCCGGGTCGGTAATCTCGTAGTGTGCGTTCAGACTGCCGGCATGGCGCGGCCGGCGAAGCTCCTGAACCATGGTGTCGCCGGGAGCCGGTTCGCGAGAGCGAAGCCAGGTGTACGCGCCGGAGAGCGTCAGTTGGGGCAGGAGGCTCGCTTGCCCCTGCAATTCGAGGCCGCGTCGGCGGCTTGTGCCGTCCCGGTTGCCGGCCGTGAATCCTCCAGACGCCGGATCGAAAACGAAGCCGTTGATCTCGTCCTCCAGTCGTTCGCTGAACCAGGTGATGCTAGCGGTCACCCTCCTGTCCCTGCTGCCATAGCGAACGCCCAGTTCCCATCCGCGCGAGGATTCAGGAATCAGGTCGGGATTGCCGATGAAGTTGGAGAAATAACCGAAGCGTTCTATGAACGTGGGGTTCTTGACGCCGATTCCGTAAGCTGCGTGCAGCGCGGTACCCAGGCCAATGTGCTTGAGTGCGCTGACGCGCCAGGATACGGCATCGTCGTAGTCGCTGTTGCGGTCGAAGCGCAATGCCGCCGCCGCCGCCCAGTCGCCCCTGGCGTCCAGGCGGAATTCCGCCAATGCGTCGGTTGACTGCGTACTGAGGTCCCGGTTGGGATCGCCGAAGAATGAGGCCGGGGCGCGCTGCAGGTAGTCCTCGCGTTCATGCCCCAGCCCTATCGTGATGGAAGGCGATACGCCTCGGTCCCCGTTGCTCCGTGCGAAACGCGGAAAAAGAAAAGTGGATTGATAGCTGAGATTCAACTTGTCTCCGCTGGTTTCGCCGGTCTCCGACCCGGAAGCGAAGTCGCGGTTTTCCGAACCGGTGTGCGTGAGGCTGGCGCGGTGCGTCCAGCGCCCGCCGGATGTCGTCGACAGACCCTGCAGGCCCACCACGGTATGGATTCGCTTCGTTGAACTGTCCGTGTCCGCCGGTATGCCCGAAAGGAACGAGGTCGCGTCGAACTGGTTCTCCGATTGGGAACGGCGCGCGGTCAGGCGCAGAGAGACTTGCCCGGAAGGGTCGAACCGGGCGACCACGTGTCCGGTGTTGTTCCGGTAGCCGTCGGCCTCGTCGCCGGAACGGGAAATGTTCTGTCCGTCGCTGCTCAGGTGATCCAGGGAAACGCCGACGCCCCAGCCATCGCCACCGGCTGACCCGCTCAGGGCTCCCCTGCGCGTGTTGAACTGCCCGGCCTCGGCGGAGGTCGTGAGCGATCGCCCGAATGCCTCCGGGGCGCTGATCAGGTTGATTGCTCCGGCCACCGCGTCGCTGCCCCAAAGCGCGCTCAAGGGACCGCGAACGATTTCGATACGGCGCAGGTTTGCCGCCAGGAAGTGCGAGAAATCGAACTCTCCGCCCAGGGCCGGATCGGCGATCTCGATTCCGTCCAGCAGGACCAGCGTGTGATTGGCTTCGGCCCCGCGCATGCGGACCTGCGAAAATGATCCCAGCACGCCGCTGCGACTCACGGCCACTCCGGGCGTTCCCCGCAGCAGTTCCTCCACGGTCAGCGCCTGGCGCCGATCAAGATACTCCTCGTCCAGCACCGTAAACGATACCCCGGCCTGGTCCGAAGCAATCGGGATGCGCGATGCCGTGACCACGATGGTCTCCGGCGCCTCGTTTCCGGATTCCTCCGGTTCGCCCTGTGTCTGGGCATGCGCGCATGCGGCGAAAAGCAGCAGAAATAATGGGAATACCAGCAGTTGGCGTACCGCTGCAGATTTAATGCAGGCCATGGGAACCTCCCGTTCCATTTGTTGCCCAAGGCAGGAACGGGTGTCGGGCCGAAGGGATTCCCCTTACGCCGCTCGCGCCCGCCGCGCTGCCAACGTGGTTCGCTCGGGCCGGTCTCCGGGCTTTCGAGCGGATTACAGGTGGTCCTGCAATCCACGCCGCTCGCCTTCCTGCCCTGAGACAGTGGCTGCCTTCACGCGCATGACGCTGGCGTGAGCGGCGTTTGACTCGATTACCGTTGCGGGGGCAGCGCCGGAATTGCACCGGCTTCCCGTTCACCCGACGAATCGCCCCGCACTATACCACCGTGGCCGGGTGTATAGAATGCGCCGGCATAGAGCGGGCACACCGTGGCGCTTCCCCTGAACAATCCTTCCAACTGGCCGGCGCTGCTGGCGCTCGCGCTGATACGCATGACGGTGGCGTTGCCCCATCGCCTGCGCCTCGCAATCGGCCGCGGTGCCGGCCGTCTGGCCATGCGGGTAATGAGGAAGCGCCGGGCGATCGCGCTGCGCAATCTTCAGTTGTGCTTTCCCGAGTGGTCGGACACGCACAGGAAGGCGGTGCTCAAGGCGCATTTCGAGTCGCTGGGAATGGGACTGGTGGAGCTGGCCATGGCCGCCTGGTGCCCCGACCCGCAAATAGGGGATCTCGTCGAAGTGAAGGGCGCCGAACATCTTGAGGCTGCGCTAAGTGAGGGCCGCGGCGTCATTGCGATGAGCGGGCATTTTTCGGCTTTGGAATTTACCGCCCGCGCGCTGGATTTTCCTCCTCCGGGACTGGTGGCGGTCTACCGGCCGGGCGGCAATGCCGTATTCGCTTACCTTATCAATCGCGCCCGGCTCAGGACCGCTTCCGACACGCTTTCCAAGTACGACGTGCGCGGCATGGTAAAGGCCTTGCGCTCCGGGGCGGTGCTCTGGTACGCGGGCGACCAGATGACGGACGCCAAGTCCGCCGAGCTGGCGCCGTTCTTCGGGGAGCCTGCAATGACCGGAACCGCGCTGGGGCGTCTGGCGCGGATCAGCGGCGCCCCGATTGTGTCCTGGTTTACCCGCCGCCTCAAGGACGGAAGGTACCGGGTGGAGTTGCTGTCCGTTCCGGAGGACTTTCCCGGAGATTCCCCGCAGGAAGAAGCGGAACGCGTCAATGCGCTGATCGAGGAGCAGGTGCGCAGGGCGCCCGAGCAATACTATTGGATCCACCGGCGCTTCAAGCGCCGCCCGGCGCCGTTGCCCGATCCCTACGACTGAGACTTGGGAGCGAGGGTGCGGTCGTGGCGTTCGCGCAAGGCCTGAAAGGTCCGCTGCTCGTACAGCCCCAGTTTTTCCAGCGATCGCTTGAGCCGCAGCAGCCGGGCATTGGGCCAGCCTCCGGGCGAGCGGCGGCGCGCCCGGTCGAAATCGACGAGCCATACGCCGCCGTCCGGGCCGACGAGGATGTTGTTTGCGTTCAGGTCGGCGTGACAGATGCCGGCGCGATGAAAACGCGCCGCGACGGCGCCCACGCGCCGCATGATCTCGCGCGTATCACTCCCCTCGCGCAATGCAACGGCCAGCGGCCGCGCTCCGTCGATCCACTCGGTGATGAGGTTGGCCGAGTAGCTGGGGCCCCTGCGCCTGAAATGGGCGGCGATCGGCCGCGGCACCGGCAGCCCGGCCTCGCGCATGCTCGCCAGCAGACGGAATTCCGCGAATGAGCGAACACGCCGCGTTCCCAGGAAAAGATAGCGGTCCCTGCTGAACAACGCGGCCTTGCCGCCCCGCAGGTAGTGTCGCAGAAACCACTTGCCGGCCTCGCCGATTCGCCCGCCGGCGCCGCGGCCACCGGCAACGGCCGTCCATTGTTGTCGTTGGTGCCAGAATCCGTGCTCGAACCACTCGGGCGTCACCGATCGAGCGACTTGCGCATCGTGTAGGATGCGATCCTTCCCCTTTGTTCGTAATTCTTCAAGCATGTCGAGCCCGCCGCGCAGCCTGTGCGTGATCCGCTTGTCCGCCATCGGGGATTGCTGTCACGCGCTGCCTGTCGTGCAGGCCATCCGAAGCGCCTGGCCGGAGACCCGCATTACCTGGATTATCGGCCAAGTCGAGCATTCCCTGCTGGAAGGGCTTGCCGGAGTGGACTTCCTGGTCTTGGACAAGCGTGCCGGCCGCCGGGGAATGCGCGAACTGAAGGAGAAACTGAAGGCGCGCCGGTTTGACCTGTTGCTGCAGATGCAGGATTCGTTGCGGGCCAGCCGGGTCGCGCTGATGACCGGCTGCCGGCGCCGGGTGGGATTCGACCGGCGCCGGGCGCGGGATTTTCAGTGGCTGTTTACCACCGAGCGGATCGCCCATCGGCCCCGGCAGCACGTGATGGAAGCGCTGTTCGGTTTTGCCGAACACCTCGGGATCGAGCGACCGGAGGGGCCGCGCTGGGACTTCCCCTTGAGCGCCGAAGACCTGCAGGCGGCGGCAGGCATGGCGCCCGAACGGCCGTTCTGCGTCCTGAGTCCGCTGAGCAGCCAGCGCCGCGGCGCGTTTCGGAACTGGCCGGCGGAGCGCTACGCGAGCGTGGCCCGGCATGTCGTGGAGCAGCTCGGCGGCGAGGTACTGCTGACGGGATCGGGGACTGCGAAGGAGCGGGACTACGCTGCGGCGATCGCCGCTCAGCCGGGCGTCACCGACCTGAACGGGCGCACGACGCTCAAGCAGCTCGTGGCGCTGATCGGGCTTGCAAGGCTGGTCGTCTGCCCGGATTCCGGACCCGCGCACATCGGCGCGGCGCTGGGTACGCGCGTGGTGGGTCTGTATGCGGGTTCCAATCCGGACCGCTCGGGCCCCTGGGGCAACCGGGAATTCACCGTCAATCGCTATCCGCAGGCTGTGCGCAAGTCGCTGGGCAAAGGGGTCGAGGATGTGCGCTTCGGGCGCCGCTTGCGGTCCGGCGACGTAATGAACGAAATCGCTGCCGGGAGCGTGATCGAAATGGTTGAGCGCGCCTGGGCGCTGCCGGGCCGGAATCTTCAGCCCTGATCGGCCGGGTCGGCGGGGGCCAGCGAGAAAACGGCCCCGCAGTAGGGGCAGGTGGCGTCGATCCCGGGCTGGAGCGGCAGGTAAACTCGCGGATGAGAGTTCCAGCGAACGGTCCAAGGGAGCGGGCAGGACACCGGTAGGTCCTTTTTGGACACGGTATAACGCCGCTCCATGTTTGAAGTCACTCTCCGTCCGCTACCTTGTTGAGCCATAACGAGAGTATATTTCGGTTATTCGCCCAGATAGCGCCGCCATAGGCCGGAAACCGTTTCCGCGCGCTCGGCGACTTCGTCGGCGGGCGTATGAGGCGGCCGTTCGGCCAACGCGCGATGGTGCAGGATCTCCCGGTATTCGAGATAGCATCGCGTCAGGACGTCGGCGTCTTCCCCGGCCAGCACATCGTGCCGCGCCAGGGCTTCCAACTGGCGCACATTGTCCGGCCAGGCCACCAGGTCGGGATGTTGGTGGGCGTGGTTCAGAATCAGGTACTGCACGATGAACTCGATGTCCTGCAATCCGCCGCGCGCGTGCTTGATATCGAAGCGTCCCTTGCCCACCCTTGGCGCTTCGGCCAGCATTCGCTGGCGCATTTCGATTACCTGATCACGCAGATCGTCGCGCCGCACAGACTCGCGCAGAACGCTCATGCGCAGCTTTTCGAACGCTTCCCGCACATGGGCGGCGCCGGCGATGGCCCGGCTTCTGAGCAACGCCTGGTGCTCCCAGGTCCAGGCGGACTCACGCTGGTATTTTTCGAGGGCCTGAAGCGAAGACACGAGCATTCCGGAGCGGCCGCTGGGCCGCAACCGCGTGTCCACTTCGTACATTCTTCCGGTGATGCTCCGCGTTGTAAGCACGGAAATCACCCTGCGCGCGACCCGGAAGAAGAAGTCCGAATTGGCGATGCCCGCAACGCCGTCGGTCACCTGGTCTTCGCCCTGCGCGTCATAGACGAATACCAGGTCGAGGTCCGAGCCGTAGCCCATTTCCAGTCCTGCCAGCTTGCCGTACGCGATGACTGCAAATCCGGCCGGCCTTCGTTCGCCGTCGACGGTATAGCCGGGCGAGCCGTGCTGTTCCGCGAGTTCTTCCCAGACGTGCTCCAGCGACCGGTCGATCACGAGTTCGGCAATTCTGGTCAGCAGATCGCTCACCCGCATCAGCGGGAGGCCGCCGGCCAGGTCCAGCACCCCCACCCGAAAGGCCGCCGCCTGCTTGAATTCGCTGATCGCCGCGAGCCGCAATTCCTCCGACTCGTTGGCGGTCCGCACCAGCCGGAAGTCCAGTTCCTCTTCCAGTTGTTCGAGATCCATTACCTGCTGCGTAATGCGGGCGTCGAGCAACTCGTCCACCAGCGCCGGAACCGAGCACAATTGCTTGGCCAGCGTCTCGCCTAGGCCGCAGACATGCACCAGGCGGTCGCGTGCCGGTCCGTTTTCGTACAGCAGCGCCAGGTACGCGGAGCGCCTGGCGATGGCGG
>JAPPHC010000004.1 GCA_028821145.1 Gammaproteobacteria bacterium | reverse complement strand
GGCTGTTCGCGGCCCAGGTCATCGCGCTGGTCGGAACGGGCCTGAGCACCGTGGGATTGCAACTGCTGGCCTACCGGCTGACCGGCGGCCAGGCCGCGCCGGTGCTGGCCACGGCCCTGTCCATCAAGATGATCGCCTACGTATTCCTGGCGCCGATCTGCGGTGGGCTGGCGCACCGGACCTCGCGCAAGGGCATCCTGGTAACCAGCGACGTGCTGCGCGCGGGCCTGGTCCTGCTGCTGCCCTTCGTGACCACGGAATGGCAGATCTACGTGCTGATATTCGCCGTGCAGGCGCTGTCGGCGGCTTTCAAGCCGGTGTTCCAGGCGATCATTCCCACCGTTCTGCCGGACCAGGCCACGTACACGCGGGCGCTTTCCTGGACCCGTCTGGCCTACGATCTCGAGACGGTCGGGAGCATGATGCTGGCCATTGTGCTGATGGCCGCCGGCAGCGGGTTTGAGCTGTTGTTCGAACTGAATTCCGCCGCGTTCCTGATTTCGGCGCTGCTGATCGTCGTCACCCGCCTGCCGAAGATCGCCCCCGTCGAACGCACCGGTAAAGTGCTCGACGACGTGACCTTCGGCGTGCGTTCGTACATGGCCACACCCCGGCTGCGGGCGCTGCTGGTGCTCTACTTCGGCGCCGCCATGGTCAGCGGCGCGGTGCTCGTGAACAACGTCGACTACGTGCGCACCGTGCTCGGCGGAGCGGACTACCTGGTTGCCGTGACCATGCTGGCCTACGGCGGCGGATCGATGGCCGCGGCCCTCACCACCCCGTTGATCCTGCGCCGCATCAAGAGCCGTCAACTGATGTCGCGCGGCGCGCTGCTGGCCGGGTTCGCGGCCCTGTTCATGATTCTTTCGCCCGGACTGGTCCCGGTACTGGTGATGTGGGCGGTCATGGGCGCGGGCGGCTCCTGGGTCTATACGCCCTCGGGAAGGGTCATCAACCGGTCCTCCAACCCGGCAGACCTGCCCGCGTATTTCTCGGCGCACTTCTCGCTGTCGCATTGCGCATGGCTGGTCGGCTACCCGCTCGCGGGATGGCTGGGCACGACGCTGGGACTATCGACCGCCGGCCTGATACTGGGACTGATCTGCATCGTGCTGGCGTTGGCGGGCGCTCGGCTGTGGCCGCGCAACGATCACGAGGATATCCTGCACGAGCATGAGGCGGTGGAGCACACCCACAAGCACTTCCATGACCGCCATCACCAGCACGCCCACGCGGGCGGCGAGGGAGAAGAGCCGCACAGCCATCCGCACCGCCACGAGCCGCTGCGGCACTCGCACGACTACGTGATCGATCTGCATCACACCCGCTGGCCCACCGGCTAGGCGGGCCCTGGTTCGATCCGGGCCGGCCGTCAGGCTTGGTTCAGGCGGGCTATGGCCTCGCGGTAGCCGTCTTCGAGTTCGGCTACGAGTTCGGCGGTGGCGAGGACGCTTTCGACCGAGCCCACGCCCTGTCCCGCCGACCAGATGTCGCGCCAGGCCTTCGAGCGCTTCTCCTCGTTGTCGAACTGGATGTCGGGATTGGCCTTGTACAGTTCTCCCGGGTCGATCCCGGCCTTCTCGACGCTCGCCTTGAGGTAATTGGCCGGTACGCCGGTGAAGTAAGGGGTAAGCACGAGGTCGTCGGCGCCGCTGTCCACGAGCATCTGCTTGTAGCCCTCCGACGCCAGGCTTTCGCGCGCGGCGATGAACCGTGTACCCACGTAGGCGAAATCCGCGCCCATGGCGATTGCCGCGGCGATGTCCGCGCCCGAGGAGATGCCTCCGGCCAGCACGATGGCGCCGTCGAAGAACTTGCGGACCTCGGCCACGAACGCGAACGGCGTGATCATGCCGGTATGCCCGCCGGCGCCGGCCGCCACCAGGATCAGGCCGTCGGCGCCCGCGTCGGCCGCCTTGTGCGCGTAGAACAGGCTGTTGACGTCGCAATACAGCAAGCCCCCGTAGGAGTGCACTTCCTCGCGCACAAGCCTGGGGCTGCCCAGCGAGCTGATGACCATCGGCGCCTGGTATTTCACGGTGAGGTCGAGGTCGGCGGCCAGCCGCTTGTTGCTGCGATGAACGATCAGGTTCACGGCCCAGGGAGCGATCGTGCCCGGATTTGCCCGTTCTTCTTCGTCCAGTGTCGTCGAAATCCGCTCGAGCCAGTCCTCCAGCGTCTCGAGCGGACGGGCGTTGAGCGACGGGAACGCGCCGATCAGGCCGGCCCTGCAGGCCTCGATCACGAGATCGGGCCCGGACACCAGGAACATGGGCGCGGCGAACGCCGGCAGCTTCAGCCGCGCCTTGAGTTGCGCCAGACGTGCGCTTGAATCCGCGCCTTCAGCCACCGCGTTGAGGTTGTCTTGCCTGCTAGTCGGAGTCGCCGCTGGCCAGGGGCGGCAACTGGCCTATATGCACGCCGCTGTCGGCGATCAGTGTCTCGCCGGTAACCAGCGGGGCGCCTTCCAGGAACCAGACAAGGACCTCGGCGACGTGGCGCGGCTCGGCGACCTGCTTCAGCGGCAGCGCCTGGCTGGCCATGTCGAGCATCGCCTGGTAGGCCTCGTCGCCCATGCCGCCCTGCAGCCAACGCGTCTGGATCATGCCGGGCGCGACGCTGTTGATGCGAATTTCGGGCCCCAGCACGTGCGCCAGCGACTTGGTCATCAGGTTCAGGGCGGCCTTGGACGCGGCGTAGGGGATCGAGGACGCAATGCCCGTCACGCCTCCGATCGAAGAGTTGTTGACCACGGCGCCGCTGCCCAGCGCCCGCATGTGCGGCTCCACGGCGCGGATCATCTGGTAGGTGCCCACTACGTTGACCGCGTAGATGTCGAGGAAGTCCTGCTTGTCGATGCCGTGAAGATTGGCGAACGGGTTGAACTTGGTCCGCCCGGCGTTGTTGACCAGGTAGTCGATCCGCCCCCAGGCATCCATGGCCGCCGCCGCCAGCTTCAGGCAGTCGTCGTCCTCGGAAACGTCGGCCTGCACCACCCGCGTCTCCGCGCCTGCAGCCTCGCAGCGCGCGGCGGTCTCGTGCGCTTCTTTCTCGCTGCGCGTGTAGTTCACGACGACGTTGCAGCCGCGTTCCGCCAGCAACTCCGCCGCGGCCGCCCCGACACCCGTGGCCGATCCCGTTACGATGGCCGTCTTCCGCTCGTTCATGGCGCGCAATTCTAGCCGGTACGCCGAGTCTGCGGTAAAGTTGAGACCGGTTCACGAACAACAGGAGACATCGTCATGGCCGCACCAGGTGGAAGACAAATGCCGGCATGGGTGACGCGCCCCTTGTCCGACATGCCCGTGCTCGGCCCCGCGGAATCCCTGAGCGGAGTGGAACGCGAACTGCAGGAATTGCTGGACCGTTACGCGAAGGGCGTCGAGGCCGCGGAGCTTTCCGAAGTCGAGGCCTGCATGCGCACGGACGAGGCGTTTCTGAGCGTCGAATCCAGCTATCCCAACTACGGCTGGGCGGACTATGACAAGAACCACTTGAGCCTTGAACTGGGAGTGCTGAAGGACATGGAATACAAGGCGGAACTGGTGCACGCGTTCGGCAACGGCGACCTTTCCTACGGCGTGTTCGTATTCACGGCATCCGCCGAGCGGGACGGGCAGCGGCGCACCAAGCAAGGCATGGGCACGCTGGTGGCCGAGAAAATAGACGGCGACTGGCGTATCCGTCACTGGACCACCTGCGCGAGGCGCCCGCCTACCACCTAGTTCTTCGCGGCTTCCTTCCCGCCCGGCCAGCGGCGCACGAGGTCCGTTTCCAGGCCGAACAGGTCCATCAGCCTGCCGACCGTGTGGTTGACGATGTCCTCCACGCTTGCAGGCTTCGCATAGAAACCCGGGACCGGCGGCGCCACGACCGCGCCCATCAGCGCCGCTTCATGCATCAGGCGCAGGTGGCCGGCGTGCAGCGGCGTCTCGCGCGGCGCCAGCACCAGCTTCCGGCCCTCCTTCAGCGTGACGTCCGCCGCGCGCACCAACAGGTTGGCCGCGTAGGAGTTCACGATGGCGCCCAGCGTCTTCATCGAACAGGGGGCCACGATCATCCCGCCGGTCCGGAACGAGCCGCTGGCGATCGTGGCCGCCACGTCGCTGTCGGAGTACACGACGTCGGCCAGCACCTCCACATCCCGGACCTTCCAGTCCGTCTCCAGCGCAATATTGACCTTGCCCCCATTGCTGATGATGAGGTGAGTCTCCACGTCCGGGGCCTCGCGCAGCGCTTCCAGCAGCCGGATGCCGTAGATCACGCCGCTGGCGCCCGAAATTCCAATAATGAGTCGCATGCGATTCTTGGGTGGTGCCGGAAGTCGGACTCTACCATATCGCATAACGTATTGATAATTTGGATAAATGGGTAATTCTTATCCCGCTCTATCCAACATTCTGAACAACGGAATAAGCGTGATGACCTCGTGGCACCACTCGCAACAACTCCAGACAACTCCGCAGTAACAATGCCCAACGATGTTGGACGAGGCTTGTCATCTCGCAGAAACCGCTGCCTCGGCGCGGTGTCGTAAGCCACTACCATTTTGCAACATCAAAATATCGGGCTTGTCATCGCGTAGAATAGTGTTGTTAACAACGTGAAATATTGTGGAGACACACCCATCAACTATACGCCGGGCCAACTTCGCGACATTCTTGAGCTTCCGAAGGAAACCTATCGGAACTGGCGAGAGCGCTTGAAGCCGCTGCAACGCCCGACTCCACCGAGAAACTGTTACTCAGTTGGCGACGTTCTCGCGGTGGCGGTCATTCGCACGATGACGAAGGATTTTTCTATTCGGGTCGGTGCCCTCACGATGGTGGCGGATGACCTTATCCAAGCCTGTAATGATCATTCCTGGCTCGTCCTTGAACGAAGCAAACTGGTAATCTATCTTTCCGAAGAAACGATTGAGGTTCACGCCGAGGAAGCGCCGATCCCTTTCCGTGCGTCCGCGCTGGTGGTGCTCCTGCGACCTCTGGCTGCTCGGATTCGCGAAGTGCTCTTGGCGGATCATGGCGCTGCCGCACAAGCCATGTTTCCCTTTCCGCCGGCCGCCCAGACCGTCAGCGAAACGGTACTTTCACGGAGGCACCAATCCTGAGCGCCCTCGCTGTCATCCACGAAGCAGTGTTGTCTGCGGGCTATCGGAAGGAAGCGGTCCTGAGTGATTACACATTCGCTGACGTACTCGCTCCAGAAAGCACCACGAGAACTGTCCCCCTTGCGGCCTTCACGCAGACACCTGCATCTTACCGCTCGTCAGCCCTCGCGGTCGTGAAAGCCGGGCCGGAGAACCCGCAGCACCTTGTCAGCAATTACCGGGCACTTTGCGCTCCTGTTCTTTTCGTCATCGACAGCGATGAGGTTTCGGTCTGGCAGGTGCGCGGCGACTTGCCCGCGAGGATGATCGAGAAAACGCACATAGATCAGGTGCCCGCCTTGTTCGAGAAAAACCTCGAGCAATGGGAACCGCATGCCATTCACCGGGCTAAATCCATCGGCGCGATCAATCCCAGCTATCAAATGGATTTCGTGGACATCGGCCTCTTGCCTGCGATCGAAGGCGAAACTCACGTCAAGCTGGAGCGAATGCTTCAAGAAATGCTGCTTGCCTTTCACGAAGCTCCCGGGGGATCCGTGGATCCAAAGCTGCTGTTCCCTCTTGCCTTCCGGCTGCTCGCTGTCAAGGTGCTGCGTGACCGCGGGCATGCCGCTGCGCAGGAATGGGACACGTCCAATGGCCCCGAGCTTTTGCGCGCTATTGAGAACTTCTACGGACTGTCGACCGTGCTGGACGATCCGGCCATACAAGCGTCCGATCTCGTTGCCTCGGCATGGGAACGTCTATCTTCGGGCATCAGTTTTGCAAACATCTCTTCCGAAGATCTAGCTCTCGTTTACGAGAATGTCCTAGTCACACCGGAAACAAGAAAGCACTTTGGGACCCACACCACGCCGCGGCAACTGGCCGAGTACGCGGTTGCCCGGCTTGAACTATCCCGCTTCCCGCCGCACGAGTTGTTCGTTTATGAGCCTTTTGCCGGCGCAGCGCCTTTCCTGGTTTCGGCGCTACGGCACTTGCGCGAGGCGTTGCCCCGGGACTGGAATGACAGGCAGCGGCACGAATTTTTGGTCGAGCACATTGCCGGTGATGAACTTGACAGCTTTGCCTGCGAAGTGGCAATGCTCTCGTTGATTCTAGCGGACTATCCCAACCGAAACGGCTGGCGCATTGAAGAACGCGACCTCTTCGAGGAGGCGGAATTGGATTCGCGGCTGGAAAAACGCAACGTCATTGTTTGCAATCCACCATTTCAAGATTTCAATGCAGAGGAAAAAGAACGCTATACGGTCGCTCAACGCGAATATTCTAAGCCACTGGCGGTACTGAACGCAGCGCTCGATAAGCACCCGCTAGCGCTGGCTTTCGTCCTGCCGCGAACCTTTCTCCTGGGCGACAAATTTGCCGACGCGCGCAAGCGTATTGAGCAGCTCTACACCGAAATCGAGCTGGTGGCGCTGCCTGACAATCTATTTGGCGTCTCGCAAGTGGATTCCGCTTTGTTAATTGCCCGGGAGCCAGCATCGAACGGCATTCGGGACACCACGCTGCGATCGACCGAAATTTCGGAGCGTGAATCTGTCGAGTTTCTCAAGAGCGGCAAGATTACAACACAGCGGGTGCTATCGCGCCCCATGCCTGATTCCCCTTCGGGAGACCTGTGGATTCCAACGCTCAAGGAAGTTTGGGAGCATTTGAGCGACTTCGCCTGCTTGGGCGACAGCTTTTCAATTCACCGAGGCATCGCATGGTATACCAGGCAACAGGATCGCTGGAGCACGACCGAGCAAGCCGACTATAGGCGCGGTTTGCATTCGGCACGGCATCTTCTGCAATTCATTCCAAAGGATCCCGTATGGCTCGACTGCCGCGAACAATACCTAAGCGGGAACGCAATCAGTTTGCCTTGGGATCGACCAAAGCTGATTGCCAACGCCACCCGCTTGAGCAGGCAAGCTTGGCGGATTGCCGCGACGGTAGACACGACAGGATTGGTTTGCTCGCAGCAGTTCATGGGTTTTTGGCCGAAGGAACCAATGTCTGCAATCCAACTTTGGGCGGTTGCTGCAACTCTCAATGGTCCGGTCGCCAACGCCTTTCTTGCGGACCATGCCAGGGGGAAGCGATTCAGGGTTACAACATTGAATGAAATCCCCATGCCGCAGCGGTCGCTGGCTCTCGCGGGCAAATTGACTGCGGATTATCTTTCGCTTGTTCGAGAAGGGGACATTTCTGGTCGCCAAGAAAATAAGGCCGCCGAACTGTTAACCCAGATCGATGCAGCCATCCTTGATGCCTACGACTTACCATTGCGCATCGAACGACAGCTGCTCAATTACTTTGGCGACGAACAGCGACCGGTGGCGCACGACTGGCCGCATTGGGCTGACCACGCCCTAGTCCCGGGACTAACGCTGGGGGAACGCATAGCCCGTGGAATGCAATCACAGGGCGGCTGGTTCCACGAGGTCTTTACCCCACTCCCCAAGGACGAAGCGGAAGCATTGCGCGAATATGGCGAGTGACCGATTGTGCGAGGCTACCTGCTTGACACCTCTGTAATTTCCGCTCAACTTGACGAGGAACATGATGACCACGACAAGATACGGCAAGCCATAGAGCAATTGGATCCAGCGGAGCCGCTATATCTTTCCGCGATGTCCCTAGCCGAGACGACGATGGGCTTGCGCATGGTTGAGTTCTTCCAGCCGTCCTCAACCAAGCGGCTGAAAGAGGTGGTGCGAAAGGCGAGGCGACGAGAAGCGATTCCTGTTACTCGTCACACAGCGATGGTGTATGCACTCCTGAAGGCAAAATTGGCAAAATGCTATCTGGCTAAACCCAGCCGGAAAGATAGACCCCGATGGGTGGAAGACTGGGTCGACAAGGCCACGGGCAAAAAGCTGCATGTTGATGAGAACGATCTGTGGATGTGCGCGCAGGCGAAGGAACGTGACTTAGTCTTCGTAACGGCCGACGACAAAATTAGAAAGCGTGTTTCCAAAGCCGACCCATCCGTGCGTTTCTTAGTTCTTTGATTGTCTTGCAGCACTTCTCCCGGCCGGGCAAATCCACCGACAACGCCTTTATCGAGTCGTTCAACGGCTCATTCGGGGCCGAGTATCTGAATGCTTCCTGGTTCTTGAGCCTGGCCGACGCGCGGTCTAAATGTGAGGCCAGGCGTGCAGAATACAATGAGGTCCGCCCGCACAGCTCGATCGGCCAGAAAACCCAGTTCGAGTGGGCGAAAAGCTCAGGACAGGCATGCCTGTCCTGACTTCAAAATAGTGTTTTCCCTCAGCCCAGGTGGACCGATTCTGGGGGGAAGATCACCTGCTAACTCATCCTGAGCAGACGCCCCCGTACCTCCCATCACTTTTTTGACAGCAACAAGTTATGTATTGACCTGTCCCTAGTGTCCAACCTCAGGGGGTCACTCCAATCGGTGGCAACTTTCGCGTGAAATACGCATTCCGCTGTTCGGAGTCCCGCGCTTGCGCTCACGCGGGATGGCCACTTAATATTCTTTGATCATACCCGACACAAGATTCGGATAATTTGGCACATGGACGATAAAGAACCACAAGACCCCACAGAAGAGATTGAGGGACTCGGCGATCCCGACGATCTTGACACGACCGACTACCCGCTCGACGACATCATGGTTCGCTCCGAAACGCGCGCAGTTATCGAGGTGGTCAAGCGTATTAAGCGCAAACGCTTCTTCATGGCACCTGACTTCCAACGTGAATTCGTATGGGAACACGCGCGCCAATCAAAACTGATCGAAAGCTGTGTTATGCGCATTCCCCTCCCGGTTTTTTACGTCGCCGAAGGCACGGATGGGCGTATCGTTGTCGTGGACGGGCTACAACGGTTGACCACTTTCGTCCGATTCATCAGCGACGATTTCAAACTCACTGGCTTGGGCAAGGAACATCCGCTTAACGGCAAGCGTTTCTCGGAACTACCCGTCAATCTACAGGAGCGCATAGAGGACACCCAACTTACGCTCTATATCCTCGACAAGAACGCGCCCCAGCGGGCCAGACTGGACATTTTTGAGCGCGTAAATAGCGGCTCAGTCCTGACTCGTCAGCAAATGCGCAACGCACTTTACAACGGTGCGGGAACGCGTTGGCTCGCGAAAATGGCAAGGGGCAAGACGTTCCTAGACGCAACGGGCGAATCTCTGAATCGCAAGACCATGCGCGACCGCGAAGCTGTGAATAGATTCGCCGCTTTCCATGTCCTTGGCCACGCTGCCTACGAAAACGGGGATATGGACGAGTTTCTCGCACGCGCCATCGAGTACCTCAATGGCAAGGACAACGACTGGCTTAAGCGTCTCGGCCGCAGGTTCGTCCTGTCCATGCGTAACAACCACGCCCTATTCGACAAACATGGATTCCGCAAGTCTCTGGCGTGGAATCAGGACAACCGCTCTGTCATCAACATCTCCCTCTTCGATGTTATGTCAACTACACTCTCTGTAATCCCAGCGGCAACGGTCGATCGCAACATGGGGAAAATCGGGCAACACGTGGCCGCACTCGTCAACGATCCCATCTTTAACCACTCGATCACGTATTCCACGAATAGCACTTCCCAAGTGCAGACCAGGTTTCGCATGGTTTTGAAGAGGCTCGCCCGTTTCCAGACGAAAGAGTTCCTCCGTTGACCATCACCCATATCACTCTGAAAAACTTCAAGTGCTTCCCGGCTCTTGATTTTCCGTGTGCCCCGCTGACGCTTTTGACCGGATACAACGCCGGAGGGAAATCCACGGCGCTTCAGGGCCTTCTTCTGCTTACTCAGGGGCTGCGCGAGGCACCTAATTCCGGTCTCCTCCCACTCAACGGATCGCTTGTAGAACTCGGTGCCGGAAGTGACGTGATTCAGCACTCGTCCTCCTCTCAGATACTGTCTTTCGGCGCAGCGGGCACCCATGAGCGCGCAACCTGGCACTTTGAGGTTGACAAGGACCTCTCGGCACGCGGCCTTATGCGTTTGGCGGCGATCAACTACGTACGAGACAGCGAATCCGTTGAACTTCCGAACGATCGAATTCTGCCGTCGCAGATTTCTCAATCTGATCTTGTTCGCTCGATACGCAGCACCTCCTTTCTCGGCGCGGGTCGGGAGATGCAGCTTGATGCCTATCCGCTTCCCCAGTCACCGGCCCATATCCTTGGCGATGTAGGTAGCTCTGGAGAGTACGCTCCCTACTGGTACCTGGAGTTTGCAGACGAGGAAGTCAACCTTGAGCGACGGCATCCGACTGACAGCCGTGAGACTGTACGTGCACAGGTGGATGCCTGGCTCAACGAACTCTTCCCGGGCGCACGCGCGAATGCACAGCGACTGGCAGTTGACGCCCCTATTCGTCTCTCCTTCAGTCTCGGACCAACCAGTCCGTGGTCTAAGCCCGCCAACGTGGGCTTCGGCCTCAGCTACGCGTTTCCGATGCTCGTGACCCTGTTGACTGCGGAACAGGGCGCCACCATTGTGATCGATAGCGCCGAGTCGCACCTGCATCCGCAAGCGCAATCCGCAGTCGGCCGCCTTCTGGCTCAAATGGCGGGCACCGGCCTCCAGATCATGATCGAAACGCACAGCGACCATCTTCTAAACGGCGTGAGGCTTGCCGTTAGAGATGGACTTCTCCAGCCCAAGGACACCGTTATCCACTTCTTCAACCGTATGGGCGAAGAAACGCCAGCGACAACTCTGGCGATAGACGAAAAAGGGGCGATCAGCGACTGGCCCGAAGGCTTCTTCGATCAGACCGAACGTGATCTCGCTACGCTTTCGGACTGGTCTTAAGTCATTCCATGCGCGTATTCCTCAACGAGTTGGCGCTTGCGGACGCCTGGACCACGCCTTCTTCTATACAGCAGCCGCTAAAGGACATCCTCCAAGCACGTCGACAGCAATCCGTTCTTCGTAACAAGCTTTACTGCGCTGGCGGGATAGGTGGTGTGCCAACTTCGAGTGGCGTGCCGCTATCCCGGGCGGCTCAGAAACTGCCGCGCGACATAAGGGTGCAGTTCTTAGACTGGGTCGCCAAACACGGCCCTTTCATCGAAGAAGACCGGCAGGATATCGACGAGGACCTTTTCTACTTCGGAGACCACGATGTCACGTATCTAGGTCTCGGAGAGACGGCCCGGCGCCTTCTCGTCAAATCCTTGGCAGCAACCCTAAGCCCGGTCCGAGATGAGCATTCGCGCTTTGCACCGAGACGCCTGGATGTGACACATGGGCTTCGGGAGGAACCTATCGAACATGTCTGTGTGCCCAACTACACCGAACTTGAAACCCTCGCCAAACGGCTTGGAGCCGTGGAGCCTGATCCGAAAAATTGGCAAGACTTGCTCGAAATCTGCCGCAAGCGCTTCAGTCTTCTCCTTATCGGCCACCATTGCGAGGAGGTGTTGGCTACCTACCCGTTCAGTCCCGCCGCCGGGCGAAGAATCATTTTTCTTCTTAGAATATTGCATGAAATCAAGGCCGAAATGAACAGCTCCGGAAGGCTCTCTACAGCGGGCCTCGAACTCCGTAGTAAGTTCTTCAGCGGTGAAAGGGCGAGCTTCTCAGACGAGTCCGAATCCCGCAAACAGAAACGCCGAAAGTTCACTTTTCCCGATCCTGACGGCGGCAATGATATCGTTTGCTTCTGGCACGGAAAAATATCAACTCCCGCTTTTCGTATGTACTTCGACTGGCCTGTTAAACGTCCTGCTGGACCCCTTCGTGTTGTTTACATCGGACCGCATATATGAGAACGGGTAGAAATGCCTGCCTCATAACGGTCAAGTGACCAGGTTTCAGAACAGGTTCTTGGGAACCAAAACTGCGCCGCGAGACTGAAATCACTGACCCAATATCCGCGTCGAGTAGCGCGGCTTTCGCGCCAAGGCTACGTCTTCTTACCGGCGATATAGTTTTGAATAGAGTGTACTGACGACCACGCAATCCTAAGGGGAAGCAGGAATGACTCGTAACGCAATTCTCTCCACAATTGGGTCCCTGTTACTGCTGGGGACCGTTGCAACCTACGTCTGGCTTAGGTCGAACGATCAGACATATCGGTTCATTGCAGACGACCCAGATTCATTAATCGAGGAGATCATACCTACAGCGGGCAGAGGGAGCTACGTGCGCGGTTTTCTCTTGTATGAATGCGGTACTTGGCCCTTTATTGATGTCGATATCGAGTATCCCCAAGAATTGAAAGTGGGCGAAGATGCAAAGGTCTATCTCGATATCGACGCGGGCATAAGTCATTGTGAGGAAGACGAAAATACGATTAATCTGGTGACCGAACACTCGTCCCTTGAGAGGGATCTGGCGATTAAACTTAAGTCCGCTGCTTTCGACGTGTCACAGGTCGAACGCATTGCCAATGCCGGGACCAGTTTTCCGCTTGAATTCGAATGGGCAATTGCACCGCGGCGAAATAGACGGGGCGTTTTGGAACTCGACTTTTCCCAACTTCAAGGTGTCATTAGCCTAGAGGAGAATGCTGTGCGGGGATTGACGCTCAATCGCGATTCAAGTGAGCTTGAGGTATTCGAGGCAACGCTAGAAGTCGAGGTGTACACGGATATCCCAATCAAAGAATCTACTGTTGACCTTATTACCCTCGCATTTATCGCCCTTGGTACCGTCCTGAATTCGCCTTTGCTGCTCGATATCTACAGGCGAAGATCTTCAAGGGCGTCACCCGAATCGGGCTAAATTTTACTCTGGGCTGACCGTTCCACTGGATCCGAGCCAACCTGGATGTCCGAAATTCACAGCGGTGACGCCTGACCGGTCACCGAAAGACGTTCACCACTAACCGCCATATCTACTAGCGAGTCTGAAAAGTTCGCGCTGACTTCGCCCGATATGGCGCTCAGCCTTTCTCCGTAATTGGATGCCAATATGACTTCATACTCTCCGTGTCCGCCACCGGGACCCTAGTGAATAATGGTACGCGGCGGCTCAATATCGTAGTTGCTGGTTGCCATCAGATACGCCTGCAATTCTCCAGGCGCAACCTCTCCAATTTCAAACAATATTGCGCCTGTAGTCTTGCGGGCACGATCTAGCTCGACTCCACTGCCCAGAAGCGCCGCCGTCATCTCATTCAGCATGGCTTGAAGGAATCGGTCAGCCAGAGCTTTCTGACCGGCTGAGCGTAAACGGGAGTCAATATCTTTTAGAGCTTGCTCCATTCGCTCTTTTTCATTTCCCATGACAAACCTTAGAGATTCTGGAATCGTACTTGGAGATTTTCCGTATTGAATTTTCAAGAGAACAATTTTATACGGCCAAGTCGCTCATGATTCTCACCAAACTGCGGCACATCCCCAGCCACCCCCAGGTAATCAACAAAATGCAACCGTTTCAGCTTTCCCGCAACCTTAACTACGCCAGACTTCTGTTCCGGTCCCGTAGAAAATTGACCGAGGTGCACATCAGCGATCTCTGACACTCAATGGCGTCTCGACTACTTGCCCTCGCGCCAGTATTCCGACGATTAGCAAACAGTTTGGGGTATCGACGGCACAGCCCACACTTCTCGGTACGCACTTGACGCACAATTCCAAGTAGGCGCCGACTTTGCGCGCCGCCCAACAGCTGTAGGTAAATCTCGGCGGCAGGACGAAGTTTTCAGCACGAACATGCTGACCGTCCGCGTGCGCTGACGAACAAACTGGCAGTTCGCGTGCCAACAATCCGACAATTCACTGCATCTTCTCCTTAAGGATCGCGGCTTCCCCGCCGGTTTCCGGTCTCTACGCCACGAACGGTGCCGGCGCCCCGGAGAGCCGGAGTGCAGCCCGGCTCGGTTGAACCCCGGGGGCCGGCGAGCAGACAGCCGCCGTCCCACTCCAGAACGGGTTCGTGTGTTCCTTCACCATCATTCCGGGAGTCCCTCCGCCATGCCCGCAACCCAAGCTGCCTGCACCGACAGCAACCGCTTCGAATCCTTGACCCCCGCCTCGCTGTCCAACTCCGAGAAATCCTCCGTCGTGGCGCTCGCGCTGGCTGTGCTCAAGCAACGCTGGCGCCCCGGCCGGTCCTACCGGACTCCGGCTGACATCGAGGGATTACTGCGCCTCAAACTCGCCGGGCGACGCAACGAGGTGTTCGGCGTCTTGTATCTCGATTCACGCAATCGCCTGATCGAACTGATTGAACTCTTTCAGGGCACGGTCGACGGGGCAGCCGTATATCCGCGCGTGGTCGCGCAGCGCGCGCTGGAGAAGAACTCCGCCGCCGTTGTGCTCTTTCATAATCATCCGTCGGGCGGCGCGGAGGGCTCCGAGTCGGACCGCCTCATCACGACGAAGCTTTCACAGGCGCTGGCGCTCATCGACGTGCGAATAGTCGATCATCTTGTCGTCACCGATGGGGATGTCGCCTCCATGGCCCGTAACGGCTGGATTTGAGTGACGTCCGCTGCGCAACACATTCGCCGTACCCGCCCCTGCCCCCACATCCTTCTTCCCTCCGAGTGCCGGACCATGATCCGGAGCGGCGCACTGGTGGCGATCAGCCACTCCGGCGGCAAGGACAGCCATGCCATGACGATCCTGCACTCGCGGATCGTGCCCCGCGAACAGCTTCTATTCGTCCATGCACCGCTCGGCCGGGAGGAATGGCCCGGCACGATTGAGCACATCGAGGCTACGATCCCGCCTGGCGTGGCGTTGATCCTGGCTCGCACAGCTTCGGGGAAGTCCCTGCTCGAACGGACCGAGGAGCGGGGACTATGGCCTTCGAGCTCTGCGAGGTGGTGCACTTCGGATTTCAAGAGAACGCCCATCGAACGCGAGTTGCGCCGCTACCTGAAGGCGCATCCGCGCTTCAGCGGCCGGATCGTCAGCGCCATGGGCATGCGAGCGGCCGAGAGCCCGGCCCGCGCAAAGCGCGATCCGTGGCGGCGTAACGACCGCAACAGCCGTGCGGGCCGGGAGTGGTACGACTGGCTGCCGATCCACGATCTCTCGACCGAGCAGGTATTCGGTATTATCGCTCAGGCCGGCCAGTCGCCGCACTGGGCGTACGCCGCCGGAATGTCGAGGCTCAGCTGCAGTTTCTGCATCCTGGCCTCGCGCGCCGACCTCACCCGCGCCGCTGAACTGCGCCCCAATCTCTATCGCGACTACGCCGCGCTGGAGCGGCGCATCGGTCACAAGTTTTCTCCCTCGCGCATCCCCCTGCCGGCGTTGACCGGCGTCCCCGCGGCGCCTTCTGACACCCTGGACGTGTAGCGCCGCCGCCGAACCCCACTCTCCGTCCACAGCCGTCATCTTCCCGCATTCGTTCGAGCGCACGGCGACGCGATGAGGTGGGGCTTGGCGTCGGTGATTTGAAGCCCAAATGCCCAAGGGGGCGTCCGGGTTTCGCCATTTACCCTACCGGAGCCCACGCATGACCGAACCTGACACCGTCTCGGCGGACTACACGCTCCGCCCGAGCGAACTCGCCTCGACGCTTTCCCTGCTTGTCGAGGCCCGCCAGCCCTGCATCGTATGGGGGCCACCCGGCGCGGCCAAGTCGCAGATCGCCCAGCAGGTCGCCGCGGCTGCGGGGCGGAACTACGTCGATGTGCGCGCACTGCTGCTGGACCCCGTGGATCTCCGTGGCATCCCATGGAGAGACGGCGACAGCCGCACCCGCTGGGCGCCGCCGGCATTCCTGCCGCCCTCCGATGACACCGGATCGTGGCTCATCAACCTGGAGGAGCTACCGTCAGCCGTGCCGATGGTCCAGGCGGCGCTGTATCAACTGGTGCTGGACCGCAAGGTCGGCGAGTACGAGTTGCCCGATGGCGCCTCGCTCATCGCCTGCGGCAACCGAGAGAGCGACCGCGGCGTCGTCAACCGCATGCCGACGCCCCTCGCATCCCGGTTTGTGCACCTGGAGATCAAGGTGGACGCCGAAGACTGGTGCGCCTGGGGCGCGGCCAACGGCATCGCCCCGGAGGCGCTCTTCTTCATCCAGCTTCGGCCCGATCTCCTGCACAACTTCAATCCGCATTCGCGCGAGCGCGCGTTCGCCTGCCCCCGCACCTGGGAGTTCGCGAGCAACATCGTTCACCGCCGTAACGGCCTCGATCCGGCCATCGAGCGTGCGCTGTTGCGCGGCGCCATCGGCGAGGCCGCCGCCATCGAGTTCTGCGCTTTCCTGAACGTCTGGCGCGAACTGCCGCACCCGCGCGCGGTCCTCGACGATCCGGACAACGCCGACGTGCCCGACAACGCCAGCGCCCTGATTGCGCTGTGCGGTTCGCTTTACCGGCTCGCCAGCGACCTGAACCTCGACGCCATCGTGACCTATGCCGGGCGCCTGCGCCGGGAAGTCGGCGAATTCCTCGTCGGCTCCTGCATCCGCCGCGACCCGGACCTGCAACGCACGCCCGCGTTCATCCGCTGGGCCGCCGCGAGGACACGGTGATGGCCGGTACGGGAGATGAGCGCATGACCTGCCAACCCACGTACAACGCGCCCTTACCCGAAATCGTGACGCGTAACACGCTTGCCGTCCACATCCCTGCCCCCGGCGTCCCGGTGTGGACGCTTCGATAACGAAGGAGGACCCATGGACCTCAATTCCGACGCCATGCTGGTGTCGCTCCGGATCGCCGCCTGGTCCGGGCGGCTTTATGACCGTGACGCCAGCACCCATGTCGCCGTACACCACGACGCGAGCGCCAGCGCCGGGCGTTACAACAAGCGCCTGCTGCCGAAAGACGCGTTCGCCGCGCTGACCGCGACCATGAGCCGCGCCCGGACCGCGCATTACGAGCAAACGCTACCCTGGGACGACAAGGGGAGCCGGCTGCTGACGGTCGCCAACTACGAACGCTACACCGAGATCATGGACGGCTTGTGCGAGAAGATGGTCCGCGAGCGCACCCGCTTCATCGAGGACTACGAGGACAACATCGACCGGGCGCGGCTGGATCTCGGGCGGCTCTTCCGCATTCAGGACTATCCATCCGCGGCGGCGCTGAAGGCGAAGTTCGCCATCGCCTACCGCATCGCCCCGGTGCCGGACGCCGACCACTTCATGGCGAAGCTCGCCAGCAGCGACACCGAGCAGGTCAAGCGCGGCATCGAGCGCGACGTCGAGGAACGGCTGCACGGCGCCGTCGGCGATCTCTACCGCCGCCTCGGCGAAGCCGTCGAGCGCGTCTCCGACCGTCTGCGCGAGGACGAGAACGGCAAGCCGCTGGTGTTCCGCAACTCCATGATCGGGAACATCCGCGACCTGGTCGACATCGTGCCGCGCCTCAACATCTTCGGCGACGACGAGCTCGCGCGGCTGTGCGAGCAGGTGAAGAACAAAATCGCGGGCGTCGACCCGGACGCGCTACGCCCATCGCGGTCGTTTGACCCGGCGGCCCGCGGGCGGGTCAAGCGCGACGCCGACGCGCTGCTCGAACGGTTCGCGGGGTATTTCGGGTCTCGCGACGAGGCACTGCGGAAGGCCGCGTAATGAACGCCCTCGTCCATTCCGAGTCTGCGAAGCGAGTCAGCGCCTGCGTCACGCAACTGCTGCGCAAGCAGCCGTTTTTCGGAAGCCTGGCGCTTCGCCTGCCGCTTAAGTCCGATCCCTCTCGCAAGACGCTCGCAAGCGACGGGCGCGAGATCCGCTACGCGCCCCAATGGATCTCCGAGACCCCCGCACACGCGATCGAGGCCGCCATCGCGCGCGTCGTGCTCGCCTGCGCGCTCAAGCACCACACGCGGCGCAAAGACCGGGATCCGGAGCGCTGGCAGCGCGCCTCGCAACTCGTCACCCATGCCCTGCTCCGCGAGGCCGGATTCACGCTCCCGCCCGAGGCCGAGGCGTGGGAGGGCTTAAGCGTTGAGGAGGCCTACAACCAACTGCAGGAGCCGGACGGGGACGGCGAGAAGCCGAACGACAGGTCCCAGTCCGCAGGCGGCGGCCCCGATGCCCAACAAGCATCGGACTCCGATGGCGACGGCAAGGGCAACGATTCCACCGGCGACGGCGGTGGCGGTGACACCGGCTCGGGCGCGGAGCTGAAACAGGATTCCACAGACGCGCCCGGCGGCGCGGCCCCGAGCCACGACCCGTCGGGCACCGGCGAGGTCATGGACGCGCCCGCGGGCGCCGCCGACCCGGACACGGGCACTCAGCCATCCCCGGCGGCGCTCAACGACGAGGAACAGGCCTGGGACGAGGCCATGCACCAGGCAGCGAATCTCGCCAAGGCCGAGGGCAAGCTCCCCGGCTCCGTCGAAGAAACTGTTAGAGGCGCGCACATCAGCCGCATCGACTGGCGCACGCTGCTGCGCCGCCACATGACCGACGCCGCCCGGAGCGACTACTCATGGAGCCTGCCCAACCGGCGGTTCATCGATTCCGGGCTATATCTCCCGTCGATCCTCTCCGAGGGCATCGGGACGGTTGCCGTCCTCGTCGACAGTTCGGGTTCGCTTCCCATGGACCGCCTCGCCGATTCGTGGTCCGAGGTACGCACCATCGCCGCGGAGATCCAGCCCGAACGCGTCATCGTTCTGCTGGTCGACACGGCGGTGCGATCCGCAGTGGAGTATTCCGCCTTCGACCTGCCCGAGGAACTGATCGTCCGCGGCCGGGGCGGCACCGATTTCCGGCCGGGCTTCGCGTGGCTCGAAGAGCGCGGCATCCGGCCCGGCGTCTGCCTGTATTTCACGGACATGGAGTGCTCGCGATACCCCGAGACCGAACCCGGCTTCCCGGTGCTCTGGCTCGACTGGTCCGGCGCGCCTTCCAACAGGCGCGCAGCGCCCTGGGGCGAGCACATCGCCATAGCGGGGTAGCGCCCGGGCAATCGCCCTTCACCACACTCGCCGCCCCCACAGGGGCTGGCCCATCCTTCCCGTTTCGTTCCGCGGCGCCCCACCCGATCGCCGCCACGAGGCCGAGCCGGCCCGAGGCCGGTCGGGCGCGGGCCGGCCGGAGAGGCCGGGAGCCGCGCGCCCCATCTTCCCAACCCTGGAGAATTGCATGAACCCAACCGCTTCACCGCCCGATGACCTCATCCAGGTCATCCCGCTTTCGCAGCTTGTCCTTGCGCCGGAGAATGTGCGCAAGACCCCGCCCCGCGACACCGCCCAGGCCGAACTCAAGGCTTCGATCCAGGCGCACGGCCTTCTGGAGAACCTCGTCGCCCGCGCCGACGGGACGGACGATGACGGCCAGGCGCGTTACGCCGTCGTCGCCGGCGGTCGGCGCCTGTCCGCGCTCAAGGAGCTCGCCGAAGACGGCGCGCTCGACGACGAGCATCCGGTGCTCTGCCGGATCGCTTCGAACGGCAATGGCGGCGAGCTGTCGCTGGCCGAGAACGTCGTGCGCGTGGCCATGCACCCCGCGGACCAGGTGACCGCGTTCTCGGCGCTGGCGTCCGACGGCGAGTCGGTTGGCGCCATCGCCGCGCGGTTCGGGGTCTCCGAACGGATCGTCGAGCAGCGCTTGCGCCTCGGCAACGCCGCGCCGGAACTGCTCGAAGCGTACCGCGCCGACGGAATCGAACTGGAGACGCTCAAGGCATTCGCCGTCACCACGGACACCGAGCGCCAGCTTGCCGTGTGGGAGCAGATCGCCTCGGAGGGCTACCGCCCCACGCCCTGGCAGATCAGACGCCTGCTCACCGAGGAGCGGGTGCCGGGCAACTCGGGCATTGCGCGGTTCGTCGGCGTAGAGGCATACGAGTCCGCCGGCGGCCCGGTGATGCGCGATCTTTTCGCGGACGAGCACGAGAACGGACTGTGGTTCGAGGATCCGGCGTTGCTCAACGAACTCGCCATGAAACAACTCAAGGCCGCCGCCGACGAACTTTCGACCCGCTGGAAGTGGGCCGAGCCCCACATCGAAGTCGACTGGAGCACCGTCGCACGCTACGGGCGCGTCCATCCGCAGCCCGCCGAGCCCACGGACGAGGAAACCGCCGAGCTGGAACGGCTGCGGACCCGCCGCGACGAACTCATCAACCTCGATGACGACGACTGGACGGAAGAACTCGAAACCGAAGGCGACGCCATCCAGGACCGGATTGAAGCGATCGAAGAGGCCGTGGAGTTGCGCGCGAGGTTCCGCCGGGAGGACTTCGCCATCGCCGGAGCGATCGTGGCCGTCGGGCGCGACGGCGCGCTTCAGGTCATCCAGGGCTTGGTCCGGCCCGAGGACATGCCGAAGCCCGACGCCAGCCCGACCGGCGACAATGGCCACGATGCCGCTTCGGGGACCGCAAACGGTTCCGACGACACAGCAAGCGTCGATGCGCCGACCGTTTCCTCGCCTCTCGCGCCTCCAACCGATCCGCGCGCGAGAGCCCGGCAGGAGGCGGGCGTGGGCATCGGCCTGGGAGACGATCTTCGCGCCATCCGCACCGCGCTTGTTAAGGCGCACCTGGCGGACGATTTCGATGCCGCGTTCGATCTGACTGTGTTCCAGATGGTGCGCGCCGTGTTCGCGCCCAACGGCGCCGTCTACCGCCACGCGCTCGACATCGCGTTCAAGGAAACCGCCGACCGGCCCACGATGCGGATGAACGAGGAGGACTTCGCCACTTCGAGCCCCGGTGAGGCGATGCTGTCCGACTGGTCGCAGCTGCCGTTCGAATGGTCGAACGCCGGCGACGACGCGGCCTGCTTCGAGGCGCTGCGCGCGCTGCCGCGCTCGGACAAGGAGAAGCTGTTTGCCGCCGCCGTGGCCCGCACCCTCAAGGGCCAGCTTGCGTTCGAGCACGACGCCCTCCCGGAGTTCGAAGCCACGGTGGCGCGGCTCGGCATCGACTTCGCCAGGCACGTGCGCCCAACCGCTCACATGCTGTGGTCGCGGATTCGCAAGGACCGCATCCTGACTATCGCCCGAGAGACGCTGGGGGCTGCGTGGACGGCGGCGCGCGCCAAGTACAAGAAGGCCGACCTGGCCAAGGCCATGGAGGACGCATTTGCCGCCGGTCCACCGCCGGTGGGATTGGACGCCGACGCCCATGCCAGCGCGCTCGCCTGGACCCCGCCGGGATTCGCGGCGTTCGACTCAGGCGGTGAGTCAACGGACAGCGACGGGCCGGAATGCGAAAGCGCGGACACACCGGCCAGCACGACCAGCGAGACGGCTGCGAACGGCGCCGAACCGGTGGCGGCCTCATCGTGCGGACACGATGCGTCCACCAGCCCGGAAGAAGGGACGACGCTGGCGGAAGAATCCGCTGGCAACGGCCACGGCGCGCAAGCTGAAGACGAGCCGCAGTCCGGTACGACTCCCGCAAACGGCAACGGCCGTTCCGCCGGACCCTCGCCCGGCGATGGCGGACCGCCCGCCGTCAACGGCGACGACGCCGGAGAAGCATCGGACGTGCCCGAGTTCTTGCGCCAGGCCGCGCAGTAGCTCCACCGTTGCCGCAAACGCCCCGTCCGGATCCTCCCGGGCGGGGGTGTTTTTGTCTCTTCCCCCACGGAGTCCCCATGAACCATTCCCGATCGATCCGTGCGCGCATCCACGATTCCGCCCTCAAGCGGGTCACGCGCACGTTCGCCGCCACGCTCGCGGACATCTTCGCTGAGACCCTGCAAAACGCCCGCCGGGCCGGCGCCACCCGCGTGCGCGTCACATTGACGGGTGGCGAAGAAGCCTGCCCGCTTCAAATTACCGTCACCGACGACGGCACCGGGATCGCCGACCCGGCCGTCCTGCTGTCGTTCGGCGAGAACGGCTGGAACGAAAAGCTGGTGCGCCGCGAGGACGCCGCCGGCATGGGTTTTCTGAGCCTCGCGCGCCGGGGCTGCGCCGTCTCCTCGCGGCCCCGCGCGCGCGACGGCTCGCCTGTCCCCGGATGGCGAGTGGAGCTGTCGCCTGCGCATTTTCTCGGTGAGGACGACGCAAACGTCCGACCCGCCGAGACCGCGCCGTTGCCGCACGGCACCACCGTGACGTTTCCCGCAATGGAGGGCGAGACCGCCAGCACGGTGCGCTTGGCGCTGGAGACCGCTGCCCGCCACTATCCGCTGCCGGTGATCTTCGAGCACCCGCCGCACACCCCGTCCGAAGGCGTACAGCTCGAACGCCGCGCCTTCCTCGACAGCGCCGTGCATGTCGAGAAATGGCGCGGACTCGCGTTCGGCATATTCAAGAACCCCCGGCAGCGATTCGGGCTCAAGTCTCCGGACGTCAACTTTTTCGGCCTGACCGTCCCCGTGCGGCTGCCGGAGATCGGGACCGCCGGCGGCGCGCACTGGACCGTGGCCGCCGACATCGCCGACTGCCCCGAACTGGAGTTCGTGCTGCCGGCGCGCAAGGAGGCCGTCGAGACGCCGTTTCTCGCGGAAATGCGCGAAGCCGCGCGGCTGGCGATCTACCGCGCCCTGGCCGCCGAACCCGATCCCCGCCCGGCATTCGAGGATTTCGAACGGGCCCGTAAGTCCGGTATCGACATCGCGCCGGCGCCGGCCGAACTGCGCCCCTGGCGCGCCGCCCTCGCCGACCTCGACCACTGGCGCGAGCCTCAGAAACCCACGGCCATCGGCTCCGACGCGCTTCTCGTCGCCTGCGATCCCGAACCGCCCGAAGCGCAAGCGTTCGCCCGCGCCGCGGCGAGTAGCGGCCTCGCGTCCCGGCTCTTCGCGCCCGACCGGCGGCTGGAAGGCTATGGCTGGTACGACTCGATTGCGCGGATTACCCGCATCCGAATAAGCGTCACCACGAACGGACAGACCCATTCCCTGGAGGACTACCCCCTGCCCGAGCGCACCGGCGCGCCCGAAACTCCGCTGGCGCAACGTCCCGAAGCGATTCGCATCCGCGCAACCGTCCAAGCAGCCGGGCAACCGGATCGCACACTCGACCTGCCGGCGGACCTCGCCTTTGCGGGCGAGGCCTGGTCCTGGGTCGGCGACGCACTGCCGCTCGTGACTGCCGACAGCATGCTGGAGCCGCATGACCTCGCGAGCCTCCTGTACGACGCGTACTTCTCGCCCTCGGACGATTCCGACGCCGATTCCTGGGACCGCCAGCGCGCCGATTTCGATGCCGAGGCGCTCCACATCGCCACCCGGCTGCTCGTATCCGACGACGAGGCGCGACGGCGCTCGATCGCCAATGCCGTGCAGCGCGAAGTCCTCTGGCTTATCCCGCGCGACCGCGGCGCGGACATCGCCGTGCGTGGCCTCACCGTGACCGTGACGCTGGGGCACCCCGCAACGGACACCCCGCCCGAGTCATCCGGGAAGTAGCGCGATGCCCCGCATCGTCAAGACCGTCGTCTACGAACCGCACGAACTGTCTTCCAATGCGAAGGAGCGCGCCCGCGCCTGGTACCGCGAGCACTGCCTGGACCACGACTGGCACGAGGTCGTCTACGACGACTTTCAGGCGATCTGCGGTCTGCTCGGCGTGACGCTCAGGAACCACCCCGTGCCGCTGATGGGCGGCGGCACGCGGGAGAAACCCTGCATCTGGTTCCGGGGGTTCTCCTCGCAGGGGGATGGCGCGTCGTTCGAGGGGAACTACGAGTACGCCAAAGGCGCGACGGGCGCCATACTCGCCTACGTACCCCAGGACACCGTCCTGCACGGCATCGCCGGCGCCCTTCAGGACGTCCAGCGGTGCAATTACTACCAGCTCGCCGCCGACATCCGGCAGAACGGGCGTTACTGCCACGAGTACACGATGACCGTCGACGTCGAGCGCGACAGCCCGGCCGGACAGGCCCCGACGGACGATGCCGAAGACACCATCACGGAGGCCATGCGCGATCTGGCGCGCTGGCTCTACCGGCAACTCGAACTCGAGTACCGGCATCTGACCTCCGACGAGGTGGCCGACGAGACCCTGTCCGCCAACAACTGGACGTTCACAGCCGAGGGCCACCGCTTCGGCTGATCGCAGCCGCGGGCGCCGCCATTCGGCTCTTCGCCAAGAGGAGGCGGGCGGGCGCTCCGGAAGTGGCCCGGCGGTCCGGCGCGGGAGGGAACCCGCCCGGGCTGCCGCCGGCCTTCCACCCCGACTAACCGGAGACCTCCATGCTCGACGCCGTTTCCGCGGCGGGTGCGTCCGCGCGTCCACCCGCAACGCCCCTTGCGCCCTTTTCAGCAACTGAAACGAACTCCAAAGCCCTACTCGCCGCGGCCCGGACCCTGCTGCCTGTGCTGGAAAGCGGCCGGCCGCTGGACGCGTCGACACTGAGAGACGCCATGGCCCGCCCATTCGGGGCGAGCGACGCCGAAGGCGCCTGGTCCTGGAAGGACGCGTACGAGGCGGCCGAAGCGGCACTGGTCCTGTTCCTGCAACGTTACGGTCGCGCCATGCGTCGGCGCGCCGGCGCCGGTCAAGACGGGCCTTCAAACATGCTCGCCATGCTCTCGTCGCTCGCCGCGCTGGAGCCGTCGCACACCCGCCGTTCCCAGGAGCAGGTCCGCCTGCAGCAGTTCTCGACGCCCCTGCCGCTGGCCTACGTTGCGCTTCAGGCCGCCGCCGTGCGTCCCGGCGACACCGTGCTCGAACCGTCCGCCGGCACCGGGATGCTGGCCGTGATGGCCGAATGCGCCCTTGGACGGCAAACCGCGGGCGCGCTGCGCCTCAACGAGATCGCACCCGTCCGAGCAGCGATCCTCGCCGGTCTCTTTCCGAACGCGGAAGTGACCCGCCACAACGCCGAGGCCCTGGCGGACTTCCTGCCGCACCTGTGCCCCTCGGTTGTCCTCATGAACCCACCGTTCTCCACGACGCCGGGCGTTTCCCGCAGCCGCCGCGGCGCGGACCTGAGGCATATCCGCTCGGCGTTCTCGATGCTCCCGCAAGGCGGCCGGCTGGTGGCCGTCACGTCGGCGAACTGCGTGCCCGGCGACACGGACTGGAACGGCGCATTCTCGCCGCAGTCCGGCGCGCGCGTCGTGTTCTCGATGGCCATCGACGGACGCGTCTATGCTCGGCGCGGCACCGGATTCGAGACCCGGTTATCGGTGATCGACTGCAGCGCCAGCCCCAGCATCGCGATCGTTCCATCGGCCTGCGCCGCCAACACTTCGGAGCTGCTCGAAGCCGTTACCACGTCCGTCCCGCCGCGCCTCCCCGTCGAACCCGCGTCCATCACGGACCTGTTCGGCCATGCGCCCGCGGTCCGGAAGCCGCCTGCCCGGCGCACACGCACGACCGCCCACACAGCCGTCCCTGCCTCTGCTCACGACTGGGGGCCGATTGCCGAACTCGAAATCCAGGCCACGCGCCCCGATACCGCGCCCGAGACCGCCACGCAAGCCGCCGGCCCGTACGAGGCGTGGCGCCCCAGTGTCGTGCGGGTGCCGGGCGCCGCCGCGCACCCCACCCCGCTGGTGCAGTCCGCAGCCATGGCCGCCGTACCCCACCCGCAACCTGCATACCGGCCGATGCTGCCCCAGCGCGTGATCACCGAAGCGGCCCTGTCCGATGCCCAGCTCGAGAGCGTCGTGCTCGCGGGCGAGGCCCACGCACGGCACCTCGCCGCTCGCTACCGGATCGGATCGGGCTGGGAGACGGTGCTTCGCTGTAGCGACGATGGCGAACCGATCAGCGGTGATGCCACCGCCGAAGGCGAGACACTGTCGGAGCCGGTGCGTTTCCGGCGCGGCTGGATGCTGGGCGACGGCACCGGCGCCGGCAAGGGCCGGCAGGTCGCCGCTATCGTGCTCGACCGCTGGCTGCGCGGCCGGCGCCGCGCCCTGTGGCTGTCTCAGTCCGACAAGCTGCTGGAAGACGCGCGCCGCGACTGGACGGCGCTCGGGGGCCGGGAGGAAGACGTGATCCCCCTCGGCAAGTTCCGCCAGGGCGCAAAGATCCCGCTGTCCGAGGGCATTCTGTTCACGACCTACGCGACCTTGCGGTCGGCAGCACGCCAGGGATCTCTTTCACGACTGGATCAGATCGTCCGATGGCTGGCCGGAAGCCTCGAAGAGGCCGACCGCCACGCCTTCGACGGGGTCATCGTTTTCGACGAGGCCCACGCCATGGCCAACGCCGCGGGCGGCAAGGGCAACCGCGGCGATGTCGCGCCCTCTCAGCAGGGCCGCGCGGGACTGAGACTGCAGCACGCGCTGCCCGACGCGCGCGTCGTCTACGTCTCCGCCACCGGCGCTACGACCGTCCCAGGGCTGGCTTACGCCGGGCGGCTGGGACTCTGGGCTTCCGGCGAGACCCCGTTCGAGACCCGCGCGGAGTTCGTCTCCGCCATGGAGGCGGGCGGCGTCGCCGCGCTCGAAGTGGTCGCGCGCGATCTCAAGGCCCTGGGCCTGTACCAGGCCCGCGCGCTGTCCTACGACGGCGTGGAGGTGGACATCCTCGAACACGCCCTGACCGGCCCCCAGCGGCGCATCTACGACGCCTACGCCGGCGCGTTCAAGGTCATCCACGCCAATCTCACCGAGGCGCTGAACGCCACCGGCATTGCCGACGGCGAGACCACGCTCAACCGCAACGCGAAATCGGCGGCGATGTCGGCGTTCGAGGGCGCCAAGCAGCGGTTCTTCGGCCACCTGCTCACGTCCATGAAGTGTCCGTCGCTGATCCGGGCCATCGAGACCGATCTTGAGCAGGGGCGCTCCGCTGTGGTGCAGCTCGTGTCCACAGGCGAGGCGCTCATGGAGAGAAGGCTCGCCGAGATCCCGGCCTCGGAATGGGACGATCTCAACGTCGATCTCACGCCCCGGGAGACCGTGATCGAGTTCCTCGCCCACGCGTTCCCGGTGCAGCTCCAGGAACCGTTCACCGACGCCGAGGGCAACCTGATGTCGCGGCCGGTGTTCGACGCCGACGGCCAGCCGGTGCTGTCGCAGGAAGCCGTGGCCCGGCGCGACGCCCTGATCGAAAAACTCGCGGCGCTGCCGCCGGTCCCTGCCGCGCTCGACCAGATCGTGCAGCACTTCGGGCACGACACGGTCGCGGAAGTGACCGGACGCTCGCGCCGTGTGCTGAAGATCACCGACGCGCGCGGCGAACGGCTGGCGTTGCGCGGGCGTCCGGCTTCCGCCAATCTGTCCGAGGCTGCGGCGTTCATGGACGGCACGAAGCGCATCCTTGTGTTCTCGATGGCCGGCGGCACCGGACGCAGCTACCACTCTGACTTGTCGTGCGCCAACATCGAGCGCCGCGTCCATTACCTGCTGGAACCCGGCTGGCGGGCCGACCAGGCGATCCAGGGGCTGGGACGCACCCACCGCACGCACCAGGCGTCCTCTCCGCTGTTCCGGCCCGTCGCCACCGACGTGAAGGGCGAGCGCCGGTTCATCGCCACGATCGCGAGAAGGCTCGACAGCCTCGGCGCCATCACCCGCGGACAGCGCGACAGCCAGACCGCCATGGGCGGCGGCCGGTCCCTGTTCCGCGCAAGCGACAACCTCGAAAGCGTCTATGCGAAGGCGGCGCTGCGCCAGTTCTACGGTTCGCTCTGGCTCGGGCGCATCGGCGGCTGGAACACCGAGCGGTTCGAAGACGCGACCGGTCTAAAACTCTCGCACGAGGGCTCGCTCAAGGAAAACCTGCCGCCCATGCCGAAGTTCCTCAACCGGCTGCTGGCGCTGCCCATCGACGAGCAGAACGAACTGTTCGCCGAGCTGGAGGAGCGCATTGCCGCCAACATCGAGCAGGCCGTCGAGGCCGGCACCTACGAGCTCGGCGTCGAGACCGTACGCGCCGACTCGCTGGCCATCGCCCGCCGCGAGTCTCTGCGCGAGCAGCCCGGCACGGGGGCCGCGACGGAACTGGTCGAGATCATCCGCCGCGACCGGTTACACCCCACGACGGCAGACGCGGCGCTGGAACTCGCCGTGCGCGATGCCGGACCCGGCAACCCGCCGAGACTGGCGGTCAACGCCCGATCGCAACGCGCCGCTGTCGTATTGGCCGCTCCCTCGCGGATGTTCGACGATGGCGGCGTGCAGGAACGGGTGCGGCTGGTCCGGCCCGCCTCGCGCGACCCCATGGCGCGGGACGAGCTGAACGCCTCGCACTGGCGCCGGGCCGACGAGTCCGATTGGCGGCGCATCTGGGACGCCGAGATCGCTTCTCTGCCCACGCACCGCGAATCCCGGTTCTGGCTCGCCACCGGTCTGCTGCTGCCCGTCTGGGACCGCCTGCCGGCCGAGAACATGCGCGTGCGCCGGCTCACCACCGACAAGGGCGCCGCACTGATCGGACGGGTCCTCGACGCCGAGCAGGTCCGCGCCGTCCGGCAGGCGTTCGGCCTGGGAGGCGGGTTCGACATGACCGCAACGGAGGCGTTCGAGGCCGTGCTGGCCCGGGGCGCCGCCGTCCCGCTCGCCAACGGCTGGCGCATCGCCCGCCGCCGCTTGATGGGCGCCGATCGCGTCGAGATCGAGGGCCCGGCCGACACCCACCTCGACGCGCTCAAGCGGCTTGGCTGCACGGTGGAGATCGTTTCCTATCGCGCTCGGGTGTTCGCGCCCACCGCCGCAACGCTCGGCCGGGTGCTCGAACGCTGGCCGCCAGCGTGACTTCGGCTCGTCAGGGTCCGTACTGCCGGCCGGGGGGCCGCCATCCGTATCGCCGGCGATCCGGCCTTCAACCCGCCTTGCTTCCGCCTGCATCCTGTGCCTCCGCCCTGCCCTTGCCCCCTGGAGATGATTTATGACCGAGCAGACCCTCCCGGACAACCCGAACTTCTGCTTCTGCCCCGCTTATGACATCGAGACCGACGTGCAGCAGATCCGCATCGTCATCGAAGGGCTCACCGGCCACATCCCTACAGCCCTGATCGCGCTCGACCATGCTGATGCGCTCGCCATCTGCGACAAGCTCAATCGCCGCCTCGGGCTCGACCGCGACGCCTGGACGGCCCTGGCCGCCTCCTCCATGCGCGACGAAGACGGCGAACCCAATCACGGGCCGTGGCACTGAGCGCCGCTGCGCCTGATCCATCCGTACCGAGATAGAGGCTCGCGGCGGGCCGGGCGAACGCCCGGCGGAGCTGAGGGAGGCGGTCTTCCTCACGCCGGGTGTCGCCCAGGAGACACCCATGTACCTCTACGACACCGACACCGATCCCATCGTTCCGTCCGCCTGCGACCTGCTGTCCGACCTCGGCCTTGATGTGCGAAGCGTGCGCGACGCGCTTGCCGACGACCGGACACGGTACTGCCCGGACCACGACCCGCTGCCGCTTGAGAGTTGGAGGAAAGCGGAAGGAAGGGCGGACGGCGGGGGGCCGGGAAGAGGGATCTACCCGGACTCCGGTCGTTCGCAACCCAACGTCACAGCAACCAACCAAGGAGCATAGTCATGGCTTTCGGATTGAACCGCGTAGAACTCATCGGCCGCCTCGGCGTCGACGTCACCGTGAACCACCTCACCAGCGGGGGACGCGTCGCGAATCTCAGCATCGCGACCGACGAGTCCTACATCAACAGGGAGAACGGCGAGCGGGTCGACAAGACCGAGTGGCACCGCATCGTTACCTTCCAAGACGGCCTCGTCGAGATGCTCGGCAAGCACGCCCACAAGGGCCGTCTGGTCTATGTCGACGGCAAGCTGCAGACGCGGCGCTGGCGCAAGGACGGCGAGGACTCCGATCGGTTCTCGACCGAGATCCTGCTGGTGCCGGGCTGCCGGATCCAGTTCCTCGACAAGCCCAACGGCAACGGCGCGGCGATGCCCGCCGCCGATCCCGAGGGCACCGGCCCGGCCATGCCGGCCGGCGATGGCGACAGCGGCACGGACGACGAAATCCCGTTCTAGGGTTCCGTCCTCCCACGGGGGCCGGCGCTTCGGCGCCGGTCCCCCCTTTTTGCTCCCGTATTCGAGTCCTGCCCGTCCCGGCGCCCGTCCGCGCTTCGCACGGGTCGCTGGCTGCCCGGCTCCGCCATGAGGCGGAGGCCGGCCGTTATCGGGCGTTCGTGAAAACGGAAGGAGTTACCCATGCCATCACGCCACCGTGCAAGGAGGGCGCCGTGAACGCCGCAGCCGTCGCGGCCAAGCTGGCCGCGCGAGCCGAGCAGGTCTGCCGCTTCTATCTGCCCCACGGCCGCCGCCAGGGCCGCTACTGGGTGGCGGGCGACCTTGACGGCGCCCGGGGGCGCTCGCTCTTCGTGCGCCTCGAAGGACCCGGCACGCCCGGCAAGTTCACCGACGCGGCCACGGGCGAGCACGGCGATCTGCTGGACATCGTACGGCGCCGCTCGGGCGCGCCGACACTACGCGCGGCGCTCGCCGAGGCCCGCGCGTTCCTTACCCTGCCGGCTTCGCCGTCATCGGGCGGAGGGGCTTTATACGACGCCACCGAGGCAGCGCGGCGTCTGTGGCGCCGCTGCCACGCCGTCGCGGGCACGCATGCGGAGAAGTATCTGCTGGCCCGAGGGCTCGCGCGCTGCCGCTTTGCGGCGCTGCGCTTCCATCCCGCGCTGCGATACCGCGAGGGTGGCTCGGTGATCCGCCTGCCGGCGCTTATCGCCGCCGTGACCGGCGACGACCGCGCCATCGGCGGCGTCCAGCGCACCTGGCTCGACCCGCACTCGCCCGCCAAGGCCAACGTCGCCGCGCCTCGCAAGGCGCTCGGCAGGATCCACGGTTACGCGGTGCGGTTCGGATCGCCCGGTGCGACACTGCTTGTCGGAGAGGGCATCGAAACGGTGCTGTCGCTGGTGACCGCCCTGCCGGACATCACGGCCGCGGCCGCACTCTCCGCCGGCAGCCTCGGCGCGTTCGCGCCTCCGCCCGGCGTCGACCATCTCCTCATCGCCCGCGACAACGATCCCGAGGGGAAACGCGCCGCCGAACGTCTCGCCTGGCGCTGCGCGCGCTCGGACGTCGACTTCGCGATCCTCGTTCCCGAGGGCGGCGACTTCAATGACGACCTGGTCGCTCTCGGCCCGGATGCGCTCGCCGCGCGCCTCGCGGGAGATCGTGTGGAGACCGCCAGGCGCGAGCGATGCTGAGATCGGTGGGCGCGGCAAAGTCCGGCCTCCGCTCGCGTCGCTCGCTGCGCGCTTCGCTTGCCATTGAAGACAGCAGAGGGAGCACAACAAATGCTACTCCCGACGAAGGCCCATTGTTTCACACGTGCTCGCACCATCAACCCGCGTAAGCGCGGGTCCTCCGCTTCGCTCCGGCCGCCAAGGCGGTGACAGCACTGCGCGCGCGTGAACCAATAAACCTACGTCGGGAGACGCTCTTCCGACCTCTCGGGCCCTCTGGCTCTACTCTCAACTTCATCCAAGGAGACATTCTCATGTTCGATATCGACACCATGCACACACACCAAGCGCAATCCCCCACCGCAGTCATCTGCGAGAACGCCGCGCTCTACGGCGCAACCCCCGAGCGCGACGAGTTCGACCCCAGGGAGATCTGGGACGAATCCGGCGCGATCGAAGCCGTCCGCGACGCGTTCCGCGTCCTGGCGAATGACGCCGCGCCCGACGGCACCCAGCTCGCCGACGAACGCGAGTCCATGCTCTGGGGCTTCGTCAACATGCTGGACGCCCAGGTCCGAAGGCTCGACCGCCGCGTCGACAAGCTCGCGCCCCGGCTGCGCGACCTGCAACGCCAGCAGGACGGCACAGAGATCAACGCCCGCGACCTCGAACTCACGACCGACCGCGCCCGCAACCTGGGCGACCGACGCGACGCGTTCGAGAAGATGCGCGACACCGCCGCCGACGCCTACCGCGAAGCCACCGGCGATACCTGGCGGCCGCGCTACGGCTCACACGTCTCGCAGACCGGCAAGCTCACCTCGGCGGCCATCGACGCCCGCGACTTCCTGCGCGCGCGCAAGGATCGCGAGACCAACGCGCACCTGCCTGACGGCACCCTGATCGCCATCGCCGGCGGCAAGACCGTCACCGACGTCGACGCCATCTTCATCCGCCTCGACAAGGCCCGCGCGAAGTACCGCGACATGGTGCTCGTGCACGGCGGCGGCCCCGGCGTGGAACGATTCGCCGCACAGTGGGCCGAACGCCACGGCGTGCACCAGGTCGTGTGCAAGCCCGATTGGGACCGCCACGGACGCGCCGCCCCGTTCCGGCGCAACGACGACCTGCTGAACCTGCTGCCCAAGGGCGTCATCGCCTTCCCCGGCAGCGGCATCACCGACAACCTCATCGACAAGGCCGTGCAACTCGGCATCCCGGTGCAACGCTGCGCAGCGTAGCCCGCACTACCCTCAGCGGGTCGTGTCGTTCCGGCGGCGCGGCCCGCTTCTTTTTTAGTCGCAGCATGAGAGCCGGCATCCGCACGTCCCTCCGCACTGCTGCCCGCACTTCCGTTCGCACCGCCGTCCGCTCAAGCGCCACGGCGGCTTCCCACCGCCGCATTCGCCGGCGTCGATCTTCCCTTTCTGAATACCGCCTCTCGGTGCCTCTCCCGACGCCGGAGGCGGCTCGGGTCTCACACCCCACGCATCATTGATGCAAGGAGCGGGGTCCCATCGGCCTGCATTCTTCGAGAGATAGCCGCTATTTATCAGTAGGTTAGGTCGGATTCTCTTTGTCTCCGCGACCCCGCGCGCGGGGCCCATTGTCTGTTCAGAAAAGCCGTTTTGTTCCCTTGGAACAAGCGGCGGCCGAGGTAACAGACTTTGGAGATACGCCCATGCGCATACACGCCACCATCAACGAGCGGACGCTGCGCCGCACTTTTCGGGAGAAGAAACCCGGACGTCACGACCTGACCATCATCGACCGGGACCTGCCGCGCTTCGGCTTCACGGTCGCCAGGAACGGAACGAAGACTTTTTTCGTCCGCACCCTGCGCCCCGTGCGCGGACCGAAGATGATCCTCGGCACGGCCGGCGAATTGACCGCCGCCGAGGCCCGCAAGAAGGCCGCCGCGGCCATCGCGGCCGCCCAGTGCGAGCGCGAGACCGGCCCGCTTTTCGCGGATTTCGCCGAGGAGTTCATGCGCCGCCGGGCGCACCGATGGAAACTCTCCACCCGTCAGTCCAACCGCCACCTGCTCGAACGTTATCTCGTGCCCTTCTTCGGCGCGATGCATGTCGCCAGGATCGGACGCGCCGACGTGCGCCGTTGGTTCGATTCGCTGAGTGGATCCCCCGGCAGCGCCAACCGCACCCTGCCGGTGCTGTCGGTCATGTTGCGCCAGGCGGAGCTGTGGGGCTTCCGGCCCCAGGGCTCGAATCCCTGCCGCAACATGCGCCGATACAAGACCACTCCGCGGGAGCGGTTCCTGTCACTGGACGAACTCAAACGGCTCGGCTTCGTGCTCGACCACGCGGAGGACACACAGGCCGCCGCCGCGATCCGGATGCTGCTGTTCACGGGCGCGCGTTCGTCCGAGATCACCGGCCTGAAGTGGGAATGGATACGCGGTACCCGTGCGGTGCTCCCGGACTCCAAGACCGGACCAAAGGCAATTCAGCTTCCGCCGCCTGCTCGCGCAGTACTGAACGGCCTGCCGCGCAAGAGCGAATACGTGTTTCCTAACCCGACGGACGACGCCCCGATGAAGAATCTCGGCAAGCGTTGGCGGAAACTGCGCGACCTCGCAGGGCTCGATGATGTGCGCATCCACGATTGCCGGCATACGTTCGCCTCCCATGCCGTGATGAGCGGGCTGGACCTCTACACCGTCGGACGGCTGCTCGGCCATGCCGACGTTGCATCGACCGAGCGTTATGCCCATCTGGCCGACGAGCATGTCCGCAGCGCGGCGGGGCGCATCTCCGCCATCGTCCACGAAGCCATGAGCGGAAGCGGCAAGGAGGGCGAATCATGAGCAACGCCAAACCTCGCATTCGTCTGACCATCAAGGGCATCGCCGCCGCGAGGCCGGCGGCGAAGGAATACACCCAGTGGGACAATCAACTGGCGCACTTCGGCGTGCGGGTGCAGCCTTCTGGGGTGAAGTCCTACATCGTTCAGGCCCGCGCCAGCGGACGCATGCGCAAGATCACGCTCGGTCGCTTCCCCGAACTGCCGCTGGACGCGGCGCGGCGCGAAGGCGCGGCCGTGCTCGCGCGCCTGTGGGGCGGTGAAGATGTGACGCCGGCAAGGAAGAAGCGGGCGCCGCTGTTCCGGGAGTTCGCGGCACGATACCGGGAGCGGCGCCGGCACCGCTGGAAGCCGTCCTCGCTCAAGACCCACGACATCTACATGCGCAACCGCCTGATGCCGGCCTTTGGCCGGGTTCGGCTCGACGCCATTGACCATGCGCGGGTCTCGGCGTGGTTCGATGCCGCCAGCGTCGAAAGGCCCGGCGCGGCCAACCGGGCTTTCGAGATCCTTCGCGCCATGCTGAAGACCGCCCGCCAATGGGGAGAGATCGGCGAACACGTCCCCGACGCCTGCGCCAATATTGTCAGGAATCCGCGCCGGCCCGTCGCGCGTTTCCTGGGCCGCGCGGAACTCAAGCGGCTCGGCACCGTACTCGACGCGCACCAGGAATCGCATCCATGGCCGGTCGCGGCCATCCGCTTGCTGACGCTCACCGGCGCGCGGCTGTCCGAAATTCTCAACCTGACATGGAACGAGATCGGAGAAATGGGCGAGGACGGCGCGAGTGCTCGGCTTGAGGATTCCAAGACCGGACCGCGCACTCTCTGGTTCGGGCCGGAGGCGGCCAGCGTTCTCGCAGGACTGCCCCGGGACGAGGGGACCACGCGGGTGTTTCCCGAAGACCTCACATCGGCCCGGCTCTACACATTTTGGGTCGGCATCCGCGAAGAGGCCGGACTGTCCGGCCTTCGGATCCACGACTGCCGCCACACCTGGGCCTCGCAGGGGGTGATGAACGGGGTCGGGCTCACGACCGTTGGACAGCTGCTTGGACACCGCCAGCGCGATACTACAGCGATCTATGCCCACTTGGATGATGCTGCTCTGCAGGACGCTGCCCAACAGGCATCTACTGTGATCGCGCGAGCAATGGGATTCCGTATCCAATCACCTCTCGCAGCATTACAAGCTACGACGGATAACGGAGCAACTGATCAGCGGCATACTCATGACAGGCGAACCACACATGGCGATCCGCTTGAATACATAGATACAGCCAAGCAGCCAAGACGCCAGAATACAGAGGGGCTGAACAGCAGCGGTAAACAGCCGAGCCAACAACTGATCTTCCCCCCGGAATCGGTCCACCTGGGCTGAGGAAAAAAACAAGTGGACCGGAATCCGGTGAATTGATCAATAACATTCGACGTTATCCTTATTCGGAATGCTGTGGAGCCGAAATACGCGTCCAATTTTTCGATTAGCTCAAATCCTACGGCTGTTCCTTTGGATTTCGGTGTTTATTAAAATGTTGTTATATATATAGATTATGAAGACCGTCCTTTGTCGTCTCCAAGTCCGATACTCCTCTTAATTCTCCTTCATTCAACACTATGTCAACACGCGCTCTCCTGCCATGAATGAACGCACACATGCCGGCCAGTTCAAGCGTGGCTCCCGCCCGCGAATCTCCGCGGATTTGCCAGATTTCGATTGCAGTTTTCGTTCAGTCGTCTGGAAACACCCCGTAGAGAACTGATTCGGGGGCGCTGCCCTCTCGCTTCCACGCCCGGATAATATCAGGCCGTGCCGAATGCACCCCGCCCATGCCCCCACAGGCCCACCGTCGTAGGGTCGGTGCTCGCTATTGCGATCCATCCGGAAACCGAGATTCTCTACACCATGTTTACAGGACGGCCCAACAATTGGACCGACCGAGATCGGAGATACGCGGCCCCGCACCTGACGCCGACTCGATGGGTTCCGGACACCACGACTCCCCAGCTATCGTCTATCCTCCAGGCCCCCTGATCGACGCTTTAGTAACTAGCCACGAGGTCTTCTTCCAATTTCACGCATTTCACATCTGCAGCGCTTCTATTCTCTGCTTGCCGAACTCGAAGAGCATCTAGGCGGTACCCGCCAGTTGTCCGGCTGTTCCGGTTCGCTGCCCTGGCCGAATCGTGGTGTCTATTTTTTCATGGAGCCCGGCGAAATCCGGACCCACTCCGGCCGGGGCTCCCGGATCGTGCGAGTCGGCACGCATGCGCTAAAGCCCCGATCCAAGTCAACACTTTGGCAGCGGCTATCTCAACACCGGGGCCCCGCGCGCACCGGGGGCGGCAATCATCGCGGCTCGGTTTTCCGCCAGATCGTCGGTACGGCGCTCATTGAACGCGATGCCCATGACTGTCCGTCCTGGGACGATGGCCGCAGCAACGCAAAAAGAACGGTCAAGGACCGCGAACAGCCGCTGGAATGCGATGTCAGCCGGGTGATCCGCGAAATGCCCTTCCTATGGCTTCCCGTGATAGATGAAACCGGTCCGAGAAGCCTGCGCGGCTACATCGAACGCAACGCGATCGCGTTGCTCAGCAACTACGAGAAGACAGCCATCGATCCACCTAGCGACTCATGGCTCGGTAGGCACTGCACCCGGGAAAAGGTACGTGAATCCGGTCTGTGGAACTCGAACCACGTAAACGAGGAATACGATCCAGCCTTCCTCGTTACCCTGGGCTCGCTGGTTGAAAAAATGCGGGAGCCCCCATGATTGCCGTCATTCAATGCGCGTCCCGAAAGGCCGCCGACGCAGGCCATCTCCGCACCCGCGACGGTCGCAAGGTGATGTTCGTCGCTGATCCCGTTCTTGCGCCGCCCGCCGAGGACTTCGTGTTTGCGCGGCCCGACGATCTCTCGGACACCGGCGAATCCTGGCGCACCGTCCTTCGCCGATACAACGCGAACCCGGACGGTAATGCGCACGGGCTCCTGCCCGCCTGGCGGCTTTACGGCAGCCCGACCTACCGGAAACTGGCTGAACACTTCGGCCTGGATCGCCTGTACATCCTTTCGGCAGGCTGGGGCCTGATATGCGCAGGCTTCCTCACACCCAACTACGACATTACATTTGCCGCGACGCGGCGCGAGGACCACTATAAACGCCGACGACGTCACGACATTTGGAGGGACTTTCGCAGCTTGCCCGTCGGCACTTCGCAACCCATCCTGTTCTTCGGCGGCAAGGGCTATGTACCTCTGTTCTGTTCGCTCACGGCGGGTTCGGTCGGCCCGAGAACAGTGTTCTACGCTGGCAAGGAACCCACGGCGCCGGATTGCGTCTTAATACGATTCGGCCGCCCATTCACCAACTGGCACTACCAATGTGCCAACGCGTTCGTCGAAAGCACCGCGCGACTCGACCCGGCCCGAGTTACACCGCAGCAAGTCAGACGGGAATAGTGCCGGACCAGAGCAAAGCTGACACCCTGGCAGGGCTGCCAAGGCCACAACAGCCGCCTCCCAATGCAAAAAGGCGACACTGGCGATGGTCGGCCTCGCCGTTAGACCCACCGCGGAACTCACGACGGCCCCTTCGCGACGTACATGGCCTGCATCGCCCTGGCCTGCGCGGCAAATTCCTCGCGCAGCGGTGCGGGTGAGAGAACTTCGACCGCGCTACCGAAACCCAAGAGCCACCAGCGAAGTTCCTGCGTATCGGCGACGCGTGCCTCGACCAATACGCGATCTACTGTCTGGCGCGTAATGCGCTGGTCGCCGGAGAGCCGGCGTTCGGCAAGATGCTCGGCCACTTCCGGCGACACTGCGACACGCAAGGAGATCTTGTCGCTAGCCAGCGGATAGGAAAACCGTAGCTCGTCCTTGATGTGGCTGGCCAGCCGGAATCCCGGCGGCGTTCTGGCAGGCTGGTTCAACAGCTGCGCCTTGCTCATGCGGTGCAGCGCATAGTGGCGAACGTCCGGGTAATTCCAGGCGGTGGCCACCAGGTAGGCAACGGTTTCACGAAAAACCAGGCCCAGCGGGTTGAGCGTGACCTTTTGCGGGCGTCCTTGCGAGCGGCTCCGGTAGTTGATTTCCAGCAGGCGCTTGTTCAGCAGGGCGTCGTATACGGCGCGCTGCACATCCTCCCGGACCGGTGGCGGCGTGAGCGTCGGGCCTCGCGAGACGATCCGCGTACGGTTGGCCCAGCGTCCCAGCGCGGAACCTTTCAGCAGCCGGTTGGCGTGCTGGAAGTAGCTGTCCAGCAGTCGCAGCGTGGCGGGCGGCATGAGCGGCCTTAAGTATTCGTTGGCCAGACGCAACGCAAAGGCCGTGTGCTCGGTCATGGCCGGCAATTGCGTCATGGCGTGGCTGTCGATCCAGTACCAGTGATTGGTTCTGCCCACGGTTTCGCAAGTGATGGGGAATCGGCCGGAGAGGTGCTCCAGGCTGCGCTGCATGGACCGGGCGCTCACGTCGAATTCGGGGTCTCGTTCACGCAGTTCGGCGAGTATCCGTGCGGTGGACTTGCGCGCCGGATGGGCCGGAATGCACTGCAGTATCGCCAGGTAGCGGAATACGGTGTCCACGGCTTTTCGCATGGCGCCATTCTATCCGGCAATTCTCAAGCGACGCACTATGTCGCATTCATTTCATATCATGCAAAGCGAAATCAAGACAAGGAGAATGTGCATGCTTACGCCCTACGAAAGCCGCCTGGGCCTGACCTGGCTCGCCAACGCCGCCGAGCGCATCCACCACCGACGCCCGGAGGCCGCGGAGTTGGCCGAATGGGTGAGCGTAAAGGTAGAGCGGCTGGCAGCCGGTCTTGCGGGGCATGGCTGCGGGATAGACGCTGATGGTCTCGCTGAAATCGCCGCAGAATGCGAAGGCGTTCTGAGGCGCCGGGGAGACGGTTGGCAGTCCAGCAGGAGCATGCGCCGCGAGCTCCGCGCAAAGCTCGGCACAGAGCAGATGGAGGAGGGACGCGGTGTAAGCGGTCGACAGGCCTGGCAGCGCCTGCGCGCCGCACTGCGCCGGGCCAGCGACGCAACGCAGGCCATCGGGCCTGACGCCACGGCGCTACGGCTGCAGCGGTTGGCGCGGATTACGCGCCTGGCCGACACGGACCTGCAGATTGTGGAGTTTTTGCTGCGTTATCAGACCCAGCCGGCGTTGGAATCGCTGCTGGACGACGTGTACAGCGTCGGAACCGCAACGTTCAGCCGATGTGGCAACCGAACTCTGAAGAACCCCGCGTTCACGGAATTGCTTGGTATTTCTCCAAACACCCTGTTGGCCCGTTGCGCTCGTGACGCGCCGCTGGTGCGCTCCGGCTTGCTTGCGGTGGACGACGATCGCGACCTGTCCGTGGCTTCGCGCCTGCGTCGCCTGGTCTCGGCGTCCGACGAAGAGTCCGATCCGCTTCCGCTGCTGCTGGGCGCCCCGGCCAAAGCCGAGCTGGAGTGGCAGGACTTCGATCATCTGGGACAGCAGCGCGCCGATGTCGAGGGCATATTGCGCGGCGCCCTGGACAAGCGCGCCAAAGGCGTTAACGTGCTGCTCTACGGACCGCCCGGCACGGGCAAAACGGAGTTCGCCCGCACCCTGGCAGCCCGCCTGGGAGTTGCGCTGTTCAGCGTGGGCGAATCCGACGACGACGGCGACGAGCCTTCGCGCAGCGAACGCCTGGCGGACCTCAAGCTGGGGCAGAGCCTGCTGAGGCGGGAAACCGGCGCCATGCTCCTGTTCGATGAAATGGACGACCTGCTCGGTGAGGGTTCGTCCTCGCCGTTCGCTATTTTCAGCTTTCTCGGACCGCGCAGGCGCAGCCGGGCGCCCTCTCGCCTGTTCATGAATCGTCTGCTAGAAGAAAACTCCACCCCCACGCTGTGGACCGTCAACAACGCGGGCGATATCGACCGCGCCATCCTGCGGCGGATGATGTTCGCCATCGAATTGCGCCAGCCGCCGCCCCCGGTTCGCCAGCGGATCTGGGCGCGCCAACTGGAGCGCAGCGGCATTGAGGCAAGCTCGCAGGACGCTCGGGACCTGGCCTACGAGTTCGACGCCACGCCGGGCGTGGCCGCCGGCGCCGTGGCTGCCGCGGCCCTTCTGCGCGATGGCGACTTGGGCGCCGTGCGCCGCGGCGTGCAAAGCCTGTCCCGGCTGCTCGACTGCGAGAAGCCCGATCAGGGCGTCCCGAGCGGCTTCAACCCCGCGTTCATGCAGTCGGACGAAGACCTGGAAGGACTCGCCGACCGGCTGTGCGCTACCGGCAAACAGCGTTTCTCGCTCTGCCTTCAGGGGCCTCCCGGCACCGGAAAGAGCGCCTGGACGCGCTACCTGGCCGACCGGCTGGGCCTGGAAGTTACTCAGAAACGCGCCTCGGACCTGATGAGCATGTGGGTAGGCCAGACCGAGAAGAACATCGCCCGAGCATTCCGTGAAGCTGCCGACGACGGCTCCTTCCTGGTGTTCGACGAAGCCGACTCGCTGCTGGCCGACCGCCGCGGCGCGGAGCGCAACTGGGAGATCAGCCAGGTCAACGAAATGCTCACCTGGATGGAGCGTCATCCCCTTCCATTCGCCTGCACCACCAATCTGATCGAGAAGCTCGATCCGGCCACCCTGCGCCGCTTCGTCTTCAAGATCAGCGTGGGCTACATGGACACGAGCCGCGTCAACGCCATGTTTCGCGCCTGGTTCGACCTGACGCCGCCTGCAGCCTTGGGCTCCCTGCAAGTGCTGACGCCCGGCGACTTCGCCGTAGCCCGGCACAAAGCCGAAATCCTGGGCCACCTGGACGATTCGGACGCCCTCTACGCCCTCTTGAAAGCCGAGTGCGAGGTCAAGCCCAACCAATCCCGCCCCGTCGGCTTCGTGCATTGACGTGGGCGATCACAATTACCCGACCCGCGCGAGATACCGCGAAGAAGGAGTGAAAGAATGAAAGAGAAAGTCGCAAAAGAGTTAAATGAATGCGCCGACATGGCGAAATTGCCTCGGGATTATTTCTGGTGCTTGCGGTGGTCGGCACAGTCTGCCGAACGCAAGTTGCAGGACGTCTCCGATTCAATCGAATCCTTGCAAAAAATCGAGGATATCGACGTTCTCAGCAGGCGTCATTACCTCCGCAAGCACATCAGCAATTGTATTGCGGACGTCCTCGAGACTGTCGATTTCATCAGTCCGGCAGCAGAGCCAGTCAGGAAGTCGATGACTGACCTGCAAGAGAAGATCGAAAGCGCTCTCGGGCAGGCGGAAACAGAAGACGGCGAAGCCCCGACAGTGGTGGCGCAACTGAAACGCGCCGACGTAGCCGGAGGCCCCGAATGACCGGTAGGCATGGCGGCGCCCGCATGCAGGCCGGCGATACTCCCGATCTTGCCTCGCTGATCGGACCGGCGCGCGAGTTGGCGCACGGTGCGGGCGAACTCGCGCTGCGCTTTTTCCGGGAAGGCAGCGTTGAGGTCGATTACAAATCCGACCGCAGTCCCGTCACTGCTGCGGACCGGGCCGCGCACGAGCACATCGTGACCGGACTTGCGCGGCTGAAGCCGTCCATGCCGGTGTTGTCGGAAGAATCGGGAGACGATCTGCGCGGCGGGCGCCGCCTGGACTGGCCGTGGCACTGGCTGGTGGATCCGCTGGACGGGACCAAGGAGTTCGTCCGCGGCGGCCAGGAGTTCACCGTGAACATTGCACTGATCCAGGCGGACCGGCCAGTGCTCGGCGTGGTGTACGCGCCAGCCAAGGGGGAGATGTACTTTGCACACCAGGGCGGCGGGGCGTACTTTGGCCGACAAGGATCGGATGCCGCCGAGAAGACTGGCGTTCGCCGACCGCCCGCAAGTCCGTTGCGGGTGCTCTGCAGCCGTTCGCATACCGCTTCCGCTGTCGAGCTCTACGATCGCTATGTGGGCGCGATGGGCGAGACGCAGCAGCGCGCCATGTCCAGCTCGCTGAAGTTCTGCCTGATCGCGCGGGGCGAGGCGGACGTTTATCCGCGCATGCGCCCCACGTCCGAATGGGACACCGCCGCCGGCCAGGCGGTGCTGGAATGCGCGGGCGGAGCGGTAATCGATCTCGAGGGCCAGCCTCTTCGCTACCGCAAGCCAGACATCCTGAACCCACTATTCATCGCCTGCGGCGACCCCGAACACGACTGGCTCCAATACCTCCCCCGACAGCACCACACCATAGTATCCGGCTGATAATCGGGCGACGTATATGAACGCCCGTACGAGTCAATTCCTCGAATTGCCTTCGCGTATCATGGCTAGGGGAGGCACGGGATGACTCAGCAGCAGATCAAGCGCCGCATTCGCTCGTTGGCGGAAGGAATTCTGCGTGAAAACCCACAGGGCGTAAGGTTTACAGACCTTAAGAAGCAGATATACGCAAGGGACAATAGCTTAAATCAGAACACGATTGTTGGGACGATCACCGATCTGCATCTCACAACCAAAGGCATAGAGAAGCCGAGCCGGGGGTTGTACCGGATCGCGCCCCCTGAAGACAGGTCCGATGCGGACTCGGATGCTGGAATTCTTTCGGTGAGTGCGAAGTCCGAAGGCAAGCCCAAGGAAGAAGACTTCTATGTACCATTCGCTGAATGGCTAACCAATGATGTAGAGGATGCAACTAAGGCAATTCCCCTTGGGGGAGCGAATAAATTTAGAGGCAAATGGGGCACGCCAGATGTCATCGGCAAAAGGGTATCGAAGCCAAGCGACATCATCCAACAGCCAGTAGAGATCATATCAGCCGAGATCAAGACGGAAACGTCACAGCTCATCACGGCGTTTGGGCAAGCCGTGGCCTACTGCCTGTTCAGTCACCGATCGTATCTCGTTGTCCCGCAACAAGCGTCAGACGACGATTTATCGCGGCTCGACTCTCTGTGTCAGACATTCGGACTTGGGCTCGTATTGTTCGACGCTATGAAGCCGCAAGACCCAAGTTTCAAGATACGGACGCGTCCAAGAAGGCAGGAACCAGATTACTTTTACATGAACGAGAACATGAAGAACATCGAGTCGACATTGTTTGCTTGACAGTAAAATCAAGATTGAAGTTCGAGAGCACTTCTCCTCGATGCACGCCCTTAAGGGATGCTCTGAACATTAGGTCCGATTCTGCAACAAGGAAACCCTAAATCCGACGCAATTCGGATTACGAGGGGGCAAGGTCAAAGGAAGGGCGCACCTTGCTAGATTTTAGGTTTCCTGCAAGTCTTTGCGAGATTTAGCAATTCGGGGCCAGCATGATGAAGGTCAACATGCACGAAGCGAAATCGCAACTCTCCAGGCTGGGTAAGCTGGCCTGGGACGGGGAAGAAGTTGTAATCACCAAGGATGGCGTACCCTGGCTGCACCTGACACCCTATCGCGAACGCCTGAAAGAACTAAAACCCGGCGGTCTTGAAGGCCCCATACGGATGTCTACCGAGTTCGACGATGAGGATGAGGAAATCATTGATGCGATCGAGAAGTCGAAGATTTTTCCAGACGAGGATTGAAGATGCAGCGTCCTTGCTCGACATCCATGCGCTCAGATGATGGCTGTCCGATGTTCCGGAACTGGCCGAAGAACCCCGCGCCCACATCGCCGACCCGCGCAACGACATTTTTGTCAGCGGCATTTCCGGGTGGGAGATTGCCGTCAAGCGCGCGAAGGGTAAGATCACCGCGCCACACAAACTCGCGGCTCTGGTTGAGGAACGGGGATTTATCCACCTGCCGCTGACCTTCCATCATGCGGAGCAGGCGGGGGATCTTCCGATGCATCACCGGGATCCATTCGACCGATACCTTATCGCCCAGGCCCAAGCCGAGGGGCTGGTGATCATTACGCGGGACGCCCGCATTCCGCTCTACGGCGTCCGCACGCTGGCGGCCTGAGCAAGGTCAAGTCCCTCAGGTCATTTGAACCAATTGACCCCCACACCAGCCGTAGTCTATTCACCGACATAAAGCGCCCCATTATTGGGGATAAATCTGGCGACGTATTTTGTCGCATGGACTCCATATCATGCATAGCGATTCAAGCTGCGGAGCGCTGAAGCCGCTGCGCGCTTGAGTAAATGGGCCTGATCGAGGATATCAGGCCCGCATCGCTAATGGTGGATGACGCCTGCCGGTCGGCAGGAAGAAAGCGCCAGCAATCAACAGAGGAGAACCACAATGGCAAAGAAACACTACGCCAAGATACGGGTACCGGGAACCGCCGCGGCGGTATACGTTGCAACTACCGCCGGCAATCCTTCCGACGCGAAGAAAATGATTCAGGCCCAATACGGCAAGAACGTTAAATTCGTGCTTGGGCCTACGGCACCAACAAAGCCTCCGGCCTGGTTCAAGTAATCGAACCGCAGAACGCATTGCAGTATCGACAATCGGCGGAACACGGCGTCAACGCCTCTGTGCATGGCGCCATTCCATCCGGCGATTTGCGACCGGCGCATTCTGTCGCATGGAACTCATGCCATGCACAGCGACTACAAATTGCGGCTAGCGCACAACCTTAACCCTTGCGAGAGCCGCTTGGGGCTGATGTGGCTCGCCAACACGTTAATCAACGGAGGATTGCATGTCGAGAGTGAAAGACCAGCTGCCGAAGCTGCTCTTCTATGCCGGGACCCTTATCGTCGTGACCGGGCTATGCATGTGGATCTTCAGCACCAGCGCCGGCGCTTTCGTGTTCGCTGCGTCGTTGCTGCTGGGGGCGTTGGGCTGGCTGGCCCAGATCGCGACTCGCTTCATCAGCAAAGCCAGCAACGGAGAAATCGGACGCGCCATATTGCACGGGCTCATCATCAGAAAGATCAATCGGCGGTCATAGTGATCGCCCCACGAGAGGTAATCAGAAAGAATTTGCATGAGTAACGAACTTGGGATGAGTAACCAACTTGAGAGAATGTGGGACGCGGTGCAAGAAGCCGAGGAAGCCCTGGAGAGCCGCCACGAATCCGAGGTTGCTGTGACGGCGGAGGTCCTGCTGCTAGCACTAACCAGCACCCCGGAGATGGCCGAGATTTTTGCAGCTTGCGAAGCCGACATCGATGAACTGGCCGAGACATTGGAGCAGCATCTTGAGGAGAGATTGCCGATTCTCGGCGCAGAAGACGATGTTCTGACGGACGCCTTCGTGCGGATATTCGACCGCGCCGTGGGGCGTGGGGAGAAGAGTGGAGCACAGGAATTCAGTATCGGGAACATGCTGGTGGCGCTGTTCGCCGAATACCAGTCCGTCGCGGTGAGTGAACTGAACCAGCTGGGCGTCACACGCCGGGACGTGGAGAACTACATTTCTCATGGCGGTCCGCGATCCAAACCCGAGCATCCCGGCGTAATCGCACAATACAACATGGAAGTCGCGAGCAGGACCGTCAACGAATGTGCGTCGAGGCTGGGTGTTTCGTAAACTACATTGTCGCGCTGGTTGAAGGGCCGAATTGGTCTTTCCGCGTCAATGGCGCTTGCCCTGCAGCGGATAGGCTGGTGCACGGCGGAATACTGGATGCATATGCAGGTCAGCTATGATCTGGCATGCGAGCAGCAACGGCAGGCGGCGGCTTTGAGTATTGCAAAAGGCTCCCGCAAGCCCGCAACAAATTATCGTACATAAGATATCGCACGGTCAGCATCTTCCGGCAGGACAAGCGTGCCCTTGTGATAGTATGTCCTCCAGCTTACGCCGCATCGACTCGATTAAGGAGGAAAGGACGTGCCTACTACAACAGACTCGCAGAACAAGAACATGATCACCCACTACGGTTTGTTCTGGTCGGAAGAGTCCGTATTCTGGGGGCGTCAGAAGAAAAGCGGCGAGCTCAAAGGCCGCGTCAGTCCGACAACCGGTCGGCGGGGAGCGTCCACAAAAGAAGAGCGTAAAGAACATGAAATCGAATGTAGAGACTACGTTGGAATCTACTGTCTCTATGGAGGGGGTCAGCTTCTCTATGTCGGAGAGGCTGGGCTGGGAACTAAATCGACGTTATTCAAGCGTCTCATGCAACATCGGAAAGGTCCCATGTCGGGTCGGTGGGACAAATTTTCGTGGTTTGGTTGCGAAAGAGGATTAGAAGAACGAGAAATTTCTCACTTGGATGCGCTCGCTCAGCTAGAAGCAATCCTGATTTCGATCACTAACCCCCGTTTCAACAAGCAATCCGGCACATTTGCCAATGCCCGTCAGGTATTTCAAGTTCCCCACCCTGACGCAGACGGTGACATTGCTGACAAATTGAAGAATATGGAAGAAAGAATGGAAAAAATGCTCAAGGAGATCAAGGAAGCAGTAAGCCCAACGAGAAAATGAAGCTGCAAGAGCTTGAAACGGGAAACAAGGTGGTTAGTGAAGGTGAGGTATTGGTCGGAACAATCAAGTTTCTCTTTAGGATCGGATCGACTCCAACTCACATTTCTGTGGCGCGGGGCCAAGGGATTGATACTCAATCGATTAAGGAAGAAGTCAAACGCGTTTTCCGAGACGAGCCAAGGAAATCGGTTAAGCCGGAGTTCGTGGGCTCAGGACCTGACATAGAAGCTGTTTCGGACGATACGATCACGCAGAGATCAAACCCATTAGCCCATACGACTACTACCCGTGGTAAGAGGCGGATGTCGGCGGTAGCGTGCAGGATCGTAATCGCTCTGCAATAACCGACCACGTGAGAGATCACACGGCCGCCTGCATTCACCTCTGCGGCGTGCGCACGCTTGCGGCAGAGCAGAGTCAAGCCATGCTTTGTAGAGCATCGCGCAGCACGCGGGTAGCTCGGCAGTCGTCCTCGTTGTAGGCAAGAATGCGCTGGCGGACCGTTTCGTCGCCTGTGTCCGTCCACTGGTGGAACCAATCGATGGACGAGGCGCCGGAGGGGTCGGTGTCCTGCCAGTCGAAGCCCAGGTAGCGGGCCAGCGTTTTCAGGCTGTAGTCGT
>JAPPHC010000020.1 GCA_028821145.1 Gammaproteobacteria bacterium | reverse complement strand
GGATAACCCCACAGGAACCTAAATCCTGCGCGTCTACCAATTCCGCCACTTCCGCCTGACGCCAATTATAGATTTGCCGCCGCGGCGGCGGGGGTCAGGAGGTGAGGAGTTCGAGGGCGGTCCGGTATTTCTCGGCGGTGCGGGCAATCACGCTTTCCGGCAGGCGGGGCGCGGGCGGTTCGTGATCCCAGTCCACCGAGTTCAGGTAATCGCGCACGAACTGCTTGTCGTAGCTCGGAGGTGATACGCCCACCTGGTACTCGGAGGCCGGCCAGAATCGCGAGGAGTCGGGCGTCAGCACTTCGTCGATCAGCACCAGTTTCCCGGCCGCGTTGATCCCGAACTCGAACTTGGTATCGGCCACGATGATGCCGCGCGCTGCGGCGTGCTCGGTTCCGTACCGGAACAGGGCCAGCGCGATGTCCCGCACCTGTTCGGCCAGCGAGTCTCCGATCAGGCTTGCGGTCTGCGCCATTCCGATGTTCTCGTCGTGTTCGCCCGCCTCGGCTTTGGTGGCCGGCGTGAATATGGCCTCGGGCAGGCGTTCGCCCAGCCGCAGGCCTTCCGGCAGGCGGATGCCGCAAACTTCGCCGGTGGCCTGGTAGTCCTTCCAGCCCGAGCCGATCAAATGGCCGCGAACCACCGCTTCAACGGGCAGCGCCCGGACCCTTTCCATCAACGCCGAGCGCGACTCAAGCTCCTCGAGCGCGTCAGTCTCGAGGCCGTCGATCACGTCGCCCAGCGGCGTGTCCAACAGCGCATTCGGCACGATATGGCCGGTATTGGCGAACCAGAAACGCGATAGCGCGGTCAGCACGCGGCCCTTGCCGGGGATGGGATCGGGCAGTACGACGTCGAAGGCGGAAATGCGGTCGCTGGTCACCAGAAGGAGGCGGTCGTCGCCCACCGCGAAGAGGTCGCGAACCTTGCCGCTGCCGATGGACTGCAAACCCGGTATTTCGGTATACGATACGGTCACTGCCTGCTCCCTTGTGCGTTCGTTTCGGGCGTATTCTAGTGTGCTGAGCGCGACACTGCCCACGCCAAGCCGATGTATGTCTTTCTTCTAGGAAAAGCCGCCGGATTCATCTTCGGTTTCATGTTCGGCAACCTGCCGGGCGCATTCCTCGGGGTACTGCTGGGGCACATGGTGGACCGCAGCATGTCACGAGGCCTGGGCGGATCCTGGCAGACCCACTCCGGCGCACAGACCGCCAACCGCAGGCGGGTCTTTTTTGCGTCCACCTTCCGGGTCATGGGGCATATCGCCAAGGCCGACGGCCGGGTGACCGAAGAGGAAATCCAGGCCGCGCGCCAGGTCATGCAGGGAATGCGGCTGAACCCGGCCCAGATACGCGAGGCCATCGACTGTTTCAACGAAGGCAAGGAGCCGGACTTCGACCTGGACGAAGAGCTGATGCGGATGAACGAAGCCTGCCGCGGACAGCCGCTGCTCAGGCAGTTCTTCCTGCAGACGCAGTTCTTCATGGCCTACGCCCACGGGGGCGTGACCGGTGGGGAACGGGCGGCGCTGGACCGCATCGGGCAGGCGCTGGGCCTCTCGCAATGGCAGATCAGCCAGCTCGAAGCGCAGGCGCGCATGCGGGCCGGGTTCGCCGGCGGCAACGGCCGCGCGGGGCCGGCCCGGCAGCAACCGATCGGGGACGCCTACCGCGCGCTGGGCGTATCGTCACGCGCCACCGACCAGGAGGTCAAGACGGCCTATCGCCGTTTGATGAAGGAGAACCACCCGGACAAACTGGTGGCCCGCGGACTGCCCGAAGCGATGATGGAGCGTGCGCGCGAACGCACCCGCGAAGTCAATCGGGCCTACGAACAGATCAAGGAACAGCGCGGCATGCGCTAGAACGGGCTATTCGCCGAGGGCGGCGCGCATTTCGCCGATGGCCTGCGCGTAATCGTCCGCGCCGAAGATCGCCGAGCCGGCCACGAAGGTATCGGCCCCGGCGGCCGCGATCTCCGCGATATTGCCGGCCTTGACGCCGCCGTCCACTTCCAGCCAAACGTCGCGGCCGCTGGCGTCGATGCGACTGCGGGCCTCGGCAAGCTTGGCGAGGGCCTGGGGTATGAATTTCTGACCGCCGAAGCCCGGGTTGACCGACATGATCAGCACCAGATCGATGGCCTGAAGCGTGTGGTCCAGCCAACCGAGCGGCGTCGCGGGATTGAAGGCCAGGCCCGCGCGGCAGCCGTTCTCGTGAATCAGCCCGATCGTGCGGTCGACGTGGCCGCTGGCCTCGGGGTGGAAACTCACGATGCTCGCGCCGGCCTCGGCGAACGATCGTGCCACTTCGTCAACCGGGCTGACCATGAGGTGCACGTCGATAGGCGCCGTGATCCCATGCTCGCGCAAGGCCTTGCAGACCAGCGGCCCCACGGTCAGGTTGGGAACGTAGTGATGGTCCATCACGTCGAAGTGGATCACGTCCGCGCCGGCCTCAAGCACGGCTTCGACCTCCTCGCCCAGGCGGGCGAAGTCGGCCGACAGTATGGAGGGAGCGATGCGGGCGCGTTTCATTTCACCGCCTCCGGCGCTCAGATGTAGCGCGCGGTGGTGGTCATGACGCTGGAAACCAGGCGCATGGCCGAGCGCGCGACCTCGGGCAGGGGTTCGCCGCCGGCCTCTTCCGCGTCTCGCCCATGGCGGGCCTCGTCGGCGCGCATCTGCTCGAGGATCCTGCGGCTGCGCACGTCGTCGGCGGGCAGCTCTTCAAGATGTCCATCGAGATGACTCTCGACCTGGGCCTCGGTCTCCGCCAGGAACCCGAGGCTGGAGCGGTCGCCCATGAGGCCGGCAAGCGCGCCGATGCCGAAGGAACCGGCATACCAGAAGGGGGTAAGCAGGCTGCGGCGGCCGTTCAGTTCGCTGATGCGCTCCTCGCACCACTTGAGATGGCGGCCTTCCTCCTCGGCGGCGCTCAGCAGATTTCGCCTGAGGCCGGCGTCGCGGGCGACCAGGGCCTGGCCGCGGTACAGCGCCTGAGCGGAGACTTCGCCCGAATGGTTGACGCGCATCAGGCTGGCGCTGAGTTCGCGGTCATTGCTGGAATCGATCCCGTCCTCTGTATCGCCGGCAGGGTTGTCGGCGGACGGCGCCGGCTCGCCGGCGCAGACGCGCAGGCAGTGGCCCAGTTCCGCGAGGAGCTGGTCGCCTATGGATCGTTCGTTTTCGCTCATGCGCATATTTTGCCTGGCGTTGGGCGCGGCGCAAGTGACGGAGGAGGTGGCTGGGGGACCAGGATTCGAACCTGGATTCTCGGAGTCAGAGTCCGATGTCTTGCCGTTAGACGATCCCCCACCCGGGGCGCCGCCCCGCAGCGCGATCAGCGCTTGGAGTATTGGGTGGCGCGGCGGGCCTTTCGCAGGCCCACTTTCTTGCGCTCGACCTTGCGCGCGTCGCGGGTGACGAAGCCGGGCGCCCTCAGCTTGGGACGCAGCTCCTCGTCGTAGGCAAGCAGCGCACGGGTAATTCCGTGCCGTATGGCGCCGGCCTGACCGGTTGTGCCGCCGCCCTTGACGGTCACGGTGACGTCCATCCGGCCGTCGAGGCCGACCACTTTCAGCGGCTGATGCACGATCATGCGGGCGGTCTTGCGGCCGAAGAATTCGTCCAGCGGGCGCCTGTTGACGGTCACATTGCCGGTGCCGGGCCGAAGGAACACGCGGGCCGTGGAGGTCTTGCGCCGGCCGGTGCCGTAATACACGGTGTCGGTCATGCCTGTATCTCCAGGGGTTTGGGCTGCTGCGCGGCATGCTGGTGCTCGGGGCCCGGATAGACCTTGAGCTTCTTGAGCATGGCGCGGCCCAGGCGGTTCTTCGGCAGCATGCCGCGCACGGCGGAAAGGATGGCGCGCTCGGGCGTTTCCTTCATGACCCGTTTCAGGGGAACGGATTTGAGGTTTCCGATGTAGCCGGTGTGGCGGTGATACATCTTCTGATTCAGCTTGTCTCCGGTCACACGTACCTGGGACGCGTTCACGACCACGATGTAATCGCCCGTATCCACGTGCGGCGTGTACTCCGGCTTGTGCTTGCCCCGCAGGCGCGTGGCGAGTTCAGTTGCCAGCCGGCCCAGCGTCTGGCCGGCGGCGTCCACGAGGAACCAGTCCTGCCGGACCTGCCCGGGTTTTGCGGAAACGGTACGCATGATTGATCGTTGATGAGAGTTCGCCCGCGCGAGGTGCGCGAAGCCGCGGAATTTTACACTATCGGGGGTTTGCATGCCCGCCGCGGCGAGGCAAGCCTTATGATCACCGAACACACAAGATGTCGAGCGCGAGAGGAACGCAAAGAGTGAAGAAGATTGGGCGGCGCGGGTTTCTGAAATCGACATTGGCCGCGGGGGCGGCGGCGGGGCTGGGTCCGGCCGCGGCGGGACAGTCTCGGGAAATCGAGCGGCCGAGGCCGGCGGGCAGCCGCCCGGTCATGGGCCTGGTGGCGCCGCGGCTGGAAACCGTGCGCGTGGGCCTGATTGGCGTGGGCGAGAGGGGCACGGGGTTCGTACGGCACTTCTGCAACATCGAGGGCGCCCGTATCACGGCGATTTGCGACACCCACCAGCTCGTGCTCGATCGCGCGGCCCGCATCCTGGCGGACCTGGGTGCATCCCCTGCGGCACTCTATACGGGCGACGACCATGCCTACCGCAAACTGCTCGATCGCCGGGACGTCGACATCGTGGTGATCGCCACACCGTGGCGCTGGCACGCGATCATGGCGGCGGAAGCGATGGAAAGCGGCAAGCACGCGTTCGTCGAGGTGCCCGCGGTCACCACGCTCGAGGAGGCCTGGTTGCTGGTCGACACGTCGGAACGCACGCGGATGAACTGCATGATGCTGGAGAACGTCTGCTACGGCCGCGACGAACTGATGGTCCTGAACATGGTCCGAGAGGGACTTTTCGGCGAACTGCTGCACGGGGAGGCGGCCTATATCCACGAACTGCGCTGGCAGATGAAGGAGATCGACTACAAGACCGGCTCCTGGCGAACGCAATGGCACGCGAAGCGCAACGGAAATCTCTATCCCACGCACGGCCTGGGGCCGATCGCCCAGTACATGGGCATCAATCGCGGCGATCGGTTCGACTACATGAACTCCATGAGCTCCCCGGCGGTCGGCAGGCAGGCCTACGCGCGCCGCGAGTTTCCGCCGGAACACGAACGAAACCGGCTTGACTACGTAACGGGCGACATGAACACGAGTCTGATCAGGACCGTGCAGGGCCGAACGATCATGGTGCAGCACGACACGACAACGCCGCGTCCCTACAGCCGCCACAACCTGATCCAGGGTACCAACGGAGTCTTCGCGGGCTTTCCCAACCGCATCGCGCTGGAGGAAGGCGGCGCCGGGTCATTCCACGAATGGGATTACGACATGACGGCATGGCGGGCACGTTACGACCATCCGCTGTGGGTGCAGGTGGGCCGGCGGGCCGAGGAACAGGGCGGTCACGGCGGCATGGACCACCTGATGTGCTGGCGGCTGATTGACTGCCTCAGAAACGGCGAGCCACTGGACCAGAATGTCTACGACGCCGCCGCGTGGTCGGCGATTGGACCAATCAGCGCCGATTCGGTCGCCGACCGGGGCAACAGCAAGCCGATTCCGGACTTTACCCGGGGCGAATGGAACCGGACCGAACCGCTGCCGATAGTCGGCGCGAAAAGCGCAGGCTAGCGCACCGTCACATCAACAGGGAGCGGTCAGCCCAAGACTCTGTCGCCGATGCGCTTGGCCGGGAAGTTGCAGGTAAACGTGCTTCCCGAACCGGGTTTGCTCTTTATTTCCAGGCTGCCGTCGTGACGCGTCAGCACATGCTTGACGATGGCCAGTCCCAGACCGGTGCCCGGAACCACGGGACTGCCCTCTCCCCGTACCCGGTAGAACCGTTCGGTCAGACGCGGAAGGTGTTCCCGCCGGATTCCGATGCCGGTATCGGTCGCGGACAGTTGTCCGCCGGAGCGGCCTGTTTGCCAGCGCAATACGACTGCGCCGCCGGGCGGCGTAAACGCTACCGAATTGATCGCCAGGTTGGTCGCGACCGAACGGATCTCGGCTTCGTCGCCCAGCAAAGGCCGTTCGCTCTTGATTTCGGCGCGGACATCCAGCTGGCCGCTGGACCGCGCTGTCGCGACCTGCACCGCGTCCCCGAGCACGTCCATCATGTTCAGGGGCGTAAAGCCGGGCGGAGTCTCGGACGTCTCCAGCCGCGACAACTCGAGAAGGTCCCGCACCAGCCGGGTCATGCGGTCGCACTGCGACGCCATGTGCTGGACAGGGTCGCTCCAGCGATCGGGAAACTCCTCGTCTTCCGACATCGACTCCAGGTAGCCGGTCAGCACCGTAAGGGGTGTCTGCAGTTCGTGCGAGGCATTGGCCACGAAGTCGGAGCGGGTCTTGTCCGCCAGCACCGCGGCGGTGACGTCGCGCACCAGGAGCAGGAATTGCTTTTCCGCGTAGGGAACGCGCTGCGCCTCCAGCCAGCTGTCGGGCTTCTCCGGTGACTTGAACCGCACCAGGTCCTTGCCGCCGCGCTCGAGCCAGTTCCTGAATTCGGCATCGCGGATCAGCTTCAGCGCCGGCCTGCCCTTGTCCAGCCGTTTTCGCACGCCCAGCAGCCGGCGGGCCTGGCGATTGCTGACCACAACCTCGCCGTTGTCGTTCAGCACCAGGGCCGCGTCGGGGAAGGACCGCGCCGTGCTGCGCAGGGCTTTCAGCACCTTCCTGAGCCGTTCTTCGGCCTCCTCCGTGCGGCTCTCCAGGTCGCTCAACTGCTGCGGCAGTTCGGCGAAGGAAAACGCGCCTCCGGACCATGCATCCGGGTCGAACAACTGCGACAGTTCGCCCGCGGCGCGCACCTGGACCGACAGTTCCCATGCAAGAACCAGGACCAGGCCGGCCAGGGCGCCCGCAATCGGCCTGTCGGCAAGCAGCCAGGCGGCCGCGGCCAGGACCGCCGCCACGCCGCAGGCGCGCAACGCAATACGGATAACCAGTCTGCGTACCAGGGGATCCAAGACTCGGCCCTACTGGAGCGAGAAACGGTAGCCGGCGCCTCGCACGGTCTGGATGTAGCGGTCCACCTCATGCGCTTCCAGCGCCTTTCTGAGACGCCGGATATGCACATCCACGGTGCGGTCCTCGACGAAAACCGCCGGCCCCCATACCCGATCCAGCAACTGGGAGCGGCTGAATACGCGCTCGGGGCGTTCCATGAACAGGCGCAGCAGGCGGAATTCGGTCGGTCCCAGGACGACGGGCCCCCGGTCGGTGTGCACGCGATGGCTGACCGGGTTCAGTGTCAGCCGCCCGCGCGTGATCGGGTCTTCCTGGGCGCTCTGGGAGCGGCGCAGCACCGCGTTTATGCGGGCCAGCAGTTCGCGGCTGGAGAACGGTTTGGTGACGTAGTCGTCGGCGCCGCTGCTCAGTCCCGAAATCTTGTCCTCCTCCTGGGAGCGGGCGGTGACCATGATGATGGCCACGTCGCGGGTCTCGGGCGTGCGCTTGATCCAGCGCGTCAGTTCCAGGCCGCTGCCGTCAGGCAGCATCCAGTCGATGATGGCCAGGTCGGGAAGGCGTTCGGCGATGGCCTTGCGGGCGGCGCCGGCGTCCTCCGCTTCGCGCACGTCGAAGTCGGCGCGGCGCAGGTTGAAGGCGAGCATTCCGCGAATCGCGCCCTCGTCCTCGACTACCAGAATATCGCGCCGCATTTCGCCTTCAAATTATGCCATTCCCCGGCACCTATGCTTCCTCGCCCTGTGTTTGGCCCACCTCCTCGACGGAGACGCCATCCTGGCTCGATTCTCGCTGTCCTGCTCCAACGCTCCGGCGAGGAGGTGGGCCAAACACAGGGCTTCACACTCATTCTTCGTCGAAGTTGGTGACGCAGGACACGACGTTGTTGCGGAACGCAATCGCGCCGGTGTCGTAGCGGCCGAAGGTGGCCTCGTCATCGAAGTCCACGCAGCGGTCGAAGCCGGTGATCACGCTGTTCCACATGGTTGCGCCGGTTCCGCGGCGAAGCAGCACGCCGATCGTGTTGGTACCGCCGTCCTCGGTGCCGATCATCGTGAAGTTCGCCAGCGTCGGGCCGGAAATCGGCTGGGCGTTGGGGGCGTCGCCGTCATTGTCCGCCTCGATGCCGCGGTCCGCGTCGTCGGAGGACTGGCGGATCACGACGAACTGCGCGCCGCCCAGGTAGCCTTGGCCCCAGTCGAAGGAATCGTCGGCTGCATCCGTAATCACGATGTGGTCCATGAAGTCGCTGGCGCCGAAGTGCTCGACGCCGTCGTCCAGTCCCTTGTGCACCTGCAGGTAGGAGACGCGGGTGCGGGAACCCGTGGCGAACATCGTAAGGCCGTTCAGCTCGTTGCCGTTGCCGTCGATGTCGTTGCCGGCGTGGCGGATCACCAGGTAGCGGATGTAGCCGCTGTCGTCGGCGTCGTCATTCCCGCCGTAGGCGCCGATGTTGCCTTCGGCGGCCACGTCGCAGGGACTGCCGCACTCGTTCGAGCGCGCGTAGCCCATCAGCGCCAGGCCGGCCCACTCGCCGCGGCCCGCGGTGCCGTCCCCGCCGCCCGCCCAGTCATCGAACTGGCGCCGCGAGCTCATGACGACCGGGTCCTCGGCGGTGCCGTCGGCTTCGATCCGCGAGCCGCGGGTAATGATCACGGCCTCGCCGGAAGAAGCGAGGACCAGCGTACCCGGCTGGATTTTCAGCGTCACGGACACGTTATCGGACGCGTCGCCGTCGGCCTCCTCGCCGTTGCCGATGTAGGTGCCTGGAAAACCGGACGCCGGCGCGTAGATGTTGTCGTTGGTCAGGGTCAGCGTCGAGCCGTCGGCGTCGTAGCGGCGTTGCAACCGGCACAGGTCCATCCGGCCGCCGCCCACGGCGGAGGGCAGCTCCAGGCTGCCGTCAGCCGAGGTGCCGGACGGACAGCTTCCGTCGGCGCCGGGGTTGGCGACCGCGGGCTCCCAGACGGTGGTGTTGCCGTTGAGGGAAACCGTCCAGCCTTCGGTCCAGTTGTCGTCCGTGTCCTGCGCGAAGGCGCCCACGTAATCGGTAGTCACGAACAGATTGCTGGCCACGTCCGCCTCGACCTCGTTGGGCCGGTAGTCGGCGCGCAGGTTGGGATTGGCGATCCGATTGTCGGGGTCCCGGTCCACCCAGTTGGCGATCGCCGTTCCGGACACGTCATCGTCACCGCTCTCGTAGAGCTCCCCGGCGGGACAGTAGAACAGCGAGTTCTCGATCGTCAGGTCGGTGCCGAACAGGTCCTCGGTGGCGGCCCCGTCCACGTCCAGGCAGGCGTCCTGAAAGTCGGCCACAAGGAAGTTGTAGATGCGCGCGCCTGTGCCTCGCCGCAGCAGAATGCCGTCGGAGGAGCTCTCCGCACTGTCCGCGGCGCCCAGGATCGTGAAGTTCGCCAGCGTCGGCCGCGAGACCGGCACGGCCAGCGGGTTGTCCCCGTCGTTGTCGGCCTCGATCCCCCGGTCGCCCTCGTCCAGCGCCTGGACGATCAGCACGAACTGGGCGCTGCCGCGGTAGCCCTGGCCCCAGTCGAAGGAGTCGTCGCGGGCGCCCGTGATCACGATGTGGTCCATGTGATCGGTGGCGCCGAAGTGCTCGACGCCGTCATCGAATCCGTAGTGCACCTGCACGTAGGAAGACCGGGTTGCCGAACCGGTCGCTAACAGTGTCAGGCCGTTCAGTTCGTTGCCGTTGCCGTCGATGTCGTTGCCGGCGTGGCGGATCACCAGGTACTCGATAAATCCGCTGTCGTCGGAGTCGTCCGTGCCGCCGTAGGCGCCGATATTGCCTTCCGCGTTGACGTCGCAGGGATCGCCGCACTCGTTGGAGCGGCCATAGCCCATGAGCGCCAGGCCGGCCCACTCGCCGCGCCCGTCCGCCCTCGCCCGGCCTTCCACCCATTCGTCGAACTGGTCCCTGGAGGTCATGACGATGGGATCTTCGGCGCTGCCCAAGGCTTCGATGCGCGATCCCCGCGTGATGATCAGGGCCTCCTGCTGCGATCCCAGAATCAGGGCGCCGGACTCGATCACCAGCGTCACGGACACGTCATTGCCCGCGTCGCCGTCGGCCGCTTCGCCGTTTCCGATATAGGTACCGGGGAAACCGGCGGCCAGGCGGTAGATGTTGTCGCCGGTCAGCGTGATGGTCTGCCCGTCGGTGTCGTAACGGCGCGCCAACTGGCAAAGGTCCATCGAACCGCCACCCACGGAGTCGGGCAGCGTCCGGGCTTCAACAAAGGTGGTTCCGGCCGGGCAGTCGCTGTTGGAAGCCGGTTCGCCCTTGGGCTGCCAAACGGTGCTGTTGCCGTGCACGCCCACCGTCCAGCCCTCGGTCCAGGTATCGGCCGTGTCCTGGGCGAACGCGCCTACGTAGTCCACGTCCTCGAACTCGCCGCCAAGCGATATAGCGAAGGCATCGCCCTGCAGGTCGGGCGAACTGGAAGTGAAGGCCCACTCCGCTCCCTGCAGGTCCGGCGAGCCGTCGCCGGGCGTGCCGTTGGAGTTCAGCAACGGATTGAGGCCGATCCGATTGCCGTTGCCTGCAAAGGCATCCGATACGGGAAACGGATCATTGGCCGACGTGGGGGTCTCCGAACCGCCGCCGGTATCGGTGGGCGGGGCCGTATTGATAACCAGGTCTTCGCCGCCGCTGCCGCCGCCGCAGCCACCCAGTATCAGGGCGGACAAAAGCACGACCGGGAGACAACGGACACAATTCACGGACATTTGGGCAAACCCCTCCTGCGGATTCTGTCAGTCAATCGAGAAGGTCCCGATCCGCGCCATTTCGTCAGATCGGGCGAACGGGCATGCGCTTCAGTCAGAACTGAAGATCGACGGAAAAACTGATGGAGCGGCCTCTCGTGTAAAGGCGCTCGGTGCGTCCTCCGCGCAGTACTTCGTAGTCGTCATCCAGCAGGTTGCGGATCTTGACCTGCAGCCTCAGGGGCATGCCGCGGAACTCCGCCGCGTGGCGGTAATTGAAGTCCAGCCTGGCAACGGGCTGTTCGTAGGAATCAGGCAGTCCCTGTGTGCCGACGTCCACGATGCGCTCGCCCGCCATGTTGAACAGGAGGGCGGCCTGCAGATCCCGCTCGGGGTTGTTGTAGCTGAACTGCAGGTTGGCCACCCAGGGCGACTGGCCCTCCAGGTGGCGCTCGGTGCTGGTCTGCTGCGCCCCCGCCAGGCCTACATTGACCATGGAGTCCACGAACGCGGCATTCAGGCGGACCTCGAAATCCCTCAATGCATCGGCGAGCGACCCCAGTTCGGTGCGCAATTGCATCTCCACTCCCTTGAGCGTGGCGGACTCGGCGTTGGCGAAGGTCCGGATGCCGCCGGCGCCCAGGCGGATCACGCGCTCGATCGGGTCCCGGAACCTCTTGTGGAAGAAAGCCAGCTGGATGTTGCTGACGTTGTCGAAGTAGTACTCCCAGCGCAGGTCGATGTTGTCGATGGAAGCCACCATCAGGTCCGGGTTGCCCACGACCGTGTAGCGCTCTTCCGGATCGATATAGGGCGCCGCGGACAGCTCCTTGAGATCGGGCCGGTTGAGCGTGCGGCTGTAGCCGAGGCGAATCTGCTGGGATTCCCCGCCGCCCGGCAGCCAGGTGATCGTCATGGCGGGCAGCAAGGCCGCTTCGGACAACTCGCGCACGTTGCGCCGGGTCGGGTCGATGAGTTCGAACGTGGTGACGTCCTGGGTCGAGTCTTCGTAGCGGGCCCCAAGCATCCAGCGCCAGTTCAAGCCAAGGTTCAGATCGGCCATCAGGTAGGCTGCCGCCAGCTTGTGTCCGGCGGCGTAGTTGTCGGTCGGCTGAGTGGTTTCCTGCAGTTCCCAGAGGCCCTCCGCGATCAGCTCGTCGGAGAATATGAGGTCCGGGCTCTGTCCCAGTCGGGAACGAAGGTTGTTGCGCGAGAAATCGGTCAGGAAACGGAACCGGCGAAAGTACGAATCGCGCTTCTTGTCGAGCCAGGCCAGGCCGAATGAAATCTCACCGTCCGAATCCGGGCTGAACTGAATCGGCAGCGACAGGTTCAGCGCGTAATTGACCGCCTCGTCCTCGAGTTCCTCCCAGCTCCGCTCGTTCGACTGTCCCGTATCGGAAAAAGCGTAGAGGTCGCTGGCTTCGTCGAAGCGTTCGTAGCGATAGAAGAGCGTGTCGGGCTCCTCACGGTTTGCGACCGACCAGGTCACCGTCCAGTCGATGACCAGGTCTCTGGCCGCTTCAAGGATGTGTTCCCCTGCGAATTGCTGGCTGAACAGCTCCCTTTCCACGAATTCGAGCGTCGTGTCGGCAACGTGGATGTCGTTTTCCGAGTAGAAGTCAAACTCACGCAGGAACGTGCGGTCGGTCCGGCGCGTGACGAAGGTCGTGCTGCGCAGGAACGTCCCTGCGCTGACGTCCCACTCCACGTTCCCCAGCAGCGAAAGATCGATCGTGTTCTGGGTCCGGCTCTGCGTGCCTTCATCGAGAGTGGAAAGTTCGTCGCCCACACCCGACAGGCCGAAGGTACGACGCTCTTCGTCCCTGTAAGCCCAGTCGTTCGAATACCGCGCCGAGAGCATGAAGCCAAGATCGCCGCCGCCCAGCGGCCGGCCGCCGCCCCAGCGCCCGGAAATACTCACGCCGGGTTCAATGTCCTTTAGTTCCGTCGCGTAGCCGCGGTTGAGCGAACGCCCGGCCAGCGCCCGCTCGTCGTCCGAAACGAGATTCAGGGACCTGGCGCCGTTCTCGGTGATTCCGTTCAACTCCGTCGGGAGCTTTCGTGTGCCGTCGTCCATTCCCAGCCAGTCCCTGCTGCCGCCCGAGAAATGGAGTCCCGTGCCGCCGGTGGCCTGGGAATTGCCTCCGATGCCGACGCTGATCTGCATTACGCGCTCGGCGGGCGCGCCACGCGTCTCCATCGCCACCATGCCGCCCGAGAAATCTCCCGGCAGGCGAGGCGAATAGGTCTTCTGAATGTCCACGTTTTCGAGAGCGCCGGTCGGGAACATGTCCATCGGAATGACCCGCCGCGTGGGGTCCGGACTGGGCAGCGGCGCTCCGTTCAGCAAGGTATTGGAGTAGCGCTCGCCCAGCCCGCGCACGTACACGTACTTGCTGTTGATCACGGTCAGTCCCGGCACCCGGGCCAGCGCATCCACGACGCTGGAGTCGCCGGTAATCGCGAAATCATCGGACGACAGTGCGTCCACAACCGAATCGGAATCGCGGCTGCGGGTCACCGCGTTCGGACGGTAGGCGCCGGTCACGACGATTTCTTCCATCGCGCCCGTGGACGCGGAAGCGTCGTCGCCGCTGTCCTGGCTTTCGGGGATTGCTTCCTGGGCGGATACCGGCATGGCGGTCAGCATGGTCGCGGACAAGGCCGCCAATGCAATGCTTCTGATCTTCATTGAATGCGCAAGACCCTCCTTGGGCTTCGCATTTCATCCGTCGCGTGTAAACCTCCCGTTACAGGAAAATTACGGTTTGGTTACGAATGTGAACCGTTTGTTACATTGCAATCCTAGTCGGCGATTTCCTCGACCAGTTCTATGGCGAAACCGTTGGGCGCCGCCAGCATCCCGCGCCGGGTCGAAATCATTCCCACGGCGCTGGCGTCGATGACTTCGGACTCGCAGAGCACCTCCGCACCGAACGCCCTGGCCCGCTCCAGCACCGCGTCGAGGTCGGTCGTCATGAAAGACCACATCACCATGCCGCGGTTCGGCGGCCGGGACGGCGCGACGGCCTCGGCACCGGTGCCGTACCAGTCCAGAAATACCAGGTACTTGCTTTCGGCGCCCGGCGCGAATACCTGCAGGAACCGCATGTTCGAACCCGGCGGCACGTCCAGCAGACCGCCCGCCGGGCCTTCGCTGGGGAGATCGATGTCGCGGCGCACCTCGTAGCCCAGCACTTCGGTATAGAAGTCCAGGCTGCGCTGGCCGTTGTTGATGACCTGGCTGGAATAGGCGGGGCCGCCGGTCAGCGTTCCCTCGGAAATCGGACAGATCGGGGCCAGGTCCGGCGGCCGTGCAATGCCCAGCACGTATACGCCGTCGGGCGCTCGCAAGTGCGTTTCCAGTGCGTCATAGGGCGTGCCGTCCGGACGATGCAGCGGAATGCGGGTAACGCCGGCCACGGTACCGAAGCCCATGCGCTCGCTCTCGGCGATCAGCTTCTCCATGTCGGCGCAGGCGAAGCCGACCGCCAGGCCGCCTTCGAGCAGCGCATTCATTCCCGGGCGCACCTCCGGCCGATCGCCGGAAACGCCGATCACTCGCAGGTACGGCATGTCGGTATTGCCCGGCTGCTGGTAGAGGACGTGCTCCCAGTCGCCCTCGTCCTCGAGTCCCCAGAGTCGGGTCAGCGGATCATGAATATCGTCCGGCAAGTGGTCGATCGCCGGTTCCAGGCCCATCAGCTCGGAATAGAACGCTCGGCAGCGCTCCATGTCGCTGGTAACTACCGTTGCGGCGGCCAGCGTGCCGACCAGCGCTTCGCCCTTTGTTTCGCCGGGCGCCAGCGGGTTCGTAGTGTTCATGGCGGGCAATGATAGCGAAGACGGGTGCGTTATTCTTTAGCGAATCGGACAAAGAGGCACAGGATGACCGAGCAGCGCCGACGATTCCTCAAGATGCTCGCCGCAAGCGCGGCCGGGGTCGCGGCGGCCGGATGCGCGCAAACCCCGGACCGCGGAATGGCCGCTTCCCGGGGCTCGCAAGGCGGCGGTTCGGGCGAGCGCTACCACTGGCGGCTGGTCACCGCCTGGCCCCCGGGCCTGCCCGGTTTCGGCACCACCGCGGTGACGCTGGCCGACACGCTGCGCGAGGTTTCGGGCGGGCGACTCACCCTCCAGGTCTATGCGGCAGGCGAACTGGTGCCCGCTTTCGAGGTTTTCGACGCAGTCTCGCGCGGCAGCGTGGAAATGGGCCATTCGGCGCCGGCGTACTGGAAGGGCCAGGCGCCGACCACCCAGTTGTTCACGGGCTATCCCTTCGGGATGCTGCCGGCCGAGTTCAATGCCTGGATGGCCTATGGCGGCGGCATGGAACTGTGGCGGGAATGCTATGAGCCGTACGGGCTGGTGCCGTTCCCCGGCGGGAACACCGGCGCCCAGATGGGCGGCTGGTTCCGCCGCGAGATCCGCTCGGTGGACGACTTTTCCGGGCTCAAGATCCGGATGCCGGGTCTCGGCGGGGACGTGCTGCGCCGGCTGGGGGCGACCGTGGTCAACCTGCCGGGCGGCGAGCTGTTCACGGCGCTGCAGTCGGGGCTGATCGACGCCACCGAATGGGCCAGCCCCTACAACGACCTTCCGCTGGGTCTATACCAGGCGGCGCCCTACTACTACTTCCCCGGCTGGCACGAACCGGCCGGCTCGATTGAGATCATCATCAACCGCAAGGCGCTGGAGGCGCTGCCGGGAGAGCTGCAGAAACTGATCCAGACGGCCTGCACGGCGGTCAACCACCAGATGCTCTCGGAATTCATGGCCCGCAACGTGCAGGCGCTGCGGGTGCTGGTCGAGGAGCACGGGGTGCAGTTGCGGCGTTTCCCCGAGGAAGTGCTGAAGGGCCTGCACAAGGCCGCAAATGAAGTTCTGGACGAACTCGGCGACGCCAATCCGCTGGCCGGGCGGATCCTTCGCTCGTACCGCGAATTCCAGGACGGCGTGGCCGGCTGGCAGGCCATTTCGGAAGGCTCGTACCTAAGCGCCCGCGACTCGTGACGCGGCGGGGCCCGGCACCGCGCGGCCGTTCAGCGCCGCCGAATGCGAGCGCCGCGATCCAGGCAGACCGCAAGGCGGTGTGGATCGGGGTTCTCACCGCAGTGGTGCCCACGCTTACAGTCAACGTCTGCTACCTGATTTCCAGCACGCAGGGCCTGGTGCCCGCCTGCATCCCCTATTTCGAAGGCTGCACGTCGATCAGCTCCGCGGGCCGCTACGGCATCAGCTACTACCTGTTCAAGGTGGGCATGGTGGGTGCGGCGGTCCTGCTGGTCCTGTTCTGGCGGCAGATGTCCGGTCACATTCGCGCGGCCACCGGGCGCGCGGCGCCGGTAGCCGCGGCGTGCGGCATGGGCGGCGCGGCCTTCCTGGTGCTCTACACGGCGTTCCTCGGAAGCGAGGGCGATTTCTATTTCCTGATGCGCCGCTTCGGCACGCTGCTCTACTTCGGACTGACGATGGTGGCGCAGCTCATGGCTTTGCGGCGGCTGGAAACCTTCGCTCCGCTGTGGCTGACGCGAACGATGAAGTGGATCCTTTTCTCGATGCTGTTCTTCGGTTTCTTCAGCATCCCGGTGATGAACTACATGGACAACAAGGACACGTTTCAGGACATCATCGAGTGGGATTTCTCCCTGCTGATGCAGACCTACTTCCTGTTCTACGCGATCTGGCTGGCCCGCCTCCGCAAAAACCACGCCACGTAGGGCTCCCTCGCCCCCTATTCGGCCCCCTCCCTCGTTGGAGACGCCATCCTGGCTCGATTCTCGCTGTCCCTGCTCCAACGCTCCCACGAGGGAGGGGGCCGAAGAGCGGGCTTTAGCCGGCGCGGGTTAGTCGGCGGCTTTGTAGCGCATGGCTTCGATGAAGCGGGGGTCGTCGGGGTCGGCGAGCTTGCAGCGGGCGGACGCCCATTCGGTGCTGAAGCCCACCCGGCCGCTCTCCGGCGTCGCCCAGGCATTGCCGATCACATGTTCCTGCTCGTATGCGCCAGGCTCGCCGGAGTGCAGCGTGAGGCGCGCGAGGTCGACGAAGTTGCGTCCGGAACTGGACGGCCATAGCGACGTCAGGAATTCCAGGTGGATGTCGCGCGGTTCGGGCTCCTCGGTCGTAATGGTGAAGACGTCGCCCCGGTCATGCATGAAAAAGGGATTGATGACCTGGTTGCTGCCGTCCTCGTAGCGCAATGCGGCGAAACACTCGTAGCGCCGCGCCTTGTACATGCGCAGGTGGGTGCGGTCCAGGCGGCCTGAAATCAGCGAACCGTCTTCCAGGTAGCCGTTGTCGTAAATCCACAGCTCGTCGGGATTGAGTATCCATTCCGCGTCCCAGGTCATCTGCTGGCCGGTGTTCTTCGAAATCATCGTGCATTGACCGAACTCGCCGAGCAGACCCCTGAGCTGCTTGCCGTGCCGCCGCCAGTTGAAGCTGCAGTTGCCGCCGTAATTGGGATCGGGCTGCAGATCGGGCCAGACGTCCGGGCGGAGATGGGCATCGACATACAGATGGGGGTCCTTGATGCGCCGGCCTGAGATGGACACCGCGCCCAGTTCCTCGTCGATCGAAATCAGAAACAGCACCTGCTGCCCGGGAAACACCGGGCCGTCGTCGGCATCCAGCCTGATCTGCGTGTAGATCACGTGTTCGGCCAGGTGAGGCGCTTCGATTTCGGCAAACACCCGGTAGAAGAGGTCATGCTCGCCGTCCGGCGGCGTGCCCAGGTTGCGCTCGAGGAAAACCTGGGGAATGGACGTGTACTCGCCCGGCATCCAGGCCATGAAGTCCTCGAGGACCTTCATCAGTTCGGGCTTCGAGTTGGTGGCGCTCGCGGGGATGGCCGTCAAGGACAGTGCGATTGCAGCAACTATGGCGCGCATGGGTTCAAGCCTCCAGTCGGCGTCAGGCCCGGAGGTCGCCGTCGCGAAGCGGGAGCTTGCGTACGCGGCGTCCGGTCGCCGCGAACAGAGCGTTGCAGAACGCGGGCGCCACCAGCGGTGTGCCGAGTTCGCCGATTCCCGTGGGCGGATGGTCCGATGCAATCAGTACCACTTCGATGGACGGCGTAGTGGCCAGCGTCAGCATCCGGTAGCGGTCGAAGTTGCCTTCCGCCACCGCGCCGTCCTCCAGGTTGATTTCCCCGAACAGCAGGGCGCTCAATCCATAGATGATGGCGCCCTCGATCTGCGCCTCGACGTTGTTCGGATCCACCGCCAGCCCGCAGTCCACGGCGGCGCGGATCTTTCGCGCCCGCCACGCGCCGTCCCTGATTTCCAGTTCCACCTGCGTGCCGATGTAACTGGAGAACAGCTTGGCCACCGCTATTCCGCTTTGCGCGGTCCAGCCTTCGGCCGCCACCTCCAGCACTTTCAGCGCGCGCGGATCGGTCGTGAGTTCGGCGCGCAGTTCCACCGGATTGCGGCCTCCGGCGTGCGCCACCTCGTCGAGGAAGCTCTCGGCGAAAAACGAGTTCATGCTGGAGGCCACGCTGCGCCAGAATCCGCCACGCACCGGCATTTGCCGCATAACGTAGTCCACGCGCCGGTTGGGAACCTCGTACAGGTCGTTAAAGATAGCGCCCACCGACGACGGATCCGCCGATTCTTCCACCATCCACGGCCAGCGCTCGGCCAGCAGCGAATGCCCGGCCGACTTGGCCGTCCATGCGCTCGGGCGGCCGGAATCGTCCAGCGCCGCACGCAGCCGCGCCACGTAGGGCGGCCGGTAGCAGTCATGGCGCATGTCCTGCTCGCGGCTCCACACCAGCCGAACCGGGCGGTCCGGCAGTCCCTGCTCGTGCAGCGACTTTGCGATCGAAAGGGCCTGCACGGCCACTTCCGACTCGATGCGCCGCCCGAATGCGCCGCCCATGTTGCAGTGGTGCAGCAGCACGTTTTCCGGCTCCAGGCCGAAGATGTTGCCGATGTCGGCCTGCAGGCGCTGCAGGTTCTGCGAGGGAACCCACATCTCGCATCCGTCACCGGTAAAGCGCGCCGTTGCGCCCAGCGGCTCCATGTTGGCGTGAGCCAGGATGGGCGCCTCGTAGGTCGCATCCAGCGTCCGCTCGGCGGATGCAAGCACGGACTCCGGATCGCCGGCTTCAATCCAGGTGCGGCCGTCCTCGCCGGCAAGCGCGCCACGCAGTTCTTCGAAGACCGATTCCGTGGTGCTGGTGTCGCCGCCTTCCCAGACCACGTTTGCCTGCTCCAGCGCCGACGACGCCGTCCAGTAGTCTTCGGCCACCGCCGCCACCGCGTCATCGCCGATGGCCATGACCCTGGGCAATGCGCCGTCCGGCGACTCGAAGGCGAAGCTCTTGAGTTTCGCTCCGCGGCGCGGCGCATTGAGCACGGCGGCATGCAATGCAGGTTCGCCGCCGGCGGAATCGGCCATGAACGGAAATGTTCCCATGACCTTCGGAGCGCTGTCCTTGCGCGGGGCGTGCTTGCCGATCAGCCGGAATTCCTCGCGCGACTTGAGCCTGGGCTCTTCCGGCACCGGCATGCCCGCAGCCTTCCCGGCCAGTTCCCCGTAACTCAGCGAGCGGCCATTGCTCCAAACGCGCGATTGTTCTGCGTAGCACTCGGAAACCGGCACACCCCATTCGTCCGCGGCGGCGGCCACCAGCATCTCGCGGGCAGCGGCGCCGGCCTGGCGAAGGCCTTTGTGGTAACCCATGATCGACACGCTGTTGCCGGAACCCTGGCCGCGATCCAGACGCGCCGCGTTGCCGTAAGCGCCCGGGTCAAGGGGTGCGTAACGCACCTGAACATCGTCCCAGGCGACCTCCATTTCATCGGCGAGCATCAGCGGCAGGCTGTGCAGAATGCCCTGTCCCATGTCGCCCACCGGGCACAGTATCGTTACCGCGCCCTGCTCGTCGAGAGTGACCCAGGCATTGAGCGGGCCGCCCTCCTCGCGGGCGAACGCCACGCGCAGTCCAAAGGCGGGAGCGGCCAGCAAGGCGCCGGCGGCGGCCAGCATCTCACGGCGATTCAGGGAAAGACAGGGCCGGGCGGCCGGATCCGTCCGCCCGGCGGATGAAGCGTTTGTTTTCAGCATAGCGAAACGAATAATAAACCGTTCGGCGGAAGCGGTTCGGCGCGCGCCCGGAGATTTCCGGGAATCGCGGCGTAACGCAAGGCAGCGGCGGCACTCGTGCGTGATAAACTGCTCCGCCGTGGCGAGCTTCACTCTCAATGGACGCGCGGTCACGCTGGACGTGCCCGGCGAAATGCCGCTTTTATGGGCATTGCGCGACCATCTGCATCTGACCGGCACCAAGTACGGCTGCGGCATCGCCCTGTGCGGCGCCTGCACCGTGCATCTCGACGGCGTAGCGGTCCGGTCATGCCGGATCAACACGGCCGCCGCCGAGGGGCGCAGCATCACGACCATTGAAGGACTGGCGGAAGACGGCCGGCCGCACCCGGTGCAGCAGGCCTGGATCGACGAACAGGTCCCGCAGTGCGGCTATTGCCAGCCCGGGATGGTGATGGCCGCGGCGGCGCTGCTGGCGGACAATCCCGCGCCCAGCGACGAAGACATCGACCGCTCGATCACCAACATCTGCCGCTGCGGCACCTACCCGCGTATCCGGCGGGCCATCCACGCCGCGGCCAGGTCAATGTCGGCAACCACGGCCGGCGAAAGTTGAACTCACCCAGGCAATTCACGCCGGCCCTGCTGGCGGCTGCGCTTGCGCTTGGCGCCTGCGGCGGCGAGCAGCCGGCCGCGACTTCCGCGGGTGCCGAGTCTTCAGCCGCGGGTGCAGTCGAGTCCGCGCCCGCAGTGGAGGAGGAAGACCTCGCCACCCTGCTGGCCGCGGCCAACCCGGACCGGGGACGGCGCCTGTATATCCAGTGCCGCGCCTGCCACACCCTGGTGGCGCAAGGAAACCAGTTGCTGGGACCGAACCTGCTCGGTTTCCTGGACCGCCCGGCCGGCACCGCGGCCGGCTATGAGTACTCGGAGGCGTTGTTGGCCTCGGGAATCGCCTGGACGCCGGAAACGCTGGATCACTGGATGCGCAGCCCCTCGGAAGTCATCCCGGGCAACAAGATGATCTTCGCCGGCATCCGCAGGGCCCGGGACCGCGCCGACCTGATCGCCTACCTGCAACAGTCCACCGTCGAACAGTAATCCGGCCGGCGGCATGACGCCGCCATCCCTGACAGCGTCCCTGTTGACTTGACGGGAATATTACTCTATATTTCAGAGTTCACGCTATTTGAGAGCGTGTGTCCTGGTGGAAGGAGGAGATATGACCAACAAGCAACAACTTACAGACGACATCGCGTATGTGCGCGCCGCGGCCGAGCGATCCGCGTCCGTTCACATTCCGGCGATTTACCTGATCTGGGCAGTGCTTTGCCTGTGCGGCTTCACACTGGTGGACCTTGTGGGGCCGGGATCAGCCTGGATCGGTGTTTACTGGATGATTGGCGGACCTGTGGGTGGGGGGCTTACCTGGTGGCTCGCCTGGCGGGCCGCCCGCGACGTCGGACAGGCCGACCGGCGGGAGGGCAAGCGCTGGGTGTTTCATTTTCTGGGGTTCTTTTGCACCGGATTGCTGGTATTCGGCCTTGTCGGAACCGGGCAATTGACGTGGCCGGGAGTAAGCTCCACGTGGATTCTTCTTCTGGCGCTGACCTATTTCCTGGCGGGTCTGCACCTTGAGCGACGCATGTTGCCGATCGGCCTGCTGCTTGGCGTCGGGTACCTGATCACGCTGGCATTACCGGCCTACGGATTCACCGTCGCCGGCGTACTCGCCGCCACGGCGCTTGCGACTCAGGCCTTTATTGGCGCAAGGGCGCACCGTGCCGAAGACTGACCCGAACGTCGCGACCCTGGAGGAACTGGGTTCGCTCAGGGGCTTGTTCGAGCATCGGGTCCGGCTGGCGATCTGCGTATTGCTGTCCAGGCACGATGCGATGTCATTCAGTCGGCTGAAGCAAGTCCTTGAGGAGAATGACGGCAGCCTGGGCACGCACCTGCGCAAGCTGGAAGACGCGGGCTACCTGGAGATCGAGAAGAGTTTCCGCGGCAGGCGCCCGGTAACCTGGTATCAGTTGACCGATTCGGGACGCACCCGGCTGAAGGAACACATCGCGAGCCTGACGCGCCTGATCGAGCGCGCCCACTAGAGCGGGATCAGCGGCCTGTGCGGGCTAGTCGGCCTGGCTGTCCTCGGCGCGTTGTGCGTCGATGTGGTCCTTGAACACGGTCCAGGACGTTTCTCTGGGGTTCTCGGTGCGTATCGCCGGCGGCTCGTGGTATTCCGGATAATTCGCGTTGATCTCGTCCAGCACCACGGCCGGCAATTCGTCGTAGCTGCTCAGGCGCATTCCGGCGGTATGGAACACCGCGACGCCGGGACGGTCGCCCATCTTCATCCACGGCAGCCACTTGGAAACGCGTCCCCAGGAAATGATCCGGTCCTGCGCCACGGGTATATCGGCATCCAGGATCTCGTCAACGGGCGAAGACCCGGTGCCGAACTCCATCGCGTGATAGATCCCACCCACGTATTGCTGGTAGTCGCCGCCCAGGGGATTGCTGTAGAAGAGCCGCGCGGCGCCGCCGCCGTTCATCATCACGCCGTCCTTGAAGAAATAGGACAGCGTCGCTGTGGGATTGCCCTCCTCGTCGCGCGCCCAGGTCTCGCGATAGTTGCCGGGCGGATCGTTGGCCACCTGAACGACTTCGACTTCCTCGCCGGTCCAGGGATTGGTCCAGGTCCTCAGGATTTCGTTGGTTTCCGGGTCCAGGTAGAACATCAGTTCCCGCGAGCGGGCGACGAAACCCAGGCCGCGCACGGGGTCGTTCAGTGTCTCGCAGTGGCGGATATTCATGCCCTGCACGTTGAAAAGATGGCGGTTCTTCTCGGCCGGCTTTCGGGAATACATCCGCCCCTCCCACCAGTAGAGCGCCGTCTCGCCGTCGTTCAGCGAGCACCGGACCTTCATCAGGAGCCGAATGACGTCGTCAGGGTCGTCGAGGTCCAGTTGTCCGCCGTAAGCGGCGCCCGCCGCCAGCGACAACGCCCCGATCATTCCGGCCAGAGCGCGTAAAGTCTTTCTTGCTTTCATTGTCTCCATTCCCCCTCCGGCTCGGTTACCGATTTGAAATACGACCAGCTGGTCACATTGGGCCGCGCATCGTCGAGAGGCGGCGGTTCGGCGTACTCGGGATAGTTGTTGCGCAGTTCGCTCAGCAGCGGCTCGGTCAGGTCATCGATCCCGGCAACGCGCTTGCCGACGGTCGTGAAGATCATCATGCCGGGGCGATCGCCCATCTTCATCCACGGCAGCCACTTCGAAGTGCGCGCCCAGGACAAGGTGTAGCGCTTGAGGGTCGGGAGATCGGGGTCCAGCAGTTCGTCCTCGTAGGCGTAGGCATTGAGCATTTCCATCGCGTGATAGGTGCCGCCCACGTACTCCTGGTAATCGCCCGCCAGCGGGTTGGTGTAGAACAGCGGCGCGAAGCCGGTGGTCCAGACGCGGCCTTTCATGAAGCGGCCGTTGAACGTGATGCCCGTCCCGTCGGGGCGCCGCGCGTACGCGGGACCGCGCATGTTGACGGGATCGTTGGCCACGTGCGCGACTTCCACTTCCTCGCCCGTCCAGGGGTTGGTCCAGGTGCGGAGGACTTCGTTGGTGTCCGGATCCATGTAGATCAGCAGTTCCCGGGACACCGAGCGGTAGCCGTGGCCGCGTTCCGGGTCCTCGTAGTTCTTGCACTGGCGTATGTTCATGCCCTGCACGTTGAAGATGTGCCGGTCCTTCTCGCCCGGCATGCGGCTCATCGCGCCGCCCTGCCACCAGTAGAGGATCGTTTCGCCCTCGTTCAGCGAACAGTTCATCTTCTGCCCGAGAAGAATGGCATGGTCCGGGTTGGCCGGATCCAGCCTCTCCGCGGCGGTCGCCGCAGAGCCCAGGATCAGCAGCACGGCGCCGCCCAGCGCCGCGCGGATTGGATATCTCATTTCTCTTTTCCTCCCATTTACCGGGCGCAGCATAACGCATAGTACAGGGCCTGCTGGCCCTGGTCATTTTTCGGGCCAGCCATCCGCCAGACCCGCCCCGGTCAGCTCTTCCAGCAGTCCGGCAGCCTTCGCCAGCGCCTCGGGATCGGGATGCGCGACCGGAGGCGTGGACGGATAGCGCGGCAGGGTCGCGTCCAGCCCCGCCTTCGAAGCCGTCTTGCGTCCGGGTTCCAGCGACGGATCGAGCAACGAGGTTGAAAGATCGTCGACCCGGATCAGGTCGCGGTCCCACTGGAAGCGCGTGGCCAGCGCCCAATCGACCTGCTGCGAATCGAACAGGTCGATGTCCGAATCCAGCGCCACGGCCGTCTTGACCCGCCGCCAGGCAAGGACGGCGGCCAGCGCGTCGCGGACCTCCCCCGCGATGGCGCCGTCGAACTGCAGCAGCGCCAGGAAACGCCGGCCCTGGGCGGGTGCGTGGACGTTGATCAGACGCGGCGACACGGCGCGCGCCAGCGAAAACAGCTTGCCTTCCATGGCGATGTTGTCCGGAGTCAGGTTGTCGGCCAGGCCGGAGCCGCAGTCATGCAGCACCGCGCCCTTGCGGTGCGAAATCGACAGGACTTCGCAGACCGGCGCGTCGACGGCCGGCCCCAGAAACCCCGTGTATTCGGCGAACGGCCCGTCCGGGGCCGTGGCGCCGGGACGGGCCAGCCCCTCTATCACGATCTCCGCGTCGGCCGGAACCAGCAGCCTGCCGTCGAAATTGAGCGACGGAGTAAGCCGGACCGGCTCGCCGATCAGGCCGCCGGCCGCGGGCCAGTGGCTCTCCGGGTAACCCAGCTTTACCTGGGCCGCGACGCTCACCGCCGGGTGGTGACCGATCCAGAACGCCACCGGGCAGGCCTCGCCCCGCTCGTGCCAGGCGCGCATATTGCGCGCGTTGTGGGAATTCGGATACGGAAACCAGCTCATGCTGCGGGCGTCCTTGATCCAGCAGCGCTGTATGGCCGAGTTGTCGATGCCGGTCTCCGGATCAAGGGTCGTCGCGTGGGCCGCCGTGAGGTACGGGCCCGGATTGCCGCGGTGCTGGACGGTGGCGGGCAGCAGCTGCAGGTCCACATCATCGCCCTCGAGGAGCGTATCCCGCACCGGCGCGTCCGCGGCCGGCACCGTGACCGGCTCGATCCTGCGCTCCTGCCGCTCCGCCCACCAGGCCGCCGCCCGCCGATGATCGTCCAGCCCCAGCGCCGAGCACACCTGCTCCCGGCTTGCCGTCAGGTTGGTCACCAGCCCGAACGGGGATATCTCTCCGCCGGGCAGCCGTGGGCTGCGCACCCAGATCGGCGGATAACGGCCTTCGGTGTCCAGCGCATGCTGAAGGGCCGTCGCTTCGTATTCGACCGCAAGCGGTTCGTCGATACGCAGGGCCTTGTCGCCCAGCGCCTCAAGCCACGCACTCAGCCCATCGGCTACGCCAATCTTTCCGGCGCCGGAACTCATGGTGCGGCGTCCACTTCCGTCAGGCCATAGACCGCGAATGTCGCCAGCCAGTGCTCGCCTTCGTAGTGCCCGCTGAAGACGTATTCCAGGCCCGCCTCCAGGTGGTCCCGGGCCGATTCCAGCAGGACCTGCGCTCGCTGGTCTCCCGCCGGCAAGGCCCCGGCGACCGACCGCATGGTCCAGGCGCGATGCAGATTCAGCCCGGCGAGGTGGACAATCTTTCCGTCGGTGACGTCACTGACCTTGGCAGGCTCCAGCAGGCGCCCCATTTCGCCCGCGCGCAACCCGGGCAAAAATTCGTCCAGCCAGGAGGAATACTCGCCGGCGGGCAATATCCGGCGCATCAGGTCCGCTTCGGCCAGCGCCGCGGAAAAGAAGTCCTCGCCGCTGGGTTCGTAATTGACCGGATACTGCCGGTCGGCGGCGTAGTAGGTCAGACTCCTGTCAATCAGCAACCGTTCCAGCCCGGCATTTCCGACGGCCCGGGCGTAATCCAGTTCCTGGCCCAGCGCGAACGCGGTATTCGGATGCACCCCCGTTCGCACCGGCCAGTCCAGACGCGGAAGGTAGTCTGTCGTCAATTCCACGATGCGCTGCTCCAGCGGAGCCAGTCGCTGTGCCCACTGGCGGGCGTAGGGATCGTCAAACGTGCGAAGTTCCACCACGAGGCGCAACAGCCAGGCCCAACCGTACATGCGCTCGAAAGAGCGGTTCTGGTCCTCGTCAAAATACTCCGCCTCCTCCAGCAAGGCCTTGGTGCTGAATTGCGCCTCCAGCACGCTGCGGGTCAGTTCCGCAGCCGAATGCCCGGGATAGAGCTTCAGCAGACGCACCAGCAGCCAGTGCCCGTGCACCGCCGAGTGCCAGTCGAAGCAGCCGTAGAACACCGGATGGAGTTGCCGTGGAGTCAGAACCGACTCTTCGCCCAGCATCACCTGCCCCGGCTTGTTCGGATATTCCGTCACGATGCAATCCAGGGCCAGCTTCGAGAAAGCCGCGGCCTGCTCGTTCGTAAGCGGCTGATCGAAGCGCGGCATCGCCTCTTCTCCCATGATCGGGATATCCGTTTGGGCATCAGCGGCGGCTACGCCGCTTGCGGCCACAACAAGAAGGGTGATCGCGCCAGCCAGCATTCGCCGGATGGTACCACCGTGGCGCCGCCCGCATCGCCGGGATCACGGGCCCGGCTATTCGCCCAAAGCCGTCCGTCGGCTATCCTCTCCTGCAGCCATGAGCAAAGATCACCTGCCTGATTATTTTTCGGTCGCCAACCCGGCGGGGTTGAGGCGCGAATACCCGCTGGGCGACGATTTCATCGCGCGGTTCGCCGGCATGGGCCGCGACGAATTGCGTGCGATCCAGGAAGGACGCTTCCGGCGCTGCCTGGAGCGCGCCTGGGCCACTCCGTTTTACCGCAGGCTGTGGGGAGAAGCGGGTCTGGAGCCCGGCGACGTGCAGAGCTTGGAGGACCTTGAAAGGCTGCCGGTCTTCTCGAAGTCCGATCTCATGAAAAGCGTGGAGGCGAATCCGCCCTTCGGCGACTATCACTCGCATCGCGACGACGATCCGCGCTCCGGGCCTGCCGGACTCGTCATGCAGACCACCAGCGGCACGACCGGCGCGCCGCAGCCGATCTTCTTCGGGCCCCGCAGCCGTGAGTTACAGGCGCTGATGGTGGCGCGCGCCTGGCTGCTGCAGGGACTGACCGACGGCGACGTCGTGCACTCCTGCTACGCCCACGGAATGGTGAACGCCGGGCACTTCGTGCGCGAGGCCGCCCTGCACTACACCCGGGCGCTGCTGCTCTCGGCCGGCGCCGGCAACGAGACGCCCTCGGCCACCCAGGTGGGAAACATGGCGCGCTTCGGCGCCACCGTGCTGGTGGGCTTTGCCGACTACCTTCGCAAGCTCGCGGACACCGCGCGCAGCCGGGGGCTTCAGCCGGGGCGCGACATCCGGGTGCGGATGATCTCCACCCACCTGGGCCTGATGCCGCGCGAGAAACTGGCCGCAGCCTGGGCGGCGGAGTCGATCTACGACTGGTACGGCGTGGGCGACACCGGCCTGGTCGCCACAGAGGGGCCGGACCTCGATGGCATGCACGTCATGGAGGACGCCCACTTCCTGGAGATCCTCGACCCCGACAGCCAGCGCCCGGCGGCCGACGGCGAAGCGGGCGAGCTGGTCTGCACCTGCCTGTACAAGGACGACGCCTATCCCATCATCCGCTTCAACACGCGCGACATGAGCGCGCGGCTCGCCGGCGGCAACGCGCTGGGGCTGCCGTTCGACCGGATCGCCGGATTCCTGGGCCGCAGCGACAACATGGTGAAGTTCAAGGGCATCAATTTCTACCCGGAAGCGGCCGCCGCCGTGCTGGTCGAGCTGGAGGAATACGCCGGCGACTACGTGTGCGTGCGCGAGGGCGAACAGCTCCGCATCGAGATTGAAGCCTGCGATCCGCAGCTACCGGGCCTGGCCGATCGCATCGGCGCGCTGATTCGCGAGCGGCTGGGCGTGCGGGTGCCGGTCGAGCTGTGCGAACCGGGAGCGCTTCGGGAACTCACCGGCTCCGAATCCCGCCAGAAACCCCGCCGCCTCGTTACCCGCTGATCGTCTGCCGGACGGTGATCACGACCCATTCGGTGAATTTGGGGTGCTGCGACAGGCCTTTCTCGTTGAAGGTGTAGTCCAGGCCCATCAGGTCCTGCTTGATGTGGTGCTGCAAACCGTCGGCCGAGGACGCGGGCGACACGACGATCAGCTTCTTGCCCTTGCGTTGCGCCTGCTGCATCCAGCGTTTCAGTTGCCGCACGTTGCCTTCGCGCACGGGCGGAATGGCGTCGTCCTGCAGGTTGATGGCCCGCACCTCGCTGATTCCGGTGGCGGCCTTGACCTGTTCGGCCAGGCTCTCGATCACCGGCAGGTCCAGCACGTTGTCAAAGTCGTCCTCGGGTCCGTGGGCGACCAGGAACAGTGCTTCGTTGTCCGGGTCGGTGCTGATTTCCAGTGCATGATCGGACAGGATTCCGGCGATCAGCGGATGGTCGTCCATGTGCGGCGCGAACACGATCTTCGCGCTGGTTTCGATGGGTTTGACCGTCAGGTAGGAAGACTCTTCGCGCCGGCCCAGGATGTACTCCCACTGCCGGGTCATGGAGTTATGCACGGTCGACGTGGTCTGCACCAGCACGATGGTCCTGGCGCCGGCCGCTTCGAGATCGTCGATGGCCGCCTGCATGTGGGACGAGGTCATCATGGCCATGCCGTAGCCGATGGCCGTCGGATATTCGCCGGCAATCGCGCGCATGGAATCGGTCATGATCCTGTCGCCGGCCTCGCTGACGCCATGTGACAGGACCAGCACGCCGATCTCGTCCCTGATGTCGGCGTCGCTCACGTACCAGGTGTAGTTCTCGCCCATCTGCGCCACATTGATGCGCAGTTCGTTGTCCGTCAGCAGTCCGTACAGGGCGATCTTTTCCTTCAGTCCGGCAATGATGTCTTCGCTAAGCATGTCGCGCATGTCCATGCCCATGCGCCGGCGGCCCAGCTCGTCCGGCGGCGGCATCGGCATGTCGTGGCCCTGGTATCCGTGGGCGCGATGCGCGCCGTGGTCCTCGTGCTGGGCCTCTACGTATGCGCTGCCGAATCCCAGTGCAATCGCGGCTCCGGCCGCTACAAGAAATCGTCTAGGTCTCATCTGGAGGTCCTCCCTTGAGATGCGGGGTTGACGGTGGGCCGAGAAAACCGTCCTCGATTTCCGCCACCTGGTCGGCCCAGGACAGCATCGCCTGGTCATGGGTCACCATTAGCGTGGCGACGGCATGCTCTCTGGTCTGTCTGGCCAGCAATTCAACCACTTCCCCGCCGCGGCTGTGGTCCAGCATGGAAGTCGGTTCGTCCACCAGCAACAGCGACGGTTCGGTCATGAGGGCTCGCGCTATTCCCACCCGCTGGCGTTCGCCGCCGGACATCTGGTCGGGACGGTGCGAGGCGCGGTGCGCGAGGCCCACTTCTTCGAGAAGCTGTTCGGCCCGTTCCCTGTGGGCCCCATCCGGTTTGCGGCCGTTGATGTGAGCCATCAGCAGAAGCTGGTCCATGGCGGTCAACGCGGCGACCAGGTTGGACTGCTGGAAAATGAATCCGATGCGCTCGCGCCGCAGTCGCGCGCGGTCGCGTTCGCCCAGCGCGGTCAGGTCATTGCCTTCGATGGCGATGCGCCCGGAGGTAGGCGGCAGCAGGCCGCCGCAGACCGCCAGCAAGCTTGATTTCCCGGCCCCGGACGGTCCCATCACGGCGCACAGGACGCCCGCCTCGACGGTCAGCGAGACCTTGTTCAGGGCGGTGACCTGCTGGTCGCCGTCGCCCAGAACGAGGGATACGGAATCGACGGCGAGCGTCACCGCAACTGCCCCAGGGCAATGATCGGATCGATTCGGGCAATCCGGCGCACCGCCAGGACCGCCCCCACCAGGCCGCCGCCGATGACCAGCGCGCCGGATATCAGCATGGCGCGGATATCGATCACATAGGGGATGTCGGTGCGTTCGACGATCAGGTCGCCAAGGCCGTAGCCGATCCCCACGCCGCAGGTGACGGCTACGGCCAGCAGCAGGGACACCTGCCCCAGGGCGTCCCGCACGAGATATCCCGTCGACGCGCCCAGCGCCTTGATCAGGCCGATCTCCTGGGTGCGCTGTATGGTCCAGATGGAGAAGAACGCGCCGATGATCAGCGTCGCTATGACCAGCAGAAAGCCCTGGTTGATGCGCACCGAGTCCCGCTCGGCCTTGTAGCCCGTGGACGCGACAAACGACATCGGCTTGTCGAGCGCGACCGTGAACAGCTCCTCGTCGACGGCGGCGATGTCCGTTGTTTCCTCGAGCTGCAGGGCCACCACGGTGGCGAAGTCGTAGAGGATGTCGGGCAGCGATTCGCCTTCCGGCGGCCCTCCCGGCGGACCGTAGGACGCTTCGGCCCAAAGGCGGAACGGCGCATACACGATGGGCGTGTGGGCGATGTTGTTGTGGGCGTCGAGCAGCCCCACCACCTTGAGTTCGGTCAGCACCCGGTCCAGAACGATGGTGTCGCCGATCTCCACGTCGTTTTCCGCCACCAGCATGCGGCTGACCACCACGCCGTAGGGGTCGCCGCCGATCGCCTGGCCGGCGTCCGCGCCGGGGTCGATGAACGAACCCGGCTCCATGCCCCAGAGCGCCAGGGTGACCGGCTCGTCCTTGGAGGTGCGGGCGTTGAACATGGTGTTGCCCAGTTGGGTCGACGTCATTACTCCGGGCCGATCCGCCCATCCTTCCCACATCGCCCGCTCCACCATGCTGTTGGACCAGGTGGGCTTGTCGTCGTATTCGAACGCGAGGTGGGTGATGGGCAGGGCGCGGATGCCGGAAATGTTGCGGTCGACCAGGCCGCTGGACAGGCCGGTCAGCAGCACCATCATCAGGGCCATCATGACGATGACCACGGCCATGAGCAGAAACCGGCCCCTGGCGAAGACGAGATCCCTAAGCGCAAGAAACATGGGAGGCGTCATTCTATCGACAACGGCCGAAAAGCCGCATCCGACGCAAACGGAGGCCGCACTTCGTGGAGAATAGTGTGTTTGGCCGTACGAATACTCTGAAGTAAGGAACGTTCCCGCATGAAAAAACCACATCACTTTCCCGTCACCCTGTTCTGCGCGGCGCTTGCCTCCGCTTTTTCCTTGCCCGCCGCGTCCGCCAAGGAGGGCATGTTCACGCCGGAGCAGATTCCGGGCATCGCCGATGATCTTCGCGCCACGGGGTTGAACCTGGACCCGGCGACGCTGGCCGATCTGACCGCGTTCCCGATGGGGGCGGTGATCTCGCTGGGCGGCTGCACCGCCTCGTTCGTGTCGCCGAAGGGGCTGGTGGTCACCAATCACCATTGCGCGCGCGGCTCGGTGCAGTTCAATTCCACCAGCGAGAACAACTATCTTGAGAACGGCTTCCTCGCCGCCTCGCTGTCCGAAGAGCTCCCGGCGGCTCCGGGGTCGCGCGTCTATGTCACCTTGCAGGTGGACGACGTTACCGAACAGGTCACCGGCGGACTGGATCCCGCGCTGGCGCCGCGCGAGCGTTTCACGAAGATCGAGCAGCGCCGCAAGGCCCTGATCAGGGAATGCGAGTCGGAACCCGGCTACCGCTGTCAGGCCGCTTCGTTCTTCGGCGGGCTGCAGTACAAGCTGATCAGGCGCCTGGAGATCCGGGACGTGCGCATCGTCTATTCGCCGGCCGACGCGATCGGCAAGTACGGCGGCGACATCGACAACTGGCGCTGGCCGCGGCATACCGGCGATTTCGCCTTCTACCGGGCCTACGTCGGGCCGGACGGCAACCCCGCGGACTACTCGGAGGACAACGTCCCGTATTCGCCGCCCCACTACCTCGAGGTGTCCGCAGCCGGACTGGAGGACGGCGATTTCGTCATGGCCATGGGCTACCCGGGAAGCACTTCCCGCTACGCCCGACTCGCGTCCGTGAGGCAGACCTTCGATTGGCAGTATCCCGAGTTTGTCCGGTTCTTCTCCGACTGGATAGCGACGATCGAGGCCGCGGCGCCGCAGGGCAGCGAAGCCCGCATTCGCTACGCCTCGAGATTGGCGCAGTTGAACAACGTGCTGAAGAACCTCAAGGGCCAGATCGACGGCGCGCGCCGCAACGACCTGGTCGGCCGCCGGGCGAAAAGGGAAGCGGAACTGAACGACTGGATCGCGGCCGACCCGCACCGGATGATGCTCGGCCAGGCGATCGAGGAGCTGGACGCGCTTTCCGAGGAACGCGCCGAGGAGGCAAAGCGCAGCTATTGGTACGGCAATGCCTTGCGGCCGCAGCTTTTGAGCGCGGCGCAGCGCCTGTACCGACTGGCGCACGAGCGCGGGAAGCCGGACGCGGCGCGCGAGAGCGGTTACCAGGAGCGCGACATGGCGATGTTCCGCCAGCGCATGAGCGTGATCGACCGCCGCTATGACCCGGAGGTGGACAAGGCGGAATGGATGCTGTTTCTAAGGGGCTATCTGAATCAACCCGATGAAATGCGGATCGAAGCGCTGGACGAAGCCATGGGCCTCTCACCCGAACTGAGCGACGAAAAGCTGTCGGAAAAGCTCGACGGGTACTACGAAGATTCGGTACTGAACGACCTGGATACGCGTCTGACGCTCATGGACGCGTCGCCCGAAGAGTTCGAGAGCCACCCCGACCCCTTCATGCGGCTTGCCGTTGCGCTGCACGAAACGCAAATGGAGCGGGAAGAAGCCGCCAAGGTCCGCAGCGGCCGCGCCAATCTGCTCAATCCGCAGTACATGCGCGCCATCATCAACTGGCAGCAGTCCCGGGGGCACGCCGCCTACCCGGACGCGAACTCCACGCTGCGCGTGACTTACGGCACGGTCATGGGCGGTTCGCCGGCCGACGGACTCCTCTACGAGCCGTTCACGCGTCTTCAGGGCATCCTCCAGAAGGACACGGGCGAGGAGCCGTTCAACTCGCCGGTCGCGCAACTGGAGCTGATCCGCGCGGGCGACTACGGCGACTATTTCCTGGATTCCATCGGCTCCGTGCCGGTCAATTTCCTCTCGGACCTAGACTCGACCGGCGGCAATTCCGGCTCCGCCACGCTGGACGCCCACGGCAAGCTGGTGGGCCTGCTGTTCGACGGCACGCTGGAGAGCGTGAACTCGGACTGGGACTTCGACCCGAGCATCACGCGCACGATCCACGTGGATACGCGCTACATGCTGTGGGTCATGGAAAAAGTCGACGGCGCCGCGGCGCTGATCGACGAAATGACTATCATTCGCTAGGCAGACAGGGCGGCGGAGAGGAGTCGGGCGCCGCCGGAAGCGCCGCTGTTGCTCATGAACACGACCGCGTCGCCCGGACGGGCGGCCACGGCCACGGCCTGTGCGGCCTCTTCCGCGTCGCCGCAAGGCGTCACATTCGAAACAGCGGCGAATTCCGACTCCGGGTCCCATTCGAGGCTGCCGGAGGGGGCCAGCCAGGCATGCGCCGCTTCGCCGAGGGCTGCGGGCAGCCCGCCAAGGTGCGCGCCGGAGCGCATGCTGTTTGAAGCGGGTTCGAACACCGCCAGCACCCGTGGGTAGTCCTGCTTCAGGGCCTCGAGCGTCAGCCGGATGGCCGTGGGATGGTGGGCGAAATCGTCGTAGAGCGCAATGTCCGAACCGGCGCCGTAGCGCCCGATGAGCTGAAGGCGCCGGGCCGGCGGCCGGAAACTGTCGAGCGCTGTGCAGGCGCGCTCCAGATCGACCCCGGCGCCATTCGCGGCGGCCACCGCAGCAAGCGCATTGGAGAGGTTGTGCGGTCCTGGAAGTTCCACCACGCCTTCGGCCTCGCCCGAAGCGCAATGGAACCGGGCTCGCGCGCCATCCACGCGCTCGGCGCGCCAGTCGGCGTCCGTGGAAGACCCGGCCGAAAAGCGTTCAACCGTCGACCAGCAACCTTGCTCCAGTAGCGTTGCGATATTGGCGTCCGCGCCATTGACGATCAGGCGCCCGCCCCCCGGCGTGCGCCGCACGAGCTGGTGAAACTGCCACATCACCGCCTTCAGGTCGGCAAAGATGTCGGCGTGGTCGTATTCGATGTTGTTGATGATCACGGTGCGCGCGCGGTAGTGCAGGAATTTCGCGTTCTTGTCGAAAAACGCGGTGTCGTACTCGTCGCCCTCGATGACGAAATGCCGGCCGCTTCCGAGCCTCGCCGTGCGCTCGAAGTTCCCGGGCGCTCCGCCGATCAGAAAGCCGGGTTCGAGTCCCGCCTCCTGCAGCAGCCAGGCCACCATGCCGGACGTCGTGGTCTTGCCGTGCGTCCCGGTCACCGCGATGACCTCGCGATCCGGCAAAACGTGCGTGCCCAGCCACTCGGGACCGGAAAGGTAATCGAGGCCCGAGTTCAGCAGCGACTCCACGATCGGCATGCCGCGCGACATGACGTTGCCCACCAGCACGAGGTCGGGCCTGGCATCCAGTTGTGCGGGATCGAAGCCGACCACGGGTTCGATCCCCAGTTCCCGCAGGCGGGTGCTCATCGGCGGCCAGGCGGCGCGGTCGGCACCGGTGACTTCGTGGCCGTGTTCGCGGGCCAGGGCGGCTAGGCCGCCCATGAAAGTCCCGCAAATGCCGAGAATATGGATATGCATCAGGAGGCTTCGAGCGGGATGCCGAAAAGCTGGGTCAGCGCGACGTAGAGGATCATGTAGAGGAAAAAGTGAGCGACGGACAGCAGCAGCCCGGCCCAGATGCCGCGATCCATGGCCCGCGCAAAGATGTTGCCCATGGCCAGCAACCACCACGCGAGGAAGCCGTATTCCGCCGCCTGGATCAAGAGCCCCGGCTGCTCCTGTGACGTGACGACGTAAACCAGCGGCAGGTTCAGCGCATTGATGATGGCCTGCACCCCCAGCAGGGACACGAGCGTTTGCGGCCAGCGCTCGGGTTTGCCCGCCATCCACAGGACGAATCGCGAGTAGCCGAGCAGGAGCAGCAGCTCGAACGCCACGACAGGCAGGACGAAGAACGCCGGCGCCGGCAGCAGCATCAGGTAACCGATTGCGGTTACCGCTGCCCAGGGAACCAGGCACAGGCCGAGCATCCCGCGCGAACCCGGCAGTGAGTCCGGTCCGCGCAGGCCCAGCGACACCATCAGCACGCCCTGGAATATTGCAACCATTCGGGCCCGGACTCCTTCTCGCCGACCGCGCTCGCTAGGCGCCGGGGGCGGGTTCAAGCGCCGCCGACACCCGCGCAGACACTTCGTCGGGCGAGCCCAGTCCGTCCACGCGGCGCAGCAGGCCGGAGTAGTGCTCAAGCAGCGGACGGGTCTGGCGCTCGTACACGGCAAGCCGGTTGGCGATGGTCTCCTCCAGGTCGTCGTCGCGCTGGATCAGCTCACCGCCCGCGGCGCGGCTGGCCGCCAGTTCCTCCGGCGACGAGAAATGAATGTTCAGCAGTTTGCCGGTGGCCGAACAGGTCCGGCGGCCGGTCAGCCTCTTCATCAGTACGCCGTGATCGACTTCCAGCATCAGCACCGCATCCAGTTGTTGCCCCGACCTCTCAAGCAGTTCTCCGAGCAGCCGGGCCTGCGAAAGGTTGCGGGGGAAGCCGTCGAGGATAAAGCCGCCGTCACAATCGTCCCGCCCCAGACGCTCGCCGAGAAGCTGCATGACCAGTCGGTCGGAAACCAGCTCCCCGGCATCCATCGCCGCCTTTGCCTCAAGCCCCAGCGGGGTGCCGGCCGCCACGGCGGCGCGCAGCAGGTCGCCGGTGGACACCTGGGGCCAGCCGTTCTGCTCTTCCAGCCGACGCGCCTGGGTGCCCTTCCCTGCGCCCGGGGCGCCCAGAAAAACAATCCGCATCGAGTCCTCCGGCCTGGCTTGGGCAGCGGTCAAGGGGGTGCTATCGTACACGCTGGTCCACGCAGAAAAGCGACTGTCCGCATGCCCGCGCCCAACGCACTCTACGCCCAGTCGGGCGGTCCCACAGCCGTCATCAATGCTACCGCCCAGGGCGTTATCGAGGCGGTCCGCCGGGCGAGACCCGCGGTCGGCAAGCTGTACGCCGCGCGAAACGGCATCCTCGGGGCGCTGCACGAGCAGTTGCTGGATACCGACGCCGCCTCCGCGGAGGACGTGGCCGCCCTTGGCCAGCGTCCCGGAAGCGCCTTCGGAACGGCCCGCTACAAGCTGGCCCGGTTCGAGGACGACGAGCGCGAGTACCACCGGCTGATCGACGTGTTTCGCGCGCACGACATCGGCTTCGTGTTCTTCAACGGCGGCAACGACTCCATGGACACGGCGCTCAAGCTCTCCGGACTGGGGCGGCGGCTGGATTACCCGCTCACATGCATCGGCCTGCCCAAGACCGTCGACAACGACCTGCCGATCACCGACTGCTGCCCCGGCTTCGGCTCGGCGGCGAAGTACGTGGCCGTGTCCACCCGGGAGGCCGCGCTGGACGTTGCCGGCATGGCGCGGACCTCAACCAGGGTCTTCTTCCTGGAAGTCATGGGACGGCATGCGGGCTGGATCGCCGCCGCCGGAGGGCTGGCGGGATCCGGTGCGGGCGATGCGCCGCACATCATCCTGTTCCCCGAAGTTCCCTTCGAGCAGGACCGCTTCCTCGAGCGGGTCCGGGAGTCCGTAGAACGGCATGAATACTGCGTGATCGTGGCCAGCGAGGGGGCCCGCTACGGCGATGGCCGCTTCCTTTCCGAGGCGGGCGGCACCGACGCCTTCGGCCACAAGCAGCTCGGCGGGCTGGCGCCGGTGGTGGCGGACATGATCCGCGAGAACCTCGGCTACAAGCACCACTACGCGATCAGCGACTACCTGCAGCGTTCGGCGAGGCACCTGGCGTCCGCCACCGACCTCGAGCATGCCTACGCGGCCGGGCGGTCAGGCGTCGAACTGGCGCTCGCGGGCCGCAACGCGGTGATGGTGACGATCAGGCGCACCGGCGACGATCCCTACACATGGGAAACGTCCTCCGCCCCCCTCGACCGGGTGGCCAATCGGGAAAAGGAGTTGCCGCGCGAGTACATAAGGGAAGACGGCTACGGCATCACCGAGGCGGCCCGAACCTATCTTCAGCCGCTGGTCGAGGGCGAGGCCCTGCCCCCTTTTCGCGGCGGCCTGCCGGTTTACGAGGAAATCGACCTGCCTCCGGCGAAAAAACGCCTCGAGCCGTTCGATTAGGCCCGTTTAGCCGTGGCGGGCGGCGAAGCGGCGCAGTTGCTCTTCGGTGGCCGGCTTCTGGTACTTCTTCTTCCAGTCCGCGTAGGGCATGCCGTATATGCGCTCGCGCGCTTCGGTCTCGCTCAGGTCGATTCCGCGTTCGTTGGCCGCTTCCGCGTACCAGCGGCCCAGGCAGTTGCGGCAGAAGCCGCCGGCGATCATCAGGTCGATGTTCTGGACATCCCTGTTCTCGTCCAGGTGCCTGATGAGGCGCCGCAGCACCGCCGCTTCCAACTCATGGTTGGCGTTTTCCTCGCTCATGGGATTTCTCCTGTCACGCGCGAAACAAGGCGGAGGAGTATACTCCCGCCGTTGTTTCCGGAGGACCCCCTTTGAGCATCGCCTACCAGGGAATCGCCGGGGCCTGGTCGCACCTGGCCTGCCGCGCCGTCCATCCGGAGTTGGAGGCCGTCCCCTGCGCGAGTTTCGAAGATGTTTTCGAGATCGTCGAGGCCGGCGGCGGCGACCTCGCCATGATTCCGATCGAGAACAACCTGGGCGGCCGCGTGGCCGACATACATCAGCTTCTGCCCCACCAGGCCCTGCACATCGTGGCCGAGTACTTCCAGCCGATACGCCACGAACTGCTTGCCGTTCCGGGCGCCACGTTCGAGGGCCTGAAGGCGGTATACAGCCATCCCCAGGCGCTGGCGCAGTGCCGACGCTATCTGCGTGAACGGGGGCTTGAGCCGCGGGCGGCCAGCGACACTGCCGCAGCCGCGGAGCGCGTGGCGCAACGGGGCGATCCGTCCATCGGCGCGATCGCTTCGGCGCTGGCGGGCGAACTGTATGAACTTAGCAGCCTGGGCGGGAACATTCAGGACGCGCAGCACAATACGACCCGCTTCATCGTGCTGGCCAGGGAAAAGAACCGTGGGCCCGCCGATAAGGACACGGACTACATCACTGCGCTGTGGTTCCAGCTCCGCAGCGTGCCGGCGGCCCTGTACAAGGCGCTGGGGGCCTTCGCCACGAACAACGTCAACCTCACCAAGCTCGAGAGCTATATCGGCACGGAGAACTTCGACCGGGCGCGTTTCTACGTCGAGGTCGAGGGCCACGAGTCCGATGCCCCGGTGCTGTCGGCGCTCGAGGAAATCGAGTACTACACCGACATCGTCCGCGTGCTCGGCAGCTTCCCGCAGCACGAGTTCCGGCGGCAACGGAACAAGCCTTAACATAGGTGGCCCGCCGCCCGAAGATCGTCGGGGCGGCGAATGGAATAGAAACGATCCGGAGGTGCCGAAATGCACAAGATTCTTGTCACATATACACGTCCCGACGACGTAGCGGGCTTCGATAAGTACTTTCGCGACGTTCACGCGCCGATCGTGCGGAAGATTCCGGGGCTGAAGAAACTGGTCGTGAACCGCATCACGGGCAATGCAATGGGCGGCGATCCCTCCTTTTATCTGGTGGTGGGCCTGCAGTTCGGCTCCAGGAAGGATTTCGAAGCGGCGATGCGTTCGGAGGAAAACGCCGCCGCAGGCAAGGACGCGGTCGAGTTCTGTCGGGCCACCGGCTCGGAGTTCGAAGTGATGATCGCCCACGAAGAGTGACCGGAAAAGTCGGCGCATGAGTGAGCGGATGACGGGGGGCGAAGCGCTGGCGCGGTCCGTGCTGGCGCACGGCGTCGACACGGTCTTCGGGCTCCCGGGCGGTCAGACATACGGACTTTTCGACGCGCTGGCGCAATACGAGCGTCCCACTCAGGTCATCAACTCCCGCCACGAACAGGGCGCGGCCTACATGGCGCTTGGCTACGCCGCCTCCACCGGGCGCCCCGGCGTGTTCAGCGTGGTGCCGGGACCTGGCGTCCTCAACGCCGGGTCCGCGCTGGTCACGGCCTATGCCACCAACTCGCGGGTGCTGTGCCTGGCGGGGCAGGTCCCCTCGCAGCACATCGACCAGGGTTGGGGCATGCTGCACGAGATCCACGATCAACTCGGGATCCTGAGGCGCCTGACGAAGTGGGCCGAGCGTATTCCGCGCGGCGCGGATGCGCCGGAACTGGTAGCCGAAGCGTTTCGGCAACTGCATACGGGACGGGCGCTTCCGGTGGCATTGGAAATGTCGCCGGACGTGATGGAGCACGACTGCGAAGCCACGCTGCTCGAGCCGGCCTCCTCGTACGAGGCGAACAAGCCGGACCCGGACGCGGTAAAGGAGGCGGCCCGCGTTCTGGGTTCTGCCCGAAATCCGATCATCATTGCCGGAGGGGGGGCGCTGGACGCAGGAGCGGAACTCAAGCGCGTGGCGGAAATCCTGCAGGCGCCGGCTGCCGCCAACTTCAATGCCAAGGGCGTCATCGACGAGCGTCACTACCTGGGGATCAACCTTCCGGCGGCCCACGCGCTCTGGGGAGATGCGGACGCGGTGCTGGCGGTCGGCACCCGGCTCACGGAACCCGAACTGGAATGGGGGCTGGACGACGGCCTGCCGGTGGTGCGGCTCGAGGCGGACGACAGCGCTTTCGATCGCGGGCGCGCGCCAACCGTGGCGCTTTGCGCCGACGCCGACGCCGGGCTGACGGATCTGGCGGATGCGCTCGAGAGCGTTAACCGCAAGCGGGGCTCGCGCAAGAAGGAGCTGCTGGGATTGAAGCGCCGCTTCCGGAAGGAATTCGCCCGCAACAACGCGCCTCAGGTCGCAGTGCTCGACGTGGTCCGCGAGGAGTTGCCCGAAGACGGCTTTCTTGTGGACGAGGTCACTCAGATGGCCTATACGTCATGGTTCGCTTTCCCTTCGTACCGCGCGCGCCACTACATCAGCAGCAACTTCCAGGGCAACCTGGGCTATGGCTACCCCACCGCCCTCGGAGTGCAGGCGGCGCACCGCGACCGCAAGGTCGTCGCATTCGCCGGCGACGGGGGTTTCCTGTACGCAGGCACGGAAATGGCCACCGCGAAGCGCCACGGCCTCAACGTCGTGGTGATCGTGTTCAGCAACGACGCCTACGGCAACGTGCGCCGCGACCAGGCGCAACGCTATTCGGGGCGCGTTTTCGCTTCCGGCCTGACCAATCCCGATTTCAAGGCCATGGCCGAGTCGTTCGGGCTGGAAGCCTGGCGGGCCCGCACTCCCGAAGAACTTCGCAAGGCGCTTCGGGAAGCGCTCGAGGCCGATGCGCCGGGCCTGATCGAGATGCCGGTCAGCGAAATGCCCAGTCCCTGGCCCTACATCCTTTTGCCGCGGGTCAGGTAGTCCTCCAGCCGCACGGCGTCCAGCCCCGGCACTTCCTTTACGACGAATTCGTCTTCCCGGCCGAAGGGACGGGTGGCGTCCAGCCCTACCCTGCCGACGAAATCGCTTTGCGTGTCACGATAGAATCCGGCGCGGTCGCTGATAACCAGGGTCCGCGCATCCACCCTGCCGCGGGTAATGAAGGCGTGCATCACGGCGTTCATGTCGCTCAGGTCCACGTCCTCCTCCACCACGCAGCACAACTGGTTGTAGTCGGCGTGGCTGTCGAAGACGACTTCCATGACGTCCCGCGCGTGTTCGCTGTATTGCGGGCGGATCTGCACGGTGGTGTTCATGAACGCCGGCGCGCAGGAGACGTCGACGATTCCGGGCAAACGCCGGCTCAAGTCGCGATACACGCGCGCGGCGTTGATCGCTTCCAGCGGGGCGAGGTCCTCGCGCGATCCGCACAGCAGGCTGTGGAACATCGCGTCGCGCCGCCAGGTCACGCGCTCGACATCCATGACGTGGTTGGGGGCCTCGGGCACGTAGTAACCGAGCACCTCGCCGAATGGTCCCTCGGGGCGCCTTTCCGCCGGCAGTATCCGGCCCTCGATGACGACTTCGGTGGCGGCGGGAACCGGGAGGCCGCTGTGCGCGCCGGAATATACGTCCACGCGCTTGCCCGCCAGTTCCGCGGCCAGCGCGTACTCGTCGACTCCGGCAGGAAGATGAGTGCCGGCGGCCATGAACACGGCCGGCGGCACGCCGATCAGCAGCGCAACGGGCAGCGCCTGTCCGGCCTCCTCGGCGCGGCGCTGATAGTCGGTGAGATCGTGGCTGTCGCCCAGCCGCAGGCGCAGTTCCCGCGGACCGGCATACATCGCCCGGTGAAACGACAGGTTGGGCACGCCGGTATCGGGGTCGAGGGCCAGCACGATTGCCGCCGTGAAATACGGCCCGGCGTCGCGCTCGTGGTAGGTGATCAGCGGCAGATCGGAAAGCTGCCCCTGTTGAAGGTCTCCGGGCGCCGGGGCCTCGCGTGTCGGCGCTGCGACCCGGGACTCCGCCGCGTCCAGCATGCTTGCGTAGGCGGCGGCGAATGGCCCCTCTTTCACGGGCACCAGGCTTCGCAGGCGCCGGGCATCGGCAAACAGGTTGGTCACGACTTCAAGCCGCGTCCCCTTGACGTTTCGGAACAGGATCGGGCGATTGCCCGCCTGCTGGGCGCGCTTGGTCACCGCAGCCAGTTCGAAACGCGGATCGACCGCCCTGTCCACGGTCAGCAGATCGCCGGCCTCCGCCAGCCGATTCACCCATTCCCTCATCAAGGCGCCCTCACGTGGTCGGACCAGCGCGGCAAAAAGCCGGTGATCAGCGCGGCGACGGCGCAGCAGCCGGCGCCGACGAGCAGCATGGCCGCATAGGAACCGTCGGCGTCGTAGGCCGCTCCGTAGGCCCAGGGACCGAGCGCGGTGCCGGCCAGAAACGCGCTGAAAAGCAAGCCGTAGATCACGGCAAAGGAATTGAGGCCGAAATAGCGCCCGGCGAGATAGGCGAGCAGGTCGATTTCCGCGCCCATGCTCAGGCCCAGCAACAGGGCCGCGGGTATCGCGAATCCCGCCGCGTTGCCGGTGGACAGGACGGCCATTCCGGCCGCGGAAAGCAGGAACACGACCAGTGCGACGCGGGGCGCGAAGATCCGGTCGATGAGATAGCCGATCACGACCCGCGAAACCATCACGGCGATGCCCACCATGCCGGCAATCCAGCCGGCCTCCTCGCCCGGAATGCCCATTCCGCTGAGCATCGGCTTGAAGTGCGCCAGCATGCCGTAAAGGCTGAAGGACAGCAGCGCGAACACGCAGATCAGCATCCAGAACACGCCGCGGCCCATCGCCTCGCGCCAGGCGTCCCCGCCGGTTTCGACTGCGGCTCCTTCCGGGCCCTGCGGTCCGGCGGTTTGCGGGCGTGGCGGATCCTTCAGGAACAGGGCCACCAGCGGCGTGGCCACGAAGATGATGATCGCCCCCAGCGCCAGGAAGCTGAACCGCCAGCCGTAGGCGTCGTTGATGTAGCGCACCATGGGCGGAACGTAGGCGTAACCGAGACCGGCGCCCGCCATGGCCGTGCCGATGGCCAGGCCGCGGCGGCGATCGAACCAGGACGAGACTGTGCGCATATAGGGCGGACTGTTGGCGCCGGCGCCGAGCACGCCGATCAGGACATAGACGGTCAGCAGTATCCAGAGCGCATCCAGCCGCCAGCCCAGCATGCACAGGCCGACTCCGAGCACCAGCATTGAGGGCGCCAGCACCCGCCGGGAACCGTAGCGGTCCACCAGCCGCCCGATGAACGGCAGGGTCACGGCAAGGCAGAGGGTGAACAGGGTCAGCGCCAGGCTCATGTCGGCGCGCGCCCAGCCGAACTCCTGCTCGAGCGGCTCGATGAAGAGACTGAAGGCGCCGTAGGCGAACTGGCCGGGGCTGGTGGACAGCCCGAAGGCCGCCACGGCCACGATCCACCAGCGCGCTCCTTTACTTTCCACGGTTTTCCTCATGGGGCGCGCATACTATATGCGGCCATGTTCGGGGAAATGGTTCGGGTTGGGGCCGTCGACGGGCGGGTCTATACGAGCCGCGAGGTTTTCGCCGCGGAAATCGAACGGGTGTTCGCCCGTTGCTGGAACTACGTCGGGCACCTGAGCGAGATTCCGCAGCCGGGCGACTACCGGCGCGTAACGGTGGCCGGCCGGCCGTTGATCCTGATCCGGCACGAGGACGGAACCCCGCGCGTCCTGCTCAACCGTTGCGCCCATCGCGGCGCTGCCGTGGTGGGGCGCGACTGCGGCCGGGCCCGGCGGCTGCGCTGCCCGTATCACGGCTGGACTTACGCGACCGACGGGGCGCTGAAGCAGCTTCCGCTGCCCGGCGGCTACAAGGGCGACGACGCGCCACGCTGCGGAGACCCGGCCTGGTCGCTCGAATCGTATCCGGTGGAAACGTACCGCGACTTCGCTTTCGTGCGCCTGGAGGAACCCGAAAAGGCGCCGCCGCTGGCGGAGTTCCTGGGTCCGGCGGGCGAGGCCCTGGACCTGATGGCGGACCGTTCGCCGACCGGCAGGCTCAGCGTGGCCGGCGGCCGGCTGGCCATCGTTCTGCGATGCAACTGGAAGGTGTACCTGGAAAACCTGCACGACGGCCTGCATCCGCCGCACGTGCACGAATCCTCGATATCCGCCGCCCGCGCCGCCGCCGCCGGGGGACAGCCCCCGGAAGAAATTCGCTGGGTCGCCGCCAACGGCCAGCCGCTGGCCACTTTCGGCGAACTCGAGGTGCGCTGTCACCCGCATGGCCACAGCGACATGAGCGGCTTCCGCAAGGAGGCGGACGGGCGGGACGCCGGCTACCGGGAGGCGCTCGAGGAAGCCTGGGGCGCAAAGCGCGCGGACCGGGCGCTGACCCGAAACCTGCACAACGCCTGCTTCTACCCCGGCGCCTCGGCCCATCCGCAGTACATGCAGATGCGCCGGCTCACTCCGCTGGCGCCGAACCGCACGCTGGTCGAGAGCTGGACCCTGAAGGCGGAGGGCGCGCCGGAGTCGCACTTCCTGCGCAACGTCCGCTACGCCAACACGATTCACTCGCCCTCGTCGCTGGTCAAACCGGACGATGCGGAAGCCTATCGACGGGTCCAGCAGGGTCTTGAGGGTTCGCCCGGGCCCGTCAGCCAGCATCGCCGCGACGAAAATCCCGGCCCGGACACGAGCACTGCCTTGAGCGAGGAGTACGTTCGGTCCCAGTACCTTGCCTGGCAGTCGTACATGGAGGACTAGCCGGTGATCGTCCTGCCGGAGAACCTCGAAGTTCCCTCGACGCGGCTGGAAGCGGCGGACCGCGTCCTGCACCTTGAGTGCGAATACCTGAACCTCGGAAGCTACGACCAGTGGCTGGCGCTGTTCAGTGAAGACTGCCTCTATTGGGCGCCGTTGGCGCCCGGCCAGGACGACGCGAAATCGCACTCGTCCCTTTTTCACGAGAACCGCGAGCTGATGCGTATGCGCATCGATCGCATAACGCACGAGGCCGCGCATTCCCTTGCCGGCGGGATTCGCACGAGCCGGACCGCGGGCCCGGCCGCGCTTCGTGAAATCGACGAGGAAAGCGGCGACTGGATCGTGGAGCGGCGGTTTCAGATGACGGAGCGCCAGGGCGAAAGAACCCGGCTGTTCGCGGGCCTCTGCACCTACCGGCTGAGGCCCGGCCGGGAGAGCTTCCTGATTCGCGAGAAAAGAGTGGACCTGATCGACTGCGACCAGCCGCACGAGCCGCTGGAGGTCTTTTTCTAGCCCGCGCCACGCTACCGATTACGGCAGGAAGGAACGCAACCATGAGGAAATCGTGTTGGATACTGGCGCCCTTGCTGGTTCTGCTCTCCGCTTGCGTGCAGGACCCCGCGATTGCGCCAGCTCGGCCGAACATCATTTTCGTGCTCACAGACGACCAGAGATTTGACGCGCTGGGTTTCCTGAATGAGGAAATCCACACGCCGAACATGGACAAGCTCGCCGCGGAGGGCGTGTATTTCAGAAACGCCTTCGTGACGACGTCGCTTTGCTCGCCGAGCCGCGCTTCAATCCTCACCGGCCTCTATGCCCACGCGCACGGCGTGGTTGACAATCTGGAACGCAGCCTGAGTCCCGGCACACGCTTCTTTTCCCAGGACCTGCAGGCGGCCGGTTATGAGACCGCGTATGTCGGAAAGTGGCATATGGGCCTGCACGGCGACGAAAAACAGCCGGGATTCGACCATTGGGTCAGCTTTGCCGGGCAGGGCAACTACTTTCCTGTTGACGGCAGCACGATCAACGTCAACGGAAACCGCGTTCCGCAGCAGGGCTACATTACCGACGAATTGACCGACTACGCGATGGAGTGGCTGGAAGCGCGCGAGCGCGGGAAACCGTTCTTCCTGTACTTGTCGCACAAGGCCGTTCACGCGGATTTCTTGCCCGCGGAGCGGCACAGGGCGCTTTACCCGGACGTCGAAATCAGGCTGCCGGACAGTTCGGCGGACACGCCGGAGAACTACGCCGGCAAGCCCATGTGGGTCCGCAATCAGCGCAACAGCTGGCACGGCGTGGATTTCGCCTATCACGGCGGCCTCGATATTCGCGAATACAAGCGCAATTACAACCGCGCGCTGGCGGCAGTGGACGACAGCCTCGGAAGGATTCTCGCGTGGATCGACGAACAGGGCATTGCGCAAGACACGATCGTGGTGTTCATGGGCGACAACGGCTTCCTGTTCGGCGAACACGGACTGATCGACAAACGCAACGCCTATGAGGAATCCATTCGCGTGCCGCTGCTCGCCTACGCGCCCGGACGCTTCCCGGCGGGCGCCGTGGTGGACGAGATGGTGGCCAACATCGACATCGCGCCCAGTCTGCTGGCGCTGGCCGGCGTTACATCCTCGAGTCCCATGCACGGCGTCGATTTCGGGCCTCTGGCCCGTGGAGAGAACGTGCAGGACTGGCGTTCCGAACTGTATTACGAATATTTCTGGAACTGGGTATTCCCCCAGACGCCCACGACGTTTGCGCTTCGCACCGACGACTTCAAGCTCATTCAGTACCACGGCATCTGGGACACGGACGAGCTGTACGACCTGCGAAGCGACCCGGGAGAAATGCGCAATCTGATCGAGGAGCCCGGGCACAAACCCGTCGTGCGGCGGATGCGGCAACGCCTGTATTCACTGAACCTCGAAACCGGGGGACAAGCGCAGGTTCCCTACACGATCAAGGAAGGTCACGGTTTGCGCTTTCGCACGCCCGATGGCGCCGAACAGGCCGAATTCCCCGAATCGATCTATCGGCGGCCGAACCCGCCCGACATCGAAGACTACAAGGACTAGTCCATGATCTGCGGAAGCGGCGGCAGCGTGTGAATCTCCAGCGCCGTCGTTACCGCCCGGGTTGACATCACCGGCACGCCCCGGCCGCGGGACGTTTCCTCGAGAATCGCGAACTCGACGCTCAGGGCATACCGGCTTGCGGGCGCCAGGGCAGCCGCGGGGATGACGCGTTCGGTGTCGGAATAGAGCATGAAGCGCTGGCCCTGGAAGGGACGGCCGCTGTGGTCCACCTTGTAGTTCTCCTCGTCGCGCAGTATCACGAAGATCATGTCGTCGACGATTTCGCGCGGGTCCGCGCGACCGGAATCGAAAGGCGTGTACCGGACGACAAGGTCGAATGTGGAATCGACGCTGTCGGAAGGGACCTGCTCGCCGTTCTGCTCCAGCCGCACTTGCGGCCCCTGGGGGTATCGGCCCTCGCCGAGCCGGACGGGTATCGAAACCGAATCGGTCGCACCCGGCGGCGAGTAACGGAAGACGTACTCGCCATTGGGCCATTCTTCGTCGAGTTCCGCCTCGCTGTCGTAGGTCCGGTCGCCCCGAATCAGCAGGATCCGGTCTCTTGAGGGACCCACGACGGCCCGCTGATCCGTGAATCGAATCTCGCGGCCGTCCGGCCGGACCAGCGTGGCTTCAGCGAGCGGCGTTCCGTCGGCGAGGAAGATTTCCGAGAAGAAAGAGTAGTACTGGCGCCTGGGTTTGCCGGCGCCGGTCTGCTCATACCCCGCGTGCTTGCCCACCACGGCGAAATTGACGTCGCGGGTCTGGGCAGCGGCCGGAAACGAGGCGAGAAACGCGAGCGCCAGGCACGCGAGGCCGGGCGCAATCACGCCGGGAGCGAAGGCCTTCGCGGGCCGACTAACGGCCAAACTTGTAGTTGACCTTGGCGCCCCAGATACGCGGATGCGGACGCAGCCGGAACCCGCTCAAGCCGAAGTTCTCACCGGTGCCCGTGTAGTACGCCTCGTCCGTCAGGTTCTCGACGTAGCCCACGACCTCCCAGCACTCGTCCAGGTGCACGCCGACGCGCAGGTTGACGATGTCCGCCTCCGGAGTTCGGAACGGAAAGCCGTCGCTGCGGTTGGGCACCTGCGCTATCGGACTCATCTGCGTGAGCGGATCGCCATATACCGTCACGCCGCTGGTCTGCAGATAGGTCACGTCCTCGATGGTCGAGTACTGCGAGTCCTTGTAGATGTATTCCAGCCGCGCCCAACCGTCCCACTGATCCAGCGTGAACCGGTAGTCCGCCGCCATGCTGAAGCTCAGTTCCGGCGCCCGGGGCAGCGGCTGGCCCTTGAGGTTCACGAACAGGTTGCCGCTCAGCCGCGCCACGTCGTCGCTCTGGATCTCCGTGTCGATCACACCGATGCCGCCGGTCAGGGTCAGGTTGTCGGTAATCAGCGCCGCCAGCTCGGCCTCCAGCCCCGTCGCGCGCGCCTCCTCGACATTGATCGTCAACTGCACGTTCGAGGTGGCGTCACCCGGAACCAGGAAGAAGAAAGTCTCCAGTTGCAGGTCCTGCCAGTCCAGCAGGAAAGCCGCGGCATTGAAGCGCGCGCGACCGCCGAACAATTCGGATTTCACGCCCACCTCGTAATTGGTAAGTATTTCCGGATCAAAGACTTCGTTTACCGCCGAGTTATCGGCGCCGTTGCGATCGAGCGAGAAACCGCCGGCCTTGTAACCCCGCGACACCGTGGCGTAGACCGTGGCTTCGTCGGAGAGGTCGTAGGACAGCGCAAGACGCGGCGACAGATCGCTGAACGTGTCTTCGTTGCTGATTGCTTCTGTCGGCACCAGGTCGTTCGGCCAGCGCGGGCCGCCGGCCGGGCCGATCGGCAAAAACGTGTTGGTCACGTCGTCGGAGGTATAACGCCCGCCCAGCGTCAGATCGAAGCGATCGTTCACATGCCAGGTCAGGTCCGTGAACAAGGCGATGCTGGTCAGCTCGAACCCGCGCGTGCTGCAGCCCAGGCAGAAAGGACGACCGAATATGTCATTGAGGAAGGTAGGAGGCAGGCCGCCGATCTGAATCCCCTGAACGACGGTGGTGGTGCCCAGCTGAACCGCGTTTTCGGTGTCCTTCTCGTCGCGGGCGTACAGCGCGCCCACGGTCCAGTCATAAACATCCGACGTAATGTCGAGGCGCAGTTCGGTGCTGAACGATGTGCCTTCACGCGTTTGCTCGCGGAACACGACATTCTCGGCGACCAGATCGTTATCGAAAACCCGGTCCAGCTCGGTATCGATCCAGCCGCTGATCCAGTTCAGGGTCATCGTGTCGGACATTTCGCGCGCCACCTTCAGGACCGCTATGGTGGTGGTGTTGTCGTTCTTCTCGCCGATTGCCGAGCGCGCGGTCTGGCTGCGGTTGTCGGGCCAGAAACCGGTGCCGGGGTCAATGGGCGCGACGAACGCGCTCCCGGGGCCGCGAAACTGGAAAGTGGCCACCGAGTCGGTGTCCAGCACGCCGGAAGGCACGTTTTCGTCGTGACCCTGCTCCTCGTCGCTGTTCATCAGCATCAAATCCACGGTGGTGGCGTCGTCCAGCAGCCAGCGCGCGGACACCCTCGCCATCGTGTATTCGTGCCCGGAGTCGCCGCCTCCGGGAACGATGTTCTCGACCAGGCCGCCTGAATCCTCGTAGTAGAGCACGCCGCGCAACATGAAGTTGTCCGACACCGGCAGGTTGATCATGCCGCTGAAGTCGTACTGTTCGGCGGCGTTTTCAAACGTCCGGAAGCCCACGGAAGCACTGCCGTCGAACTCGGGCTGCGGCTTGCGGGTCGTGAGGTTGAGCGCGCCGCCAACGGCGTTGCGCCCGAAGTAGGTGCCCTGCGGACCGCGCAGCACTTCGATGCGCTCCAGGTCCTGCAACTGCGGGTTGACGGTGCCCTGCCCCACCGACGCCACGCTGAACTCGTCCAGGTACACGCCGATGGACTGAATGAAGGAACTCTCGTCGGTGTTGATGTTGCTTACGCCGCGCATCGCGATGCTGATGCCGCGGGAGCCCACCTGGCCGTCTTCCGTATAGCTCACATTGGGCGTCAGGTTGAGATACTGCGCCGCCTCGGTGATATTGGCGATCTCGAGCGCCTCGCCCGTGAAGGCGGTCACCGCCACGGGAACTTCCTGCAGGCTCTGCTCGCGGCGCTGGGCCGTGACGATGATTTCCTCAAGAACCATGCCGTCTTCCTGCGCAACCGCCATCGGAGCGATCATCGCAAGGGCAAGAAAACCAAAGGGAATACTGCCTTTCTTCATCCGCTATTCCTCCAGGGAATTGATGTCCGAAATTCGGGAAACTGCAAATCGCGATCATAACACCAAAGCCCTTTGGACGACTGCCGCGGGGCTTTCGGGAGAAGGGTTCAGAAAGTCTCAGATTCCGTCAGGAGGTCTCGCCTTCGTAATCCAGTACCACCCGTTCGCTGAGCGGAAGCGACTGGCAGACCAGCACGAACCCGGCTTCGATTTCCTCCTCCAAAAGCGCATGGTCCTTGCGCATCCGCACCTCGCCCTCTACCAGCCGCGCCCGGCAGGTGGCGCAGATGGCGCTGCGGCAGGAATGCGGAGGCGTGTGCCCGGCCTCGATGGCGGCGCTCACGATATCCAGCCCGCGTGCCGGATCCATGCGGAATTCGCGCGGCTCCCCGCCAAGCAACAGGGTCACGCGCACGGTTCGCCCGGGAGGGATGGAGTCCCTTTCCCGCACTAGTCCGAGATGTCCTCCAGGCGTTCGCCGGAGCGGACGTTGATCTGAAACAGTGTGGACACCCCGGTCAGCAACAGGCTGGGCAACACCGTGACGGTGAAAGCCCATTGCCAGCCGATGATCTCGGCCAGCGCACCAACCACCAGCGGATAGACGGCGAATCCGATATTGATGCCGACTCCGGCCACGAACGCGACCGCGGTGGCTCGCACCCGGGTGGGAAACACTTCCGCCAGGTAGGTCTGCAGCACGGCGATGGTGCCGTAGAAAAAGAAGGTCATCGCCGCCATCAGCGCGATGTCGGCGCCCAGACCCAGGTCGAGCCAGAAGACGGCGGCGGCGATGGGGATTGCGATGAACACCCAGATCGCCACCGTGTTGCGGCGCGTGGTGAGGAACTCGCCAACCAGCGAAGAGGCGATGTAGCCGATCGCGCCGATGCCGTAGGACACGCCCACGATCAGGTTCGCCTCTTCCAGCGTGTGGCCGCGCACTTCGTGGAAGAACGTCGGAAAGAAGAACGCGGTCCCGGCATAGGCGCCGCCGAAGGTCAGCGAAGCGATCCAGCCCAGCGACACGCGGCGGATGTATTGCTTGCTGAGTAACAGTGCTATGCGGTCACGGGCCGTCATACCCGCTTCGGAACCCTCTTCCTGCGCCTCCTTTTCGGCCAGGAACCGGCGACTCTCCGGTATGAACCAGTACAGGACCACAGCGATGGGTATGACCAGGAACGCCACCATGAACAGCAGGCGCCAGCTTCCGGCCCCTTGCACGGCGTCGGCGGACAGCAGGCCCAGCGATTCAAGAAACGCGCCCACCGATCGGCCGATCGCAGGGTTACCCATCAATTCGACCGCCAGCAATCCACCGATAAACCATCCCAGCGGATAGCCGATCTGCAGGATGCCGGCGTTGAACCCGCGGAACCGGGCGGGCGACGCCTCCACCACATACGAATTGATGATCGGCACCATGCCCGAACACAAGCACCACCCGACCAGGCGCAGGAACACAAGCATGGCCAGCGTTTCCGCCAGCGAAAACAGGCCGACCATAAGCGCCGAAACGGCAAGGAACACGGAGAACATCATCCGCCTGCCATAGCGGTCGGTGAGCAGCCCGGCCACCACGATGAAGAACGCGGCGGCCAGGAACGAGGCCGACAGGATCAGGCCGATTTGCGGATCGCCGATCGCGAAGGTCTCCTTGATCGGCGGGATCGCGTAGCCGAAGAACGCCTGGTCCATGTTGGCCAGCGTCCAGCCGAACAGGCAGATGCCGAACACCTGCAAGAAGTAGGGACTCAGAAGCGCGCGCCAGTTGACGCGCTCGCCGGACTCACTCACAACCTTTGCTCCCTCGCATTCCCGGGTGGGAAGGCGTCTCGCCTTCCCGGAGGGCGGGACGCCCTCCCCCCCAGGCTCTCATGTCGACAGCCGTGTTCAGGCGGCGCCTTCCGCGCGCTGGGCGGCGGCGGCGCGAGATTCCCTGAGCATCAGACTTCCGGTGGCCGCCATGACCAGCAGGTTGGCCAGGCCCACCATGATGAACGGGGCCACCGGT
>JAPPHC010000032.1 GCA_028821145.1 Gammaproteobacteria bacterium | reverse complement strand
CCAGGGCGCTGTTCAGCGTTTCGGACAAGACCGGCGCGAGCGATTTCGCGGCCCGCCTTGCGGACGCGGGCTGGGATCTCGTTGCCTCCGGCGGCACCGCGAAGCTGTTGCGCGAAGCGGGATTGAAGGTGGAGGAGGTCGCGGCCGTGACCGGTTCTCCGGAAATGCTGGGCGGACGTGTCAAGACCCTGCATCCGGCGATTCACGGGGCCTTGCTCTGCCGCCCGGAACAGGACGCCGAAGACATCGCCCGGCACGGCATACGGCCGATCGCCCTGGCCGTGATCAATCTGTATCCGTTCGTTGAGGCCGCGTCCCGTGCCGGCGCCGAACGCGCGGAGGTCGTCGAGCAGATCGACGTGGGCGGCCCGGCCATGATCCGTGCAGCGGCCAAGAACCATGAGCGCGTCGGCGTCGTGGTGGACCCGTCGGACTACGATGCGGTGGCCTCGGAGATCGAAGCCGCCGGCGTACTCGGCGAGGACACGCGCCGCCGCCTGGCGGTCAAGGCGTTCGACCACACGGCCCGCTACGACCGGGCGATCTGCGGCTGGCTGGAAGGCGCCGCCGGCGTATCCGGCGAGACGCTGCCGGAACGGCTGTCCGTGGAACTGGTAAAGCAAGCCGACCTGCGCTACGGCGAGAACCCCCATCAGCAGGCTGCCGTGTACGCGCCTTCAAGCGCACCGGGCGCCGACGGTCTGCGTCTGCTCGGCGGCAAGCCCCTCTCCTACAACAACCTGGCCGACGCGGACCTGGCGCGCCAATGTGCGTCGGCCCTGCCTGATCACGCCTGCGCCATCATCAAGCACGCTACGCCCTGCGGGGTGGCCGTGAGCGGCAGTGCAAGCGACGCCTATCAACGCGCGTTCGCTGCCGACCCCGAATCGGCATTCGGAGGCGTCATCGCCTTCAACGTCCCGGTGGACGAAGACGCCGCCCGACAAATTTCGAACCAGTTTGCCGAAGTCGTGATCGCGCCGGAGTTCTCGCCCGCCGCTCTCGAGGTATTGAAGAAGCGCGGAAACCTGCGCCTGGTCGAGCAGGCTCCCGCATCTTCCGGCGGGGACGGCGATCTGCCCGGCCTCAAGGTGCTGGACGGCGCCGTACTGGCGCAGACTTCCGATGCCGCCGCCGCGGAGCGCCACGAGGTCGTAAGCCAACGCGCGCCCACCGACGAAGAACTGCGCGACGCCGGGTTCGCGTGGACCGTGGCCCGCTTCGTGTCGTCCAACGCCGTGGTTTACGCGCGTGACGGACAGACGCTGGGCATCGGCGGCGGTCAGACCAGCCGCGTGATGAGCGCCCGTATCGCCGCCTGGCGGGCGGCGGACTGCGGCTTCAGTCTGAAGGGATCGGCGATGGCTTCCGACGGCTTCCTGCCGTTCGCCGACGGTCTTGAGGCTGCCGCCGACGAGGGGATCACCGTCGTCATACAACCCGGCGGCTCCATTCGAGACAGGGAAGTCATCGCCGCTGCGGATGCGCGAGGCGTGGCCATGCTGTTCACCGGCATGCGCCACTTCCGCCACTGATGAAAGTACTCGTTACCGGCAGTGGCGGCCGCGAACACGCGCTGGCCTGGAAACTGGCGCAATCCGATCGCATCAGCGAAGTCCTGGTCGCGCCCGGGAACGCGGGAACCGCCCGCGAGCCCGGCGTGTGCAACGTGCCGCTGGAAGCGGACGAGAACGCACGCCTGGTGGCGTTCGCCATTACGGAAGACGTGGAGTTGGTAATACCCGGCCCGGAGGCGCCGCTGGTCGCGGGCCTGGTCGATCAGATGGAGAGGGCCGGGATGCCCTGCTTCGGCCCCACGGCAGCCGCGGCCCGGCTCGAGGGTTCGAAGGTCTTTTCTAAGGAGGTGCTGGATGCCGCCGGAGCGCCCACCGCTGGCTTTCGGGAATTCACCGCGCTGGAGCCGGCCCTGGCCCATGTCGACGAGCGCCCCGCGCCCATGGTGGTCAAGGCTGACGGCCTGGCCGCCGGCAAGGGCGTGATTATTGCCGAAACCCGCGATGAGGCCCGAGTCGCGCTGCGCGACATGCTCGAAAGCCGGGCGTTCGGCGAGGCCGGCCTGCGGGTGCTGGTGGAAGATTTCCTGGAGGGCGAAGAGGCCAGTTTCATCGCCCTCGTGGACGGCGAACATGTATTGCCGCTCGCGTCATCGCAGGACCACAAGGCCCGCGACGACGGCGACCGTGGACCGAACACCGGCGGCATGGGCGCCTATTCGCCCGCGCCGGTGCTCGACTCGGATGTGCAGGCGCGCGTAATGAACGAGGTCATGCACCCGGTGGTGCGCGCGATGCGGGACAAGGGCACTCCGTTCAGGGGCGTGCTGTATGCGGGCCTGATGATTTCTCCGGACGGCGCCCCCCGGGTGCTGGAGTTCAACGTCCGGTTCGGCGACCCGGAATGCCAGCCGCTGATGATGCGCATGCGCACGGACCTGCTCGACCTGATCGAGGCGACGCGTGAAGGGCGGCTGGACAAGGTCCGTGTGAGCTGGGACCCGCGTTGCGCGCTGGGCGTGGTCATGGCGTCCGGCGGCTACCCCGGCAGCTATGCAAAGGGCCACGAGATTTCCGGCCTCGACACGGCGGACAACTCGTCCGTAAAGGTGTTTCACGCCGGAACGGCCATGAACGACGGCGAGGTCGTGACTGCCGGCGGTCGCGTGCTGTGCGTTACCGCGCTGGGCGACTCCCTGCCCGAAGCGCGCGACCGGGCTTACGATGCGGTGTCGGACATTTCCTTCGAAGGCGCCTTCCACCGCTCCGACATCGGCGCCCGCGCCCTGGTTCGCCAGCAATAGAAGCGCAAGGAGGGAGGAGCCATGGCTTATCGAATCGGCATCATCGGAACCGGTGCCGCGCCGACGGGGACCAATGTCCCGCCCTCCCCCATCCGGGAAATCGCCGCGAACGGCTTCACTCCGGAGCTGATCGAACCGCGCTTGCGCACCTTCCCGATGACGCCGTATGACCGGGGCCTGACGGCGCTGGCCTACCTGGACTGCGCGTTGGAGGCGGAGAAGGCCGGATTCGACGCCGTGTTCATCAATACCGTGGGCGACTACGGCATCGACGAGATGAAATCGGCAACCGACATGGTGGTCGTAGGGGCCGGCGAAGCGACCATGGCCATGTGCGTGAACACCGGCCGTCGTTTCTCCATCGTCACGATCTGGCCGCCGAAACTGAACTTCATTCAGCAGGAGCGGCTGAGCAGTTGCGGCATGCAGGACCGCTGCGCATCCATCCGCAACGTGCAGGAGGACCGTGAAGTCGCAGGGGTCGAACAGGCCGCGGCCACCACGGCGGGCCTGAAGGATCGGAACGAATCGCTGAAGAAACGCATCGTCGACGCCATCAATGCGGCGGTATCGGAAGACGGCGCCGATACCATCATGCTCGGCTGCACATGCATGGCGCCCGTCGGTCCCGACGTCGCGGCGCAGGTGGACGTGCCCGTCTTCGAGTCGATGCGCACCGGCTACAAGACCGCCGAAGCGCTGCTCACGCTGGGCGTGCGCCACAGTGACGCCGCCTACCCCAAACCCAACCCCGACAACCTCGGCGCCGTGGGCGCGCTGGTCGCCGGCCAGGGCAACATGGACCTGGGCGGCGACTGCGAAGTCTGCGTGATCGACCCCGAGTCGGAAAAACCCTAGCGGGTGATCAGCATCGTTGCCTGGTTGCGCTAGAAGTTGTAGCCCAGGCGGATGCCGTAGCTCCTCGGTATGGGAGCCGAGACGCGCACTTCGTTCTTGTTGGGTCCCCGGATAAAGGTGAACAGGTCAACGCCCAGAGAACCCTGTATGAATTCATCGTGGTCCAGCGCGTTCTCGACGAAAGCCTCAACCGAAAGACTCGAACCGCGCACGCCGATACGAATATTCACGTTGTCGTAGGGCGACGTTTTCGCGATATTGGAAAAGTCCGTGTAGCGGCTTCCCTGGTGCGCCCAGTCCACCCGTCCGTACCAGTCCCAGTCGCCCATCAGATTGTCTTCGTACTGACCTGAAACGGCCCAGGTGACCCGCGGCGCGCTGGGCAGTTCATTCCCCACCACGCCGTCGAAGCTGCCGTAGACCAGGTTGCAGTCGCCGCAAACGAAGGACTTGACCTCGGTATCGTTCAGGCCGTATGAGGCTGCCAGCGTCAGGTTCTCGGTGGCCTGAAACTGGCCCTCGAACTCGATGCCCCTGAGTTCGGCCGTACCGTTGTTCAGGACGATGTTGATCAGGTTGGCTACGCCGTCGGCAACCACGGGGATGCTGTTGCCGACCTGCCCGTTCAGCCATTCATCGTAGTAGAGCGCCAGGGTGGTCCGGGCACGGCCTCCCAGCCAGGTGGCTTTCCAGCCGATCTCGTAGTTGTCGAGCTTCTCCTCGAGAATATTGATTCCGGCCGTGGGCGCCACGGCCCTGAGCGCGTCCAGCACGGCCGGGCTTGCGCTGGCCAGCACGGCGTTGAAGCGTCCCGGGCGAAAACCGCGCGAGTACAGCACGTAAACGGTCGAGTTGTCGGCGTACTTGTAGTCCAGCGATATGCGCGGAGCAAAGCTCTTGAATGTCCCGCTGAAAACCAGCGGGGATTCGGGCGGGAGTTGATTTACGCCGATCAGCGTATTCTCGGAGATCTTGTCCCATTGGTAGCGGGCTTCCGCGCTCAGGGTCAGCTTCGGCGTGATGTCGTAATAAGCGGCGCCGAACACGGCAGGCGTTTCCACCTCGCGTTCCACGATGGCCGATGTGAAGAACGGCCCAACGATCAGGTTGCCGTACACCGACTGGCCAGGGGAGTACGCGTCAAAGTAATTGAAACCCGCGACCCAGCGGAAGCGCTTGTCCTGAGGCGACGTAACGCGGAACTCCTGGCTCCAGTCCTCCTGTTCGGCCTGTATCGCCAGCGTGGTGTTCCAGTCCGGACGGACGTCCGTGCGGCCGAGCACGATACCGAACAGCGGATAGAACGGGTTGGCCCGCGAGCGGCCGTCCCGGTAGTTTAGGTCGATGACGTTCTGGTTCTTGTCGGTGTGGAATGCCGACAGCGAGGTGAACGAATAACCGGACGAATGTTCGAAGTCGATGCGCAGGCTGGTCTGGAAGGCCTCACGCTTGAGTCCCGGTGCCCGATGGAAGTCGGGATCGAACACCAGCCAGTTGGGATTCGGGTCGAACAGGGTTTTCTCGAGGATCGGATCGATCACCGTATCGGCGGAAAAGATCGCCGGGTCCACCTCGCCCATGCTCGGCAGCTCGCCGCAAACATAGCCGAACGCCGCGCGCGAACCTTCCTGCACGCCCGGGCGGAGCGGCGCACTCAACGGATCGCAGCTGCCGTCGATATTGCCCCGCCCATTGAATTGATCCTGCTTGAGCGCGAACTGCGTGGCGGACCAGTCTTCGTCCACGAAGAAATTGACGAACAGCTTTGCCTTCAGCGAGTCGGTGGGCGTGAAAACGATTGAGGTGGAAATGGAATTGGTGGTGCGTTCGCCCAGTTCGTCAGAGGGGTCGGCGTAGTTGTCGATGTAGCCCCCCTGACGCCAGTGCCGGCCGCTGACCCGCATGGAAAGCTTGTCCTTGACGATGGGACCCTCGACCATGATGTGTTGTTCGTTGGAACCGAAACTTGAAAAATCGGTGGAGATTCGGCCGCCGAATTCATCGCCCGGTTCCTTCATCACGAAATTCAGGGCGCCGACGAAGGTGGACCGGCCGAAATATGCGCTCTGCGGGCCTTTCAGGATCTCGACGCGCTCGGTGTCGACAATGCTGGGCGAATAGCCGCCAACTACAGGGGCGCCGTCGATGAACAGCAGGCCGCCGGCGTTGATGCCCACGTTGATATTCAGGTACAGACCCCGGAACACCAGGGCGTTGGACGAACGGTCGTTGCGCCCCGACCCGCCCTGCTGGTTGGTGAAGCTGAAGCTGGGCGTATACAACTGTATGTCGGTCAGTTCCGCCATGTCGATGGCCTCCAGTTCCTCCGCGGAGAAGGCCGTAATGGCCAGCGGTACTTCCATCAGGTTCTCTTCGACCTTTCGGGCCGTCACCACGATTTCTTCCAGCG